>JANMDX010000061.1:0-2483 GCA_031376505.1 Acidobacteriota bacterium
GCTCCTCTCGACGTCAGCGCCCGCGTCGATGCAACCTTCTCGGAAACCGTACCGTCCAACCGGCCATGCGAGACCTGCGGTACGCGCTGCGTGGGCTGCGGCGACAGCCCCTGTTCACACTCGTGGCCGTGCTCACCCTGGCGATTGGGATTGGGGCCAACACCGCCATCTTCAGCCTGCTGTACCAAGTGCTGCTCCGGCCGCTGCCGTACGCCAATGCGGACCGGCTGGTGTTCATCTGGAACAGTTACCCGCTGGGAGGCCTCCCGCAGGCTGGCGTCTCGATTCCTGACTACCTCGACCGCAAGACGCAGGCGCCGGCGCTCGAAGACGCCGCGCTGTTCACGCAGCGGAGCCTGAGCCTGACCGACGGCGGCCAACCCGAGCAGTTGCGCGCGCTGCGGGTCACGCCGTCGTTCTTCACCACGCTTGGGCGGGCGCCGGCGCTCGGACGGGCGTTTGCGGAGACGGATGCCACCACGGGAGCGGATCAGTTCGCCATCCTGACCTATGCCCTGTGGAACTCGCGGTTCGGCGCGGACCCCTCGATCGTCGGTCGCGACGTGAGACTCGACGGCGTGTCTCATCGGGTCGTGGGTGTGCTGGCGGCGGATTTCGATCTGCCCGCCAGAGACGTGGCGCTGCTGGTCCCGTTTTCATTCAGGCCGGACGATACGTCCGACCGATCGCGTGGCAACGAGTTCAGCTCCATGATTGCCCGGCTGGGTCCCGGCGCCTCGCGCGAGCAGCTCGACGCGCAGATGAAGGCGATCGTCCAACACACCCTGGACCGAATACCAGAACGACGAGCCTTTTCAGAGACCAGCGGATTCAAAGGCATCTCGGTGCCCATCCGCGAGCAACTCGTGGGCAACGTGCAGGCGCCGCTCCTGGTGCTCCAGATCGGCGTCGTGCTCGTGCTCCTCATCGCCTGTGCCAACGTGGCCAACCTGCTGCTGATGCGTGCCACGGGCCGCTATCGCGAGGTGGCGATCCGCTCGGCGATTGGCGCGGGACGCTGGCACCTCGTCAAACAGATGCTCACGGAGGGTCTCGTCCTCTCGCTGCTCGGATCGGTCGTTGGCCTGGGCGTGGGACTTGGCGGAGTGCGAGGACTGGTTGCCCTTGTCGGTCAGCAGCTCCCGGGTGCGCCGTCGGTCTCGCTCAATCCCGCGATGCTCGTCTTCGCACTCGCGATGGCGGTGCTGACCGGCGTCGTATTCGGTCTCGTGCCGGCGCTGGCCACGCTGAAAACGAACGTGAACCTCGTGCTGCGCGACGACAGCGCCCGCGGCTCCGCGTCGCGTGGCACGGGCGTCACGCGCGCGGGGCTCGTGGTCGCCGAAGTGGCGCTGGCCCTGATGCTGCTCGTGGGTGCCGGCCTCATGGTGAAGAGCTACACGCACGTGCAGGAGGTGAATTCCGGGTTCGCACCCGACAACGTGCTGACGGCACAGGTCGCGCTGCCGGCGACCAGATATCCGGATGAGACCGCCCGCCGGTCGTTCTGGGCGCGCCTGGTCGACGAGGCCGCCCACATTCCTGGCGTCACCTCCGTTGGGCTTACGAGCAACGTGCCCTTCAACGGCATGGTCGGCTCTGGCTCGTACAGCATCGTCGGGTACACGCCAGGTCCGACGGAAGCGCAGCCGCATGGGCGGCAGGAGGTGGTCGGCGGCAACTACTTCCGCGCCATGCAGATTCCTCTGGTCAAGGGCCGCGTCTTCAACGGCGGCGACGGGCCCGACAGCCCGCGTGTCGTGGTCGTCGATCAATATCTGGTGGATCGGTACTTTCGCGACAAGGACCCGCTCGGTCAGCAGATTCGCCGAGGCCGCGCCTCGCCGGCATTGACCATCGTGGGCGTCGTGGGCACGATCAACAGCATTGACCTCGGCCAGCCGGTGACGAAAGAGCGGCTGTACTATCCGGTCACCCAGCAGCCTCTCCCGAGTATGGCCCTCGTCCTCAAGACCACGCTCGATCCGGCATCGCTCGCCTCGCAGGTGCGGTCCGCCGTGGGAACGATCGATCCGGAGCTGCCGATTGCCGATGTGCGGACCATGGACCAATGGATTGGCCAATCGCTCTCGACGAAACGGACTCCGACGCTCCTGTTGTCGCTGTTCGGAACCGTGGCACTGCTCCTCTCGGGCATCGGCATCTACGGCGTCGTGGCGTTTGGCGTGGCACAGCGCGTCCGGGAGTTCGGGATCCGCCAGGCGCTGGGCGCCGATCGGCAGACCATCGTCCGGATGGTGCTGACTCAGGGTGTGCGAACGGCGGGAGTGGGCATTGGCCTCGGGCTCGCCGGCGCCATCGGCTTGACGCGGTTTCTCGAGAGTCAGCTCCACGGCGTCAGCCCGCGCGACGTGCCGGTGTTCGCCTTCTCCGCGGTCCTGCTGTTTGGGGCGGCGATCCTGGCCTGTTATCTTCCGGCGCGCGGGTCCACGCGCATCGACCCCACGGTGGCGCTGCGAGAC
>JANMDX010000080.1:0-4322 GCA_031376505.1 Acidobacteriota bacterium
ATGCACGTGGTGAAGCTCGACGACTCGCACGTCGAGGTCACCGACGAGACCCGTCCTGCCGTGTTCGAGGTGCTCTGCGACGAGTGTGAGACCGCGCTGAACTTCGACGAGGCAGACGATGCGCTGCGTCGCGAAGTGATGCTGACCGTCGGCGCGCGCTAGCCGCGAGCCGGCCCGTGTTCGACCGAGGGGCCTTGGGGCCCCTTTTGTCGTTTGCAGGCCTCAGCCCTCGTCGGTTTCGCGGTCCGCTTCCTCGAAGTAGTCGCACTCGGGGCAGATCCACTCGCGGATCGGCGTCTTCAGCACCTGCGACGACCCGGGAATGTGGCGGATTTCCTCGCGCAGGTTGAGCCGCATGTACTCACCGCATTGGGGACATTCCTTCTGCATGGTGTGGCCATGGTAGTGAACCGCCGTTGCCTTGACAACCCGCCGGTCGGCTCCTAAGGTACCGAGGTGCGTTACTGGAGCGTCGACGAGGCGTGGACGGCAGCCGAGAGCTCACCGGAGTTCGACGGCGAGTTGCGCCGTTCGCTGGCCGACGAAGTGGCCATCGACTTTCCGTCGATGCGCGGGCCCATCAGCCGCATGCGCGCCAGCTTCGGTGACACCACCGACGTCTTCCCGCTCGTGGCCCACGTGCGACTCTCGCCCGGCCAAGCCTTCCGGGGGACCAAGGTGCCGCTCGACGTCCCACTCACGCGCGCCTGCGTGGGCTGCGGCGGCCGCGGGGAATCGTGGAGCGCGTCGTGCCCGCCCTGCGAGGGCACCGGCGTGGCGACGGAGCGCTATCCGCTCACGCTCACCGTGCCCGCAGGCGTGGTTGACGGCGCCCGCTTCTCGTTCAGCGTGGCGCATCCGCGCGGCCATCGCGCGCACGTCGAAGTGCGCGTCGCGGTGCTGTGACCCGCCACGTCGATTTCCTGGCGCAACTCTATCGCGTGTGGGGCGCCGTGTTCCTGATCGTGGGTGGCGCGGCCCTGGCGCTTGCCGGCGGCGCCGCCGCGATCGCGCGGGTGTCTGGCCCGGTGGCCACCGGGTCGGACGTGGCCGCGGGATTCACAGCCGTCGTCCTGGGCGGGCTGGCGGTGATTGCCCTGGTCTGGGCCGGTCTGCATACCTGGGTGGGACGTGCCTTGAGTGGCCATGGTCCGCGCGCGCGCCTGCTGGCCCTGGGACTTGCGATTGGCAATCTGCCGCTGCTGCCGTTCGGCACGGCGCTTGGCGGCTACGCCTGCTGGGTGCTGCTGCACAACGACGGCCGGCAGGTGTTCCAGCCCGCGCCGCCGCTGGACCCGCCCCCGGACAAGTAGCCGGTTCCAGTGTCTGCCGGGTGCGCCGCTACGCGCCGGCGGGCGGCGGGTCGGGTGTGCCCATCGGCGTCCACGGACCGCACCGAAGCACACGCTTGGCCGCCATCCATCCGCCCCGTGCAAGTCCGTAGCGCTTCAGGACGGCCTCGCCGTAATGGCTGCACGTCGGGTCGAACCGGCACTTCACGCCCGTGGTGGCAAAGATGCGTGACAGTGTTGCCTGATACCCGTGCACGGCCACAATGGCTACCCGTGAGCCCAGCTGCTGCTCCGGCGCGCGGGTGAGATCCCACACGCCGGCCAGCAGCAGCACGACGAGGCCGCCGAAGACGCGTCGTCCCATGGGCAGTGCCTAGAGCTTGTCGGCGTACTGCGACACGCCCGGCACGATCAGACGGCTGCCGTTCACGCCCTTGATGATCGCGAAGATGTGGAGCACGACGATTCCGAGCCAGACAAAGAAGCTCAGCAGCCCCACCACGCAGCCCAGGATGGTGCCGAGCGCCATCTGCACAATGGTGAGGGCAATCCAGAACACGATCTCGGCCAGCATCAGCACGATGCCGTGCTTGGCGTGCCACTGCACTTCCTTGTCGTCCTTCTCCACGAGCAGCGGCACCAGCGCCAGCAGCCACAGGTAGGAGAGCACGATCATCACACCGCGATTGCTCGACTGGGTGCCGCCCGTCGGAAGCGGTGGCGGTGGCGGGGTAGTGTCGTCTGCCATCGGAGCCTCTCTTGTGGCCGCGTGAAGGGTCGGGCCGCGCCGTGGAGTCTACACAATGGCCCGCCCTTCCGCCACCGTCGGAACGCTGGAGTAAGCTTGATCGGTTAGACGGGAGGGACGTGTGATGTCAGACCGACTGCAGCCGGGACAGGTGCTCGACGCGCTCAAGGGCGTGATGGACCCCGAGTTCCGGCAGGACATCGTGGCGCTGGGGATGCCCAAGCAGGTGACGGTTGCCGAGGGTCGTGTGGGCTTCACGCTGGAATTGCCCACGCCCGCGCATCCGGCGCGTGAGCGCCTCAAGGAACAGGCGCAGGCCGCCGTGACCGGGCTGTCCGGCGTGACCGGTGTGGACATGGCGGTGACCTTCAACGTGAAGTCGGTCACCAAGCCCGAACACGGCAAGACGCCGCTCCCGGGCGTGAAGAACGTGATTGCCGTGGGCGCCGGCAAGGGCGGCGTGGGCAAGAGCACCGTGTCGGTGAACCTGGCGCTGGCGCTGTCGCAGATGGGCGCCAAGGTGGGCATTCTCGACGGTGACGTCTACGGCCCCAACGTGCCGCTCATGTTCGGGCTCACGGCCGAACTCGGCACCGACGGGCAGAAGATCGCGCCCGCCGAGAAGTACGGCGTCCAAATCGTGTCGATGGCCTTCATGGCCAGCGACGACCAGGCGCTCATCTGGCGCGGGCCGATGCTGCACAGCGCCATCCGCCAGTTCTTCACCGACGTGGCCTGGAAAGACCTCGACTATCTGATCATCGACATGCCGCCGGGCACCGGCGACGTGGCGCTCTCGCTCAGCCAGACGGTGCAGGTGGCAGGTGCGGTCGTGGTGACCACGCCGCAGATCGTGTCGCTGGCCGACACGCGCCGCGCGGTGCGGATGTACGAGAAGCTCAGCATCCCGCCGCTCGGGCTCGTCGAGAACATGAGCTACTACGCGTGCCCCAACTGCCACATCGAGAGCGACATCTTCGGGCACGGCGGCGGCGAGCAGCTGGCGACCGAAATGGGCGTGCCGTTTCTGGGCCGGCTGCCGGTGTATCAGCCGATCCGCGTGGGTGGTGATCGCGGTATTCCGCTCGTGGTGGCCGAGCCGAATTCGCCGGCGGGCCGCGGCTTTTTTCACCTGGCCGAACGCGTCGCGATCCGCGCGGCCGTGTCAGCCCACGAGACCGCGATCAAGCACAAGGGAAAGATTCCGCTGATGCAGGTGCGCTGACGCGCACCTGAATGCGGAATCTTGGACTAGCGGCTAGGTTCTAGCGGCTAGTCGCTAGCCTGTCGACGGTCACGCTGCCAAGGGCATGCGTCGAACTCAGCAGCGAGACACGAGCTCCACTATCCGCTAGCCGCTAGAACCTAGCCGCTGTTCGTCGAGCCGCTGGCCCGAGCCGCCTCATGGCCATCAGGCCGGCGAGCGGGCCGAGCGCGAGCAGCCACGGCGCCCACCGCCAGCCCACAGCACCGGCCACGCGAGGCAGCAGATCGATTGAGGCCATCGTGAGCAGAAACCCGAGCGACGTCTGCAGCGTGAGCGCGGTGCCAAGGGCATCGACCGGCGCGCGTTCGCTCACGAGCGCCGAGAATTGCGCCGAGTCGGCCACCACCGAGAAGCCCCAAACGATCACGAGCAGATAGAGCCACACCGGGTGGCGCCCATACACCGCCGCGGTGGCCAGGCAGCACGCGCCCGACACGAGCAGCGCCTGCCGTGCCACGCGGGCCTTGCCCCACGCATCGGCAACTCGGCCCGCCAGCGCGCAGCCAAGCGCCCCGCTGCCAATGGCCACGAAGGCCACCAACGAGGCGTGCGCGCCAGGCGCGCCAACGCCGCTGGCCGCCAGGCTCGCGCCGGCAAACACCGCAATCCACGCCCACATGGCATAGAGCTCCCACATGTGTCCCAGGTAGCCAAGCGTCACGATCCGCACGTCGCGCACCGCAAACGCGCGGCCGATGGCCGTCAGGCTGAAGGGCGCCGTGGCCGGCACGAGCGGACCGTCTCGCACGACCAGCAGAGCCACCAGCGCGCCTGCTACTGCGAGCAGTGATGTCCACACGATCGGTGTCTGCCATGCCTGTCCGAAGAGCGCCGTCACGAGATGCGGCGTGGCCTTGCCAAGGGTCAGCGCCCCCACGAGCACGCCGAGTGCGAAGCCACGACGCAGGCGAAACCAGCTGGCGGCAATCTTCATGGCGGGCGGATACACCCACGCCAGCGCCGCGCCAGTGGCCAGGCGCGACGCCAGCAGCGCGTACGGGCCGGTCACGGCGAA
>JANMDX010000107.1:0-27605 GCA_031376505.1 Acidobacteriota bacterium
TCCATGTCGCCGCCGAAGATCAGGTTCGACGCCGTAGAGAGCACGCCGGCCATCGACGGCGTGTAGTACTTGAACTCCCACCGCACGCCTGCCGTGCTGGGCTCGATCGCGCGCATCGCACCGAACCCGCGGTCGGTGCGCTGCGCCGCCCCGCCGAAGTAGTACTCGCCCGAGACGAACTCCTGCTCCCAGCCGAAGTAGGTCGCACACACCTCGCGCGCCGTCACGTAGAACAGTCCCGTTACCGGGTTGAAGGCGGGCGACATGAAGTTGGTCCCACCAGTGATGTCGGGACACACGTCGGTGCCGTTCTCACTCGGCTCGGTGTTGGGCTTCACGGCGGGCCGGCCATCGGCATTGATCTTCTCGGCCCACGTCGTCTTCACGAACGGCCGCGAGGCCAACAGCTGCCCGGTCCTCCGGTCCATGGTGTAGAAGAAGCCGTTACGGTTGGCAAACATCAGCACCTTCCGGCTCACGCCGTCGATGACCTTGTCGCCGAGCACGGGTACCTGCGTGGCATCCCAGTCGTGCGTGTCGTGGGGCGTGAACTGGTAGTGCCACTTGACGACGCCGCTGTCGGCGTCGAGCGCCACGACCGAGTCGGTATAAAGGTTGTCGCCGTCGCGGTCGTTCCCATACAGATCGGGGCCTGGATTTCCGGTGCCCCAGTAGATCAGGTTGAGGGCTGGGTCGTAGGTGCCGGTCACCCACGTGGACCCGCCGCCGCGCTTCCAGGAATCGCCTTCCCAGGTCTCGTGGCCCTTCTCGCCTGGACCCGGCACAGTCCAGAAGCGCCACGCGCGCTTGCCAGACGTGGCGTCGTATGCGTCGATGAAGCCGCGGATGCCGTACTCGGCGCCGGCGATCCCGACCACGACCTTGTCTTTCACGATGAGGGGCGCGGAGGTGGCGCTGTAGCCGAGCTTGTAGTCATCGATCACGACGTCCCACACGACCGCGCCCGTCTTCATGTCGAATGCCAGCAGGTGGGCGTCGAGGGTGTTCATGTACAAGCGGTTGCCGAGCACCGCGAAGCCACGATTGACGCGCCCGCAGCAGATGTCCATGCCTTCGGGCAGGTCGCGCCGGTAGCTCCACAGCTGACGGCCGGTGCGTGCATCGATGGCCCACGCCGTGTTGTTTGGGCCCGTGATGTACATGACGCCGTTCAAGACGATCGGCGTCGCCTCGAACTTGCCGAGCTGCGCGGTCTGGAAGGCCCACTGCACCGAGAGCTGGCCGACATTGGCGGCCGTGATCTGGGTGAGCGGGCTGTGGCGCTGGCCGCCGTAGTCCCCAGAGTGATTGAGCCAGCTTTCGGGATCGGCCAGACCCTTTTCGAGTTGCGCGTTGGTGACGGACTGCGCCGGGACCACCGACGGCACCGCCAGGATCATGACGAGGGCCGCGGCAAGACCGGGTGCGAAGCATGCCTTCATGAAATCCTCCTACCGTCCCCTGAGCATCCGCAGATACCGCACGATGTCGGCCAATTCGGCATCGGTGAGGCGTTCCGGGCCATACGCCGGCATGAGCGAGCGTCCGGGCTCTGGCTCAACCTCGACGTCACGCTTGAAGAACGAGCGGATGTCTTCACTCGGCGTCATGATCTGCACCGAGAACGTGTCTTCGTTCTTCCGCACGCCGCGCAGGCGCCGGCCGTCACGCAGCACGACGCTGACCGTCTCGAAGCCCACCGGGACCACTTCAGCGGGGCGGCGAATCTCGCGCTCGAGCGCGGCGGCTGACCGGGCGGCGCCGATGCGCGACAAGTTCGGGCCGAGGCGCCCGCCTCGGTCGCCCACCATATGACACTGGCTGCAGTTGCCCTTGTCCTTGGCCCAGTACAGCTGCTCGCCGCGTCCGCTATCGCCGCGTTCGGGCGCAGGTCCAGCGGCTGAGGCCAGGGTGCGCAGGTACGCCAGCACCATCCAGATCTCGTCGGGCGCCATGTTCGGGTTGGCCGGCATCTCCGTCCCGGGCACACCCTCGAGAATGGTCTTGAAGATCTGGGCGTCGCTGCCGCCGTGCACCCAGTCGCCCGAGGTCAAGTCGCTGCCACGAAAGCCCTTCGCGTCGATGCCGTGGCACACGGCGCAGCGCCCGCGGTAGACGTTCCTGCCCTGCGACACCGCGGCAGGATCGCCGACCAGCGGGTTGGTGCGCTCGGCCTGGCCCTGAGCGCCAAGGGCCGGGACGAGGGCCACGAGCAGGCCCGCAGCCACGAGCGCCGCTTTCCAGCGTGTGTCGAGCCGACTGCGGTCTGGCAACATGCTTCCCTCCCCGAGCGGGTGAACGCGCGCATTATGGCTCGGTCAGCCCCAAAGTCAAGCGTGCGGAAGGCGCCAGCGTTCGCTATCCTTGGGCGGCGATGGTCGCGAATGTGCGGAGGGATTCAATGATGAAGGCAGTGCTTGGTGTGGCGGTGCTCGTGAGCGCCCTGGGTTCGGGTCTCGCAGCGGCTCAGGCCGTGAGCGCGGGTGCGGCCGGCGGGCGCACGCCCAACGTGGAATTCGAGATGATGACGTGGCCCGAAGTGAAGAAGGCCATGGCCGACGGCAAGACCACCGCGCTCGTCTACAACGGCGGCACCGAACAGCGCGGCCCCCAGAATGTCAACGGGGGCCATACGCTGCTTGGCCGCGAGCAGGTCCGCGACATTGCGCTCGAGCTCGGCAACGCGATTGCCGCGCCGGTGCTGCCCTTCTCGCCCAATCGCGCCAGCGCCGACCTGCCGGGCACCATCGGGCTCACGAACGAGATCTTCGAGGCGATCAACGAGCAGGTCGCCGAGGAACTGATCAAGACGGGCTTCAAGAACGTGGTGCTGATGGGCGACCACGGCGGCGGGCAGGCTCAGCTCAAGGCGGTTGCCACGAAGCTCGATGCCAAGTATGCCGGCAAGGGCATCCGCGTCGTGTTCTGCGATGAGGTCTACGCCAAGGCCAACGGCGACTTCGATGCGTGGCTGCAGGCCCAGGGCTATCCAAGCAGTGCGCACGCCGGCATTCCCGACACCTCGGAGATGCTGTTCCTGGGCGGCGACAAGGGCTGGGTGCGCAAGGACCTCGTGAAGGACGCCCTCGGCGATCCGCTCCCGCCGCCGGGGCAACGCCCCGACCCAGCCGCCGCGCGCATCAACAACGGCATCAGCGGCGATGGCCGCAAGTCCACGCCGGAACTCGGCAAGAAGCTCTTCGACATGAAGACCGACTACGCCGTGAAGCAGATCAAGCAGCTGCTCGGCGCAACCGCGTCCCACTAACCAGAGGTTGTCTGCCATGGCTGTCTCGCGACGCACATTGCTGTCGGCGCTGCCGGCCATGGCGGGGCTCTCGTCCTTGCCCGACGCTCACGCGCACGCCGCCACGCAGCCGTCCACCGACCCGCTCGGCGTCCGCGCCGATTTCCCGGTCGCGTCCACGGCGCTCTTTCTGAATTCGGCCTACATCACGCCGACGCCGCTCCCCGTGATGCAGGCCGGACGTGAGTTCGCTGACGCGAAGGGCGAGTCGCCGATCTCGCTCGGCGAGATGCTGACCAAGACCAACGTAGTGCGGGCCCAGTTCGCCCGGCTCATCAACGCGAGTCCCGACGAGATCGGCTTCCTGTTCGCTACGAGCGAGGGCGAAAACGTCGTCGCCCGTTCGATGGGCTTCGTGCCCGGCGACAACGTGGTCATCGACGCGCTGCACTACGAGACCGAGTTCGTACTCTATTCGCACCTGGCCAAGACCACCGGCGTGGAGCTCCGCGTGGCCAAGGCCCGCGGCGGCGCGGTGACGGCGGCGGACTTCGAGCCGCTCGTGAATCGGCGGACCAAACTGGTGTCGGTGGCGTGGGTCTCGCATCAGAATGGGTTCCGACACGACATGCGGTCAATCGCCGACCTGGCGCACGCCAACGGCGCCTTCTTCTACACCGACGGCATTCAGGCCGCGGGCATGTTTCCAATCGACGTCAAGGCCGCTGGTGTCGACGCCATGGCGGCCGGCACCTACAAGTGGATGCTCGGCGCCTACGGCGTGGCGCCGTTCTACGTGCGCCGCGAGGTACTCGACCAACTGACGCTCGACCGGTACGGGGCGCTGCACGTGGAACGCGAGGTCGCGCCCGATCAGTTCGAGATCTACAAGACCACGAGGCGATTCGACTACGCCACGCTCGCCTTCGGGCCCATCTACCAGCTTGGCGCCGGGCTGTCGTACCTGGAGCGCGTGGGCGTCGATCGCATCGAGACTCACACGGTGGCCCTGGCGCATCGCTTGCAGCGCGGACTTCGCACGCTCGGTTTCGACGTGACCACGCCCGAGGGCAACCGGTCGTCGATTGTCGCGTTCCGCGTCAGTAAGCCCGCAGACGCCATCGCGCGCCACCTGGCCGACACGAAGACGCAGGTCAGCGTGCGCGAGAACGGCACGCAGATTCGCGTGTCGCCGGCCCTCTTCAACACCAGTGCCGACATCGACCGATTCCTCTCGGTGGCCGAAGGGCTGAAGTAACGCGGCCCGCGAGGCCGGGCTACCGGCAACCACGGTCGAGCACGCCCAGAGGGCTCTGCATCATGACCTGGAGCTCCCCGGCGTCGAAGTCGCCCCGCTCGGCGAGGCCGCGCACGGGGGATTCCGCGTCCCAGGCCCGCGTGCGCCGCCCGGCCGTCGCCGCGTGGCCAAGCTCGCGCGCGGTCGCGCTCTAACACTGGCCTTCGTCCCTGACGTGCCGGGCCGCGGTCGAGGGCCCGTACACATCGACCTTGACGGCGGCGGCCGGGCGTCTACAATCGCTCTTTCTCCTTCAGGAGGTCACGATGAGACACACCGCGGTTCTGACTCTGCTCATGCTCGGACTGAGCAACGCGAGCACATACGCGCAGGCGCCACAGCCGCCCGCCACCTACGAAGCCGCCGTCCTGCGGACGTGGAAGAGCCTGCACGACAAGCTTCTGGCGATTGCCAAGGACACGCAGTTCCCCGACGCGAAGCTGAGCTGGAAGCCACACCCCGACTCCCGTAGTGTGATGGAAGAACTCCGACACGTCACGATCGGCCTGCAGATGACGTCGGCCGTAGCCCGCGGCGAGAAGTTCGACTTCGAGGCCGCGGAGAAGGCCGTCGCGGGTAAACCGAAGACGCGCGCGTCGGTCGTGTCAGAGATGGAGGCCGCGATTGCCGAGTCGTACCCGCTCGTCGAGAAGAGCCCGTCGCCGCGGCTCGTGGGGTGGCTCGACCATCAGGGCGAACACTACGGCAAGCTCGTCACCGCCTACCGTGTGAACGGGATAGTGCCGCCGGTGAGTCGGCCGAAGTAGCGACAGCGGACCCGCATCAGCGCGATCGCTTCGCCGCCAGTGCGAGGACGATCGCGCTGAGCGCCCACGTCACGCCCGGGACAACGAGGAAGATGAAGGCGCCTTTGGCACTGAGGGGCGTGACGGCGTTGGCACCGTAGACCGCGAGCGAGGCGCCGGCCACCACCACCGACAGGCGCTGCAGCGCATGCCGCACGCGCGGAGGCCACCGCAGAGAGCGGGCGTCCGCAAGGGCCAGGCCCGCAAACGGAGAGGCTACCCATCCCGTGAACAGGGCGATCAGCACGATGGAGGGTTGACGTCTGCCTGCCTGGAACATCGCCGCAAGTGACCCCACCATTGCCACCGCGAGGGCGACGCGGGCTGTCGTCTGCGTGCGGTCGTGACTCTCAGTGCCCATCGCACCACGCCCGTTGCGGCCGCGCCGCACGCGTCACTTCCGATTCTCGTACCACTTCAGGTTCGCCGTCGCCGTACCGATGCACACGATGTCGAGCCGCTGGTCGCCGTTCAGATCGGCCACATCGCATCCTGCAGCCGCCATGCCGCCGTCGTCGAGCCGCTCTTTCGACCAGGTGTCGTCCTTCGCGTTGGCTCGACGATAGAGGTACACGCTGCGCGTACCACGCCGCTCACCCGCGACGACCTCGTCGAGGCCGTCGCCGTCGAAGTCGCCAGCCACGATCGTGTGACCGTCGGCCAGCGACTGATCGATTTCGTAACGCGTCCACGCGCCCTTGGCCTCTCGATAAATGGCGACCTTGTTGCCATGCCACGGCTCGATCGTCGCCAGAAAGCGGTCGCGTCCGGCCTTGCCGGTGGTCACGTCGCTCGAGCCGCCTTGTGGCCAGGCGGCGGGATCGCCCTTCACGACGAGCGCGCGGTTCCAGCGGCCCTGGTCGAAGGTGAGCGCATGGACGCCGAGAAAGCTTGCGCTCAGCAGCGACTGACGCGCGCCGCCGCCCCACGCCGTGGGCAGGATGCCGTGCACGACGCCCTCTTCGGCATCGGTGACCACCTCTCGACGCCACTCGCCGGGCCGGTACATCAACAGCGAGACGTGGTCGCGATACTCAGGCGCGGTCGCCTGGGACCCAATCAAGGGGAAGTTGACCAGGACCTTCTTGCCGGTGCCGTCGATGTCGACAAACCGCACGCGGTGCGACGTGGGCACGCGGTCGATCTCCTTCATCGCCCATGGCCCCGCGGGATCGCCCTGGTGCGTCAGGATCGAGACGATGCCCGCGCTCTTCCCGTAGACGTTCGAGAATTCGTGGGCCAGCGCGATCTCGGGAATGCCGTCGCCGTCGACGTCGGTGGCGGCCGCGTTGATCGGCTGGTTGATGCCGGTGACGAGCACATGCGGCTGCCAGCCCGGGTTCTCGTACCACCGCAGTTCCTTGAGCCCGCTCGCCACGGCGACGATGTCGGGCTTGCCGTCGCGATTCAGGTCCGCCACCACCACCTGGTAGCCGCCAGCCAGGCCGATGTCGAGGGTGTGGGCGGTGAAGCGCGCGACAAACGGCTCGACTGGGGCCGCCGGGCGGAGTGGCGCGGCAGAGACCAGCCCGGTGAGCACGAGCGCGGCCACGAGTGCGCGGAGCGGCCACGCCGACTGAGATGCCATGGGGATCCTCATCTTTTGTTGCGATCGCGACCCGAGACCCTAGAACGACGTGCCGGCGGGCACGTACTTCTGGATGCGCTGCCCGTAGGTGTCCGCCGCGTAGACCGCGCCTTTCGAGTCGACCACGATGCCGTGCACCCAGTCGAATTGGTTTGGCCCGAGGCCCTGCGAGCCCCAGGTGGCCAGGATCTTCCCGTCCTTGAGCGAGAACTTGTGGACCCGCTCCAGCATGTGGTCAGCGATGAATCCGACGCCCTCGGTGCCC
Organism: Acidobacteriota bacterium; assembly: GCA_031376505.1. Lineage (GTDB taxonomy): Bacteria > Acidobacteriota > Vicinamibacteria > Vicinamibacterales > UBA2999 > CADEFD01. Next base: position 7,204 of record JANMDX010000107.1, read on the forward strand.
TTCCGCGAGATGTGCACGTCCCACGGATTCCACTCGTTCTTGATCTCGCGCTGGTAGTTCAAGTCTTTATCGAATACCTGCAGCCGCTTGTTCTCACGGTCGATGACATAGAGATTTTCTTGCGCGTCGACCGCCAGCTTATGCGGCAACGTCCATTCGCCCGCGCCCGTGCCCTTGTCGGCCGGACCACCCGCGCCCTTGCCCACCTGCTTGATGAACTTACCGGTCTTGTCGTACAGGATGACGCGGTTGTTGCCGTAGCCGTCGGTGACGACGATGTTGCCGCTGTGCAGAATGGCGATGCCAGACGGCAGGTCGAGATGCGTGGCATCGGTGCCTTTCTCTCCTGTCGTGCCGATCTGCATCAGGAACTTGTCCATCTTCGGTGTGACCTTCACGATACGATGCGCATCGCGTTCGATGATGTAGACGTTGCCGTCCCAGTCCACGCCGCCCGAGTGTTCCCAGTCCTTGTTGATGGTCTTGCCGTTGTATTCGAGATCGCCGCCCGACATCAGCAGCTTGCCGGCAGTGTCGAACACCATCACGGGCTTGGGGCCGCGATTGAAGACATAGATCTTGTCGTGCTGGTCGATGGCCAGTCCAGAAATGCCGGGCTGGTTGGTCGGCAGGCCACCGCCTCCAGGCATGGCGCCACCACGCGCGCGTCGGGCGGCCGCCTGCGCGTCACGCTCAGCGGGAGGCGGAGGCGCGTCCTTCAGTCCGAACCACATGCCGGCCGGCAACGTGGGCCAGTTCGGCACCAGTTTGTAGCCGCCGTCGCCCTGCGCGCCGACACCGGACGATCCCGCCAGCGACAGCGCTATCACCGTCGCCACACCCATCAATCCACGTCGCATGCCGTCCTCCACCAAATACCAGAGTCAATTCGGGGGCTGACGCCCCAGGAACCTCGTTTACCGCTGGCCCGTCACGCCGGGCACCTGCTTGCGCCACCACGGGTTGCCGTAGTTCACAAACGGGCCGTCGTCGGTCGACACCGACGTGGCGATGCGGTACGCCAGCGGCGAATTCAGCCGCATCGTGTGGCGGATGCGCACGGTGTGCCCGCCAGCCGTGAACGGCGCGCTCTCGAACAGGATGTTGTAGAAGCCACCCAGGTCGGCGCCCACGTGCGCGATCTCGTCGAACGCGAACCCGCGGCTGTCGATGACGTGCCGCGAGAGGGCCTTGTAATCCCTGTGGTAGCCGATCACTTCCGTGACCGTGAACTGCCCGTCGGGCCCGTCGCCACTCGTCGTGGCTTCGTAGTACTTCCCGCCGAGCGCCTTGTAAGTGGTGGTGCCCGTGATGCGGCCGGCGGCCCCGAGTGGTCCCTCGGGCACGTCCCACTCGAAGGTCCATGGCGCGCCAAGGAAGTAGGTGTCGAAGTCGAGCAGCGGCTGTTCGTCGTCGTGCTTCGTAGGCCGCCCCCGTTCGGGCGCCTGTCCTTTGACCTGACCAGCGGGGACTGCCGGCGTCGAAGGCGCCACTTGGGCGTGGGCCGCCGACCCACACAGCATTGCGCCAACAAGGGTCAGCGAGCCGAGCATGTACATAGGCTGCTGTTGTATACCTGACGGCTCACCGCGTCAACGTCTGAGCGCCGGCTAGGGGCCCCGCATGGCTGTCCAGCCGTCACCGCCCTTCACAGCCCGTCCGACCCGCGCCGAGACTGCGGTACACTGCCGCGGCATGAAGCCCTCGGTCGCCGCTCATCAGCCCGCCGGTCCTCTCGAGATTCGGAGCACGCTCGCCACCCGTTACGCCGACGTCTTCACCACGCAGGCGCTGGCGGCGCTCGAAGTGCTCGCGCCGTTTGACCGCGATCGACAGGCGCTGATGACCAGCCGCCTGGCCCGGCGCAGCGCCCGGGCCGCCGCACGCGAACACCTCGGGTTCCTGGACCCCGATGCCACGATCGGGCGCACTGCCATTGGCGTGCGCGGGGCCCGCGCGGGCGGATTCGACGGCGGCGAGATTCCGGCCGCGCTCGACTGTCAGTGGATTCAGGGCACCGGGCCGGCCGCCCGTCCCGGCGCGCCGCTTGCCGCCAGTTTGCGCAACGTCGCCTACGCGCTGCTGTCGGGCGCAGACGGGTGGATGTTCGACGGCGAGGATGCCCTCGGTCAGGTCTCGACGATGTCGCTCGACAATCAGCGCAACCTGGGCCTGGCGCTGGCCCGAGCCCAGGTCTTCCTCGACGTGGCCGCGCAGGTGGCCAGCGAGATGAACACGTGGTCGGCCGCATTCCTCGGCCGGCCGATCGTGGCGGACTGGCGCACGCAACTCGACTTCACCGTGCCAATCTTCAGAGCCCGCGGTCTCCATTTGGACGACCGCCACGTGCGGTGGGCCGATGGCACGGGCTTTTCCGCCTCCATCGTCGACCTCGCTCTGTACGTGGCAAACAACCTCGCGAGCCTGAGTGCACAGGCGCGTCCCGTCGTGCTCTACCTGCCGAAGATCCAGACCGCGGAAGAAGCAGCGCTCTGGCACGACATCTTGACGGCCCTGGAGCGCTTCCTGGGTATCGCAGTGGGCTCGCTGAAGACCTACGTGCTCGTCGAGCAACTCGAGGCGTGCTACCAGCTCATGGAAATCCGCGCAGCGCTCGGCACGCGCTTTGTCGGCTTCAACACGGGCCGCTGGGACTACATCAACAGCGTGTCCGACGCGGTGGCGTGGGACGCCGACTTCCACAATCCCAACATCGACGCCGTCACGATGACCTACGGCTACATGCGTGCGTATGAAGACCGGGTGCGCCGTGCGGTCAACACCCCGGACCGTCAGGGCCGGTGCGCGCTCTGGCAAGGTGGCATGGAGCCGAACATCCCCGTAGGCTCAGCAGCCGGCGTGGCCAGCGGCATGGCACGGGCGGTCGGGGGCGCCGAGCGCGAGCGCGACGCGGGCGCCAGTGGCAAGTGGGTGGCGCACTGGAAGATGGTGCACATCGTGCGGCCCGTGTGGGAGCAGGCCGGCGCGCCGAATCAGCGCGGACGCGCCTTCCCAGCGCTCACGTATACCCCAGGGGACGCCGCGGGCCTGCGCGCCCTCGAGCCAGCGCCGCGCACCGTGCGAGGCGCGCGCGATCTGATCAGTGTCGCGATCCAGTACGGCAACGCGTTTGGTCAGGGGATGCAGGCGGCCGCGCTCAAACCGGCCGATTTCTTCGGCAACGACGACGTGCTCTACCTGATGGAAGACATGGCAACTGGCGAGATCCGCGTGAGCATCCTGTGGGAATGGCTGCACAAGCGGGCACCGTTCACAGGTGGCGACGAGGCCGCTGGAGTGCGCGCGGGTGACATGCTCACGCCCGCGCTCTTTGCGCAGCTACTCGAGGAGGAATACGCCAAGCTGCTCGCCGCCGGCAACCGCGACGTCCACGACGACTCGAAGCACACCACGCTACCCATCGCCCGCGACATCGTCGAGGCGCTCGTGACGACCAGCCTCAAGGCCCCGTGGTACATCGACGTCCTGAACCTCACACTCGACAACCACGATCGCGCCGAGTGCGCCGGCCGGGTGGCGCGCTATCTCGACGCCCTCCGTACCACGGGCACGCGCGTGACCAGAAATCCGGAGTTCGACGCCGTCTGACGTCGCAGAACGTGCGACGTGTCAGAAAATGCACCGTCCCGGGATGTAACGGTGACAGGCCCCGTTACATTTAGCAGGAAATGCACTTGTGGTTGTTCATCGCGCCCATCTGCTCGAGCAGCGCGATGGTGTCTGGATAGGGCTGCGTGCGTTGTACCGGCCCGTTGGCCATGTCAACGGTCGTCTGCCCTTCGCGGTTCAGGGCAGTGACGATCGCCCCCTTCGACACGAGGTACTGAATCGACGCGTTGTCGCCGCGCGAGGCGGCCAGATGCAGGGCGGTGTTGCCTTCGTGGTCCACGGCATTCACGTCGGCGCCTACCTCCTCGACGAGATACTTGATGGCCGGCAGAAAACCGGTTTCCGCGTAGCGGTGCGAGTTGGCCGCAAAGCCCTCGCCGTAGCCGACGCCAGCGGCGGCCAGGAGCGGCGGCACGGCCGGGCCGCCCACGGGCACGGGCGGAATGCTCGACACGTCGCTGGTCTGCCGGATGCCGTCGCCCGTAAACGGCCGCCCCGCCGGCTTCACGGTCGGAATGTGCGGGTCGGCCCCGTACTGCACGAGCAGCCGCATGGCCTCGACGTCGCTGGCGTAGGCCGCGCGCCAGAAGGGCGTCGCCCCGATCTCGTCGACTCCGGCGAAATCGGAATTGAACGCCTGATACCAGACCTTCTTGCGAATGCGCGCGTTCGGGTCGGCGCCGCGGTCGAGCAGTGCCTGCATCACCCGCAGATACGAGGTCGTCTGCTGCTGGTAGCCCTTCGGGTTGGGATACTGCGACTTTGGCGCCCACCGGTGGTTGAGCGTCGCAAAGAGCGGCGCCGCGCCGTTCGCGGCCGTGAGCGACACATCCGCGCCGCGCTCGAGATAGCGCATCGCCAGGTCGAAGTGGCCGTTGATCACGGCCATGAGCAGCGGGCTCGTCTGGTCGCCAGGATTCACCTGGTCAAGCCGTGCCCCGCCGTTCAGCAGCGCCATGGCGGTGTCGGCGTAGCCTTCGCGCGAGGCGAACAGCAACGCCGTCAGGCCGCCCTGCGTGCCAATGAGCTCGTTGTAGCGAAACTGCCTCGATAGTCCGGGAATCTGGGCCGCGCGCGGGGCTGGGGCGGCGGCGCCCGCCTGCCGCTGCACGATGCGGGCGAACTGCTCTTCGCCGGGGTCGGTCAGCTTGGCCAGATCGACCACGGTGGTGGTGAGGCCAGGGTTCGCGCCCTGCTCGAGCAGATAGGTCACCACGGCCGGCCGGTCGAAGGCCGCGGCAAACATCAGTGCCGACTGGCCCTTGGCCAGTTCCACGGCGTTCACCTCGGCGCCGGCCGCCACCAGCCGCTGCACGGCCGGCAGCACGCCGGATTCCGCCGCCATCATGAGCGGCGTGGCCCCGGAGGCCGACACCGCCGCGACGCGGGCGCCCGCCGACACGAGCGCATCGACAACCTGTGCGCTGCCATGTCTGGCGGCCAGATGGAGCGGCGTGTAGGCGCCGAGCCGGGTGGTGGCGCCGTGACTGGCGCCGGCGTAGAGCAGCATCCGTGCGAGTTCGGCGTGCCCCTTCATCGCGGCCCAGTGCAGTGCCGTCATGCCGTCGCCCTGCGCGGCGTTCACGTCGGCACCGGTCTTGAGCATCGCGCGCACCGACGCCTCGTCGCCGGCCATCACGGCATCAGCTACCGCGCTTCGACTCTGCGCAGCGCGGCCCTGAGCGCGAGGTTCATCCGGCGGTCGAAGGGCCGGCGCGGCTGTGGCCGCGCTCAACACGCCCACGCCCACGACCACGAGCACCAGGCCGGTGCCGGCCGCTCCCCCAACGAGTCGCCGCATCATCGTCAGACTCCGTCGCATCGCCGACCCCTACCTGGCCGCCGTGGTGGCGCCCGCCGCATTCAGGTCCATGGCCGCCGTGCTGTCGCCGAAGGCCGGCAGGTCGAGCCCCAGCAGGTGGCCCACCGACAGCATGGCGTTGGCCATCGGCGTGCCGTCGGCGGCCTTGAGGTGCAGATTGCCCTTCAATTGGCCGCCGGCGTGGCCGGCCAGGAACAGCGGGCAGCGCTTGTGGTTGTGGAGATTGGAATCGCCCATCGGCGAGCCGTACATCACGAGCGTCTGGTCGAGCAGGTTGCCGTCGCCTTCGGGCGTCTGGCGCAGCTTTTCGAGAAAGTACGGGATCAAGCTCACGTGATAGGCGTTGATCTTCGCAAACTCGGTGACCCGATCTTCGCGCCCCTGATGGTGCGAGGCCGGATGGAATCCCGTGGTGACGCCGCTGTCTGGATACACGCGGCCCGACGCGTCGCGGCCCATCTTGAACGAGAACACGCGCGTGAGATCGCTGGCAAACGCCACGGCCTGCAGGTCGAACATCAGTTTCACGTGCTCGGAGAACGAGTCGGGCACGCCCACCGGGGCTCCCGGCAATGCGCGCTGTTCCCCGCTGCTGTTCAGCGTCTCCACCTTCTGGATACGCCGTTCGATCTCGCGCACGTCGTCGAGGTAGTCGCCGAGCCGCGCCCGGTCGACGGGACCGAGCGTGCGCTGCAGGCGGCCGATCTCGGTCGTCACCCAGTCGAGAATGCTCCTGTCTTCACGCCGGCGCTTCGCCCGCTCTTCAACCGTGGCGCCCACGCCGAAGAGCTGGTCGAACGCCACGCGCGGATCGCGAATCATCGGCAGCGGCTCGTCGGCCGCACCCCAGCTGATCGTGTCGGTGTACACGCAGGAGTAGCCGTAGGAGCAGCCGCCGGCCTGGTCCACGTTCTCGATGCACAGCTGCATCGACGGAATCGGGGTCTCCTGGCCGAACTTCTGCGCGTAGAGCTGATCGATCGACGTACCGGCCCGCACGTCCGACCCCTGCGTCTGATGCGGATGCGCCTGGGTGAGGAACACCGCACTCGACCTGAAGTGATCGCCGCCGATCTCGGGCAACTCGAACGCCTCCGCGTTGCGCACGTCGGTGTTGCTGACAATCGTCAGGTAGTCGCGATACGGCTCGAGCGCCCGCATGCTGGTCGATGCCAGGTCGAACGCCTTTCCCGTGGCCGCCGGCGACCACATGTGCTTCTGGGTGCCCACGACGGTCGCGCCCGCCGAGCCGTGCACCATCTCGATGGCGGCAAAGCGCACCTTGCCCGCCGCCGCGGTCTTGGCATACGCGGTGCGGGCCGGCAGCATCGCCTCGAGGAACGGCAGCGCCACGGTGACGCCGACGCCCTTCAGCATGGTCCGGCGCGAGAGGTGCTTCTGCGAGATGAACATCGGGAACTCCCTGGTCCAGCGTGCGTCAGTGCCGCGGTGACGCGGTGTCGGTCGTGGGTGCCGGCTCGAGCTTGCCCATGCGGAACGGTGCGCTCGTCGCGATGCCGACGACAAACGACGAGATCGCGTAGTTGGACTTCGCCGCGTCGCGAATAATCGCGCGCACGACCGGCATGTCGTAGCTCTCTACGCGCCGGCCGAGTGCGTAGGTCATGAGGTGCTCGGTGAAACTCAGCAGGAACGCGTCCTTGTGCGAGAGCAGCGCCGCCCGCAAGCCGGCCGGGCCGTCCATCGGCGTGCCGTCATAGAGCTGCCCCACGGCGTCGACGGGCACCAGGCTGTCTTTGGCGCGCCACTTGCCGGTGATGTCGAAGTTCTCGAGCGCCAGACCAAGCGGATCGATGACGCGGTGGCAGGACTGGCACGCCGGATTGGCGCGATGCTGTTCCATGCGCTCGCGCACCGACAGGAGCCGGCCCCCGGCACTGCCTTTCGTCTCTTCAAGAGCAGGCACGTTGGGCGGCGGCGCGGGCGGCGGTGAGGCAAGCAGCACCTCCATCACCCACTTGCCGCGATTGACCGGCGAGGTGCGGTCGGCAAACGAGGTGGCGAGCAGCACCGACCCGTGCCCCAGGATGCCGCGGCGGTACTCGGGCACGGTCACGCGCTGAAAGCCTTCGCCGATGATGTTGGGGATGCCGTAGTGTTTGGCCACGCGCTCGTTCACAAACGAGTAGTCGGCCGACAGCAGTTCGAGGATGCTGCGGTCTTCGCGCACCAGGCTGTCGAAGAAGAGCTCGGTCTCGCGCACGAGCGCGCTCGACAGGTAAGTGTCCCAATGCGGCGCGTAGTGATAGTCGGGTCGCACTTTCTCCACATCCTGCAACCGCAACCACTGATGCGCGAAACGTGTGGAGAGCGCCTCGGCGCGGGGATCGACCAGCAGGCGCCGCGTTGCCTTCGCCAGCCCGGCCGGCGTGGCGAGACGGGACGACGACCGGACGAGCGCCTCGTCGGGGATCGCGCCCCAGAGGAAGAACGACAGGCGCGACGCCAGGTCGGCCCCGCCCAGCGCAAAGGTCTGGCCAGGCTTCGCCGTGACCGGCGCCTGCTCGAGGCGGAACAGGAAACGGGGGCTGGCAAGTACGGCCTGCACGGCGGCGCGCACGCCCGACTCGAAGTCGCCTTCGGCACGGCCCTGCTCGTAGAACGCCAGCAGGCCCTGCACCTCCTCCGCGCTGAGCGCGCCGCGATAGGCCTGCGTGGCCAGCCTCGCAATCGCCTCTTTCGCGCACGGCAACTCTTCGGCCGCCATCGTCGGCCGGCACGAGAACACCTTGCGGCGGCTCACCGTGTCGGACACGCCGGTGACCGAGTGCGGACCCGTGATGGCAAAGTCGCGCAGATGCACGAGCGCGGTCACGCCGAAGACCTCGCCGATGTTCGTGTCGGCCAGCGTGTGCTCAATCGGCATCACGAGATCGTCCACGGGGCCATCGAAGCGGTTGATGAAGGCTGCCGCCACCGTATGCGGTCCGGCCGACACATAGACCGGCTTCGTGAACAGATTCATCCCGAATTCGTCGGCCTCGTCCATGCGCGGGTTGACGTCCAGCAGGGCCACGCGCTCGCCGTCGATCGACACTTCTGCCTGTTCGCCAGCATACGGCCCGCCGTAGAGCTGCCCGGTCGGACCCGCGTGCAGCATCATGCGGAAGGTGTAGACGCCGTCAGCCGGGAACACGTGAGTCACGGCCAGGCCGCCGCGGGTGCCAAGCGGAGTGCCTTCCACGTGCCGGTGCTGCGACGCGGTGCGCGACGTCTTGTAGGTCTTGGCGCTGGCCGTGGCGGCTCGGTCGCCGACTGCCAGGCGGCTGATCTGGCTGGCCGCCCGCAAGTAGCCCTGCAGCAACGTCGGCGACACCCGTTGCGAGTCGGCCACGTTGTCGAAACCATGAGAGATCGTGTCAGGCGGCAGGTACGCAGTGACATCCACATCAAGACCGAGCAGGTCCTTGACGGCGCGCGCGTACTCGGCTCGGTTCAGTCGTTGGGATGGACGGAACCCGGGATTCGGGTTCACCGACCCGAACTCGTCCATGCGGCTCTCGAGCGCCGTGGTGAGTGCGTCGATCGTGGCGGCATCAGGCCGCTTGGATCCTGCCGGGGGCATCATGCCCGCGCGCAGCTTGCGGATCATCTTCTCGACCACGTCCGCGCGGTCCTGCGCCCGCATGGCATCGAAGCCCGCCAGCGACAGTCCGCCGGCTTTCGCGCGTTCGCTATGGCAGGACGCGCAGTAGGTCGAGACGAGTTCGCTCTGAGCGGCGGCCGAGAGCGTCCGCAGATCGCTGGCGTTGTGCGACGACGCAGGCGTGGCGGGCGACAGGGAACGTAACCCGTTGGCATGGAGCGGCGGCGCAGCCGCAGCCCTGGCCGGCGGTGGCCGGCGTGGCGCCGAAGGCGGCGACGGCGCCGGCTTCGCAGCGGCGCGCGCAGGCGCATCCGACGCCTGCCCGGTCCACGCCGAGAGTCCCAGGCCGCCGGCGGCAACCGCCGTGGTCACGGCCAGGACCCGCAGGGGCGCCGTCAGCAGGAGACGCACTTGTGATTGTTCTTTGCGCCGAGTGACGCGAGATACGCGATCGTTTCAGGGAAGGGCTGCACGCGCTGCACTGGTCCATTGGCCAGATCGATCGTGGTCTGTCCCGCGCGATTCACCCTGGTCACGTCCGCGCCCTTCGACACCAGGTACTTGATCATCTCGAGGTCGCCCCGGGACGCCGCGTGGTGAATCACCGTGTTGCCCTCGTAGTCGATGGCATTGACGTCCACGCCGATCTCTTCGACGAGATATTTCACCGCCGGCATCATGCCCGAGGGGGCAAACACATGCGAGTTGCCCGCGAAGCCCTTGCCGTAGCCCACGCCCGCCACGGCCTGCAGCGGCGGAATGCCGGGGCCGCCCACCGGCACCGGCGGCAGGTTGGACGTGTCGCGTAACTCGCCCACACCGTCGAGACCGCGCGTGCGCTCGGCCGGACGCACGCTCGGAATCTGAGGGTCGGCGCCGCGCGACACGAGCAGTCGCATCGCCTCGACATCACTCGCATAGGCGGCCCGCCAGAACGGCGACGCGCCCACTTCATCGATACCGGACTGGTCGAAGTTGTAGCCGGAGTACCAGACCTTGCGGGACAGGCGGGCATTCGGGTCGGCGCCACCGTCGAGCAACGCGCGCATCAGGTCGAGGTAGGTCGTGCGCTGCTGCAGATACGATCGCGGCTGCGGATAGGCGGCCTTGGGCGCCCACTGCACGTTCAGCGTCGCATAGAGCGGCCCCGCGCCACCGCGACTCGCCAGGTTGGGATCGGCCCCATGATCGAGCAGGTACTTTGCCAGATCGAAGTGCCCGTTGAGCGTCGCCATCAGCAACGGCGTCGTCTGGTCACCAGGGCTCGGCAGATTCACGACGGCGCCCGACTCGACGAGCGCACGCGCCGCCGCCGACGCGCCTTGGCGCGCCGCAAAATGCAGTGCCGACAGCCCGCCCTGCGCGCCGATGAGCTCGTTGTAACGGAAGGGGCGCGAGGCGCCAGCGACATCCCCGGCTCGGGGCGTCGCCGTACGCACGGGGGGGCTGGCGGCAGCGGATTCGGGTGCGCGGCCGCCGCCGGTGCTGATCGTGCCGGCGGCAGTCTTGGCCGGATTCTGGAGCGCCCCCTGGGGCTCCGGCGGACGCCCGTCGCCCTCGCCAGACATCGTCAGGGCCGCCAGGTCCACGACTTTCGACGTCGTCCCGGCCGTTGCGCCGCGCGCCATCAGCAGCGTGACGACGTCGCCGCGGTCGAAGGCGGAGGCAAACATCAGCGGCGTCTGGCCGTTGGCCTTCTCGGTGGCGTTCACGTCGGCCTTGGCCTCGAGCAACGCGGCCACGGCGGCCACATTGCCAGATTGCGCCCCGAGCATCAGTGCGGTGGCGCCAGTGGTCGTAAGTGCGTTGGGGTCGGCGCCGCGATCGAGCAGGATCTTCACGACCACGCCGAATCCACCCTGGCTGGCCACGTGCAGCGGGGTGTAGCGGCCCAGGCGGCTCGTGGCTTTCACGTTCGCGCCGGCGTAGAGCAGCACGTCGGTCAGTTCGACGTCGCCGTAGGTGGCCGCCCAGTGCAACGCGGTCATCCCGTCGCCCTGCGCGCCGTTCACATCGCCGCCCGCGCGCACCAATGCGCGCGCGCCGTCGACGTCGCGCCGCATGGCCGCATCGGCAACCGGACTTCGACCAGGATCCGCACGGCCCTGAGCGCCGGGCTCCTCGTCCAGTCGAAAGGCCGGGGCCGGGCCCGAGGCGTGCACGCCACCGCCAAGCACCGCCGCCAGCGCAGCACTCACCACCAGGTGCGGCATCCAGGTCCGGATCATCACTGTGCTCCTACACCGCCGCCGTCTGGTCGACGGCGCGGTTCAGTTCCAGGGTGCCGGTGCTGTCGCCAAACGACGGCGTCTCGACGCCGATGGCCTGCAACGCGGTGAGCATGGCGTTGGCCATGGGGGTGCCATCGGCCGCCTTCACGTGCAGGTTGCCCTTGAGGCGACCGCCGGCGTGTCCCGCCAGGAAGAGCGGGCAGCGCTTGTGGTTGTGCATGTTCGAGTTGCCCATCGCCGAGCCGTAGATGACCAGGCTGTTGTCGAGCATCGTGCCGTCGCCGTCGGGCGTATCGACCAGGCGCTTGAGCAGGTGCGGCACGAGCCCCACATGATAGGCGTTGATCTTCTGGAAGTCCCGGATGCGATCCTCGCGCTCCTGATGGTGCGAGGCCGTGTGGAAGGCGCTCGTCGAGCCGCTCGGCCCGAACACGCGGTTCGACACGTCGCGGCTCATCTTGAACGCGAACACCCGCGTTATATCCGAGGCGAAGGCCACGGCCTGCAGGTCGAACATCAGCTTGACGTGCTCGTCGAAGGAATCCGGCACGCCGATCGGCGCACCCGGCAGCTCGCGCGCCTCGCCACTCGAATTCGACGCTTCGACCTTCTGAATACGGCGCTCGATCTCGCGTACGTCGTCGAGGTAGTCGGCCAGCCGCGCGCGGTCGGCCACGCCGAGCCGTCCCTTCAGGTCGCCGACCGACTCGGCCACGAAATCGAGAATGCTCTTGTCGTCGCGGCGCCGCGCCTTGCGCGCGTCGGGCGTCGTGCCAATCCCGAAGAGCTGATCGAACACCGCCCGCGGATCACGAATCATGGGCAGGGGCTGGGTCGGCGACGCCCAGCTGATCGAGTCGGTATAGGCGCACGAGTAGTTGTAGGAGCAGCCGCCGGCCTGGTCGACGTTCTCGATGCAGAGCTGCATCGACGGCACGGGCGTGTCCTGGCCAAACGTGCGCGCAAAGAGCTGGTCAAATGACGTGCCCGCCAGCACGTCAGAGCCCTGCGTCTGCTTAGGCTTGGACTGGGTCAGGAACACGGCCGCAGAACGGAAGTGGTCGGCGCCGATTTCGGGGGCGCTGAACGCTTCGGCGTTGCGGCAATCGGTGTTGCTCACGATCGTCAGGTGCTGGCGATAGGGCTCGAGTGCCGCCATGGCCGTAGGCGCCAGGTCAAACGCCGACCCGGTGGCGGCTGGCGCCCACATGTGCATCCCGGCGCCATACGCCGAGCTGCCCGCCGCACCGTGCACCATCTCGATGGCGATCAGGCGCAGCTTGCGGTCGGCCGCGGCAAAGACCGTGCGGGCGGGCCGCATCGCGTCAAGGAACGGCAGGGCAATGGTGGCTCCGAGCCCCTTGAGTGCCGTGCGCCGCGACAAGTGCTGCTGTGAGATGAACATCGCCATAATCAGTGCTTCTCCGGTCCCTGGTCCCTGTTCCCCGATCCCTGTTCCGTCGTCGTCGGGGCGGCGGGGTGGATGATGCTCTTCTGGAAGGGGTCGCTCGCGACGACGCTCTGGATGAACGCCGAGATCTTGTAGTCACGCTTCGCGGCCTGACGAATCACCGCGCGCACCGCGGGCATGTCGGAGGGCTCGACGCGGCGGCCGAGCGCGTAGGTCATGAGATGTTCGGTGAAGCTCAGCAGGAAGGCATCCTTGTGCGCGATGAGCGCGGCGCGCAGGCCCTTCTCGCCGTCCATGCGCGTGCCGTCGTACAGGTTGCCGACCGCGTCGACCGCCACGCCGTTGTCCTTGATGCGGTAGCGTCCCGTCGCATCGAAGTGCTCGAGCGCGAGCCCGAGCGGATCGATCATCTTGTGGCAGGACTGGCACGCTGGGTTCTTGCGGTGCGCCTCCATCCGCTCGCGCACCGACAGCGCTTTGCCGTCGGCGGTGCCCTTCGTCTCTTCGAGCGCGGGCACGTTAGGCGGCGGCGCCGGCGGCGGAGAACCCAGAAGCACTTCCATGATCCACTTGCCGCGCTGCACCGGTGACGTGCGGTCGGAAATCGACGTGAGCGTGAGCACGCTGCCGTGGCCGAGGATGCCGCGGCGCTCTTCGGGCAACGCCACCCGGCGGAACTGCGGGCCGCTCACGCCCGCCAGGCCATAGTGCCGGGCGACACGGTCGTTCACGAACGTGTAGTCGGCCGTGAGCAGGTCGAGGACGCTATGGTCTTCGCGCACCAGACTGTCCAGGAAGAGTTCGGTTTCCTTCTGCAACGCCTGTGACAGCGTGCGGTCGAAGTACGGATACAGGATGGGATCGGGCGACACGTCGTCGAGATCCTGCAGGCGCAGCCACTGCGACGCAAACCGCGTGGCCAGCGCCTCGGAGCGCGGGTCTACGAGCAGACGCGCCACCTGCTTCTCGATCTGCACTGGAGTCGCCAGGCGGCCCCCGGTCGCGGCGGCCAGCAGGGCCGGGTCGGGCCCCGCGGCCCAGAGGAAGAACGACATCCGCGACGCGAGCTCGACCTCGGCCAAACGGTATGGCTGCCCCGGTTTCGCCGTGGCCGGCGTGTTCTCGAGCCGGAACAGGAACTGCGGGCTGGCCAGGATCGCCTCCACGGCCTTGGTCACGCCGACCTCAAACGTGCGGTCGTGGCGGCCCGCGTCGTAGAACGCCATCAGGCGGGTCACTTCGCGCTCAGTGGGCCCGCGCCGGAAGGCCCGGCCGGCCAGGCCCTTCACGATCGCCGTCGCGCAGGCCGTCTCATCGTTTCCAGACGTGGGCCGGCACGTGAAGATCTTGTGGCGGCTCGGGGTGTCCGACATTCCGGTGACCTTGTGCGGCCCGACGATCGCGAGATTGCGCAGATGCGGCAGCGTCGTGATGCCCACGGCCGTCCCGATCTCGGTGTCGGCCATGGTGTGCTCGATGGGTGCGACCAAGTCGTTGACCGGGCCCTCGAAGCGCTGCAGGAAGGCGGCCGTGACCCGCTGCGGCCCCGCCTGGACATGCACCGACGGCGTCTTCAACGACAGGCTCGACGTCGTCTCGTTCATCCGCGGGTCGATGTCGAAGAACGCCACCCGCTCGCCATTGATCGACACCTCGATCTGCTCACCGGTCGCCGTGTTGCCGAACAGCATGCCCAGCGGTTCGGCAAACATATCCAGGCGGAAGACGTAGTCGCCGTCGGCCGGGAACGCGTGCATCACCGAGATGCCGCCGCGCGTGCCGAGAGGCGCGCCGTCGGCGCGCGCCAACTGCGACGCGGTCTTCGGCAGGCTGTAGGTCGACTCGCCGGCCACGCTGTCGGAATCGCCCACGGCCAGCGCCGTCACCTTGCTGGCCGCACGCAGGTAGCCTTCCATCAGTGTGGGCGAGAAGGTCTGCGCGTCGGCCACGTTGTCGAAGCCGTGGCTGATAGTGTCGGGCGGGAGGAGCGGGGCGACGTCTACGTCCACACCCAGCAGATCCTGCACGGCCCGGGCGTATTCAGCACGATTCAGCCGCTGGAACGGGCGCCAGCCGGGATTGGGGTTGACGGCCGCATGCTCGTCCATGCGCGCTTCGAGTGCAACGGCCAGTTCCTCGAGCGAGCCGGCGAGTGGACGCTTGGCGCCGGCCGGCGGCATCATCCCAGCCCGCAGCTTGCGGAGCATCTTCTCGACCACCTCCGGAGACTCGGCCGCGAGCATGGCATTGAAGCCAGCCAGCGACAGGCCTCCGGCCTTGGCTCGATCGCTGTGACAGCCGCTGCAATACGTGGCGACGAGCTCGGTCTGCGCCGCCGAGCTGATGGCCGACGGCGCCGCCACGGCGAGGTTCGCACCCCCAGCCGGCGGGGTCGAGCGCATCGGCGCCGGCGTGGCTCCCCCGGTCTGTGCGGGCGCCGTCCGGCGGGGCCGTGCCGCCGCCTGATCGTCGCCAACGCCGCGGGCGGTCACAAGGCCCGAGAGGGCCAATCCAACCGTCGCGACGGTCACCGCCGCGGTCACGTTCCGGTGCATGCGCGTGCCTCCCGTTCGAAGTGGTGCTGCGGCGTCTACAGCGCCGCTGCCGTCGTGTCGCCGGCCGAGTTCAGATCCATGGCCCCGGTGCTGTCGCCAAACGACGTCAGGTCGTTCAACCCCAGCATGTGCAGCATGCTGAGCATCACATTCGCCATCGGGGCCCCGTCAGCCGCCCTGATGTGCAGATTGCCCTTCAGCTGACCGCCGGCATGTCCAGCGAGAAACAGCGGGCAGCGCTTGTGGTTGTGCACGTTCGAGTTGCCCATCGGCGAGCCGTAGAGCACGAGCGTGTTGTCGAGCAAATTGCGCTCGCCATCGGGCGTGTTCTTCAGCTTGTTCAGGAAGTAGGGGAGCATCCCGACGTGGTACAGGTTGATCTTCTGGAAGTCCTTGATGCGGTCTTCCCGGTCCTGGTGGTGCGAGGCCGAGTGGAACGCCGTCCGCACGCCGCTCTCGGCGAACACACGATTGCTGGCGTCGCGGCCGAGCTTGAACGAGAACACGCGCGTGATGTCGCTGGCAAACGCAATCGCCTGCAGGTCGAACATCAGCTTGATGTGTTCTTCGAAGGCATCGGGCACGCCGACCGGCGCGCCGGGCAGCGCGCGCTCGTCGCCGCTGCGATTCACGGTTTCGGTGGCCTGAATGCGCCGCTCGATCTCCCGCACGTCCTCCAGGTAGTCGCCGAGCCGCGCGCGGTCGGCGGCCCCGAGGTCGCGCGTCAGCTTCGCGATGTCCGACGTGATCCAATCGAGGATGCTCTTGTCTTCCGCCCGGCGCTCCGCGCGCGCCGCCGCCGTGGCGCCCACGCCAAAGAGCTGGTCAAACGCCACCCGCGGGTCACGGATCATCGGCATGGGAGCGGTCGGCGACGCCCAGCTGATCGTGTCGGTATAGACGCATGAATACCCATAGGAGCAGCCGCCCGCCGCGTCGACGTTCTCGATGCAGAACTGCATCGACGGGATGGGGGTGTCCTGGCCGAATTTCCGGGCGTAGAGCTGATCGAGCGACGTGCCTACGCGCACGTCCGAGCTCTGCGTCTGCTTGGGATGCAGCTGCGTCAGGAAGACCGCGCTCGATCGGAAGTGGTCGCCGCCAATGTCCGGCAGCTCGAAGGCTTCGGCGTTCCGCACGTCGGTGTTGCTCACGATCGTGAGGTAGTCGCGCAGGGGCTCGAGAGGCAGCAGCGCGGTGGGCGTCAGGTCGAACGCCTTTCCGGCCGCGGCCGGCGCCCACATGTTCTGCTTGATGCCGATGGCGGTGCTCCCGGCCGAGCCGTGCACCATCTCGATGCAGGCGAGTCGCACCTTCCCCGCCGCCGTCTTGGCCAGCGCCGTGCGGGCCGGTACCATGGCCTCGAGGAACGGCAGCGCGACCGTGACGCCGAGGCCCTTGAGGGCCGTCCGCCGGGATAAGTGTTTCTGCGCAATGAACATCGCCGTCTGAGCCTCCGCGTCGTAACGTGACCGTGATCCTACCCGAGAACCGCCGTCGCGGCCCTAGTGCCGCTCTGGCGCCAGCGTAGTCGTATCGGGCATCTCTGCCCGGCTCATCTTGAATGCCTGACTCGCCGCCACGCCTTGCACGAACGCCGACATCCGGTAGTTCTGCGCCGAGGCGTCGTTGATAATCTGCCGCACGGTCGGCAGGTCGTACGCCTCGACGCGGCGTCCGATCGCATACGTCATCAGTCGCTCGGTGAAACTCAACAGGAACGCGTCCTGGTGCTTGAGAAGCGCGGCCCGCAGTCCGGCGGGGCCGTTCATCTTCGTGCCGTCGTACAGCACGCCGACCGGATCGACCGGCACCTCGTTGTCCTTGATGCGCCACGCCCCGGTGGCATCGAAGTTCTCGAGGGCCAGACCGAGCGGGTCGATCACCTTGTGGCACGACATGCACGCCGGGTTCGCGCGATGCTGTTCCATGCGCTCGCGCACCGACAGCGTGCGGCCGCCCTTCGTGTCCTTGGTCTCATCGAGGGCGGGCACGTTCGGCGGCGGCGCCGGCGGCGGCGAGCCGAGCAGCACCTCCATGATCCACTTGCCGCGCAGCACGGGTGACGTGCGATCGGCAATCGAGGTGAGCGCCAGCACGCTGCCGTGGCCCAGGATGCCCCGGCGATTCTCGTTGGTCACGGCCACGCGCCGGAACTCGGGCCCGGTCACGTTGGGGATGCCGTAGTGGATGGCCACCCGCTCGTTGACGAACGTGTAGTCGCTGTCGAGCAGCTCGAGCACACTGCGGTCTTCCCGCAACAGGCTGTCGACGAAGAGCTCCGTCTCGCGTCGCATCCCGGCGGCCAGCGTGTCGTCGTAATCGGGATACTGCAGGTAGTCCGGTACCATCTTGTCGAGATCCTGGAGGCGCAGCCACTGCGCCGCAAAACGCGTGGCCAGGCTTTCGGACCGCGAATCGGCCAGCATGCGCGCGACCTGCTTGCGCAGGGCCAGCGGCGTGCGCAGCTGGCCGCCCGACGCGGCCTTCGACAGGTCGGCATCGGGCACCGTCCCCCACAGGAAGAACGACAGTCTCGAGGCCAGGTCCGGATCGTTGAGCCGGTAGGACTGCCCGGCGCGTAAGGTCGAGGGCACTTCCTCGAGGCGGAACACGAAGCGCGGACTCGCCAGGATGGCCTGCAGCGCAAAGCGGATGGCCTGTTCGAAATCCCCCGTCTTACGGCCTTGCTGGTAGAAGCCGACCAGCACGTCGAGATCCGCAGGCGCCAAGGGCCCGCGGAATGCCCGCGCCGCCAGGTTCTTCAGGATCTCGCCGGCGCACGGGGCTTCCTCGGCGGCGGTCGTCGGCCGGCAGGTGAACACGAGCCGGCGACTCACGGTGTCGGAGACGCCGGTGACCGCATACGGGCCGTTCACCGTCATGTCGCGCAGGTGCGGCAGCAACGTGACCCCGAAGCTCATGCTCACATCGGCCAGGGTGTTCTCGACCGGAATCAGGATGTCGTTGATCGGCGCCTCGAACTTCTGAATGAAGGCTGCCGACACGCGATGCGGACCAGCCTTCACCGAGATGCGCGCCGTTTTGGGGTCGAGGCTGTTTGTGGGATCCGATTCACTCATGCGCGTGTTGAGGGGGATGACCGCGACGCGCTCGCCGTCGATGGCGACGTCGAGCTCTTCGGTCATGTCCATCACACTCAGTGTGCTGCGGCCGTAGAGTCCGCCGAGCGGCTCGTTGTGCAGGTTGACGCCAATCACGTACTCGCCGTCGGCCGGGAAGATGTGCATGACCGAGATGCCGCCCCGGGTACCCATCGGGGCACCGTCGATGTGCCGCATCTGCGACATGGTGCGGCCGACCTTGTAGGTCGCGGCACTGGCCGTGGCGTCGCGGTCGCCCACCGCCAGGCGGCTGATCTGGCTGGCCGCGCGCAGGTAGCCTTGGAGCACCGTGGGCGACAACCCCTGCACGTCGGCGACGTTGTCGAAGCCGGCGCTCAGCGTGTCGGGCGGCAGGAATGCCGTCACGTCCACCTCGACGCCCAGCAGGTCTCTGACGGCGCGGGTGTACTCGGCACGATTCAGGCGCTGAAACGGCCGCCAGCCCGGATTCGGATTGATCGACCCATGTTCGTCCATCCGCGACTCGAGGGCCGTCGTCAGCGACGCCATCGTCGAGGCGTCGGGCCGCTTGGCTCCGGCCGGCGGCATCATGCCGGCGCGGAGCTTGCGGATGATCTTCTCGACCACCTGCGGCTGCTCCTGCGCCCGCATGGCGTTGAAGTTGGCGAGCGAGAGCCCGCCGGCCTTCGCGCGGTCGCTGTGGCACGTCGCACAGTAGGTGGTGATGAGCTCGGTCTGGGCCGCGGCCGACAGGGTCGGATCAACGGCGTGAGAGGGGGCAGGTCTGGTCGTGGTCACGCCCTGGGGCGCGCCGGCGGCAGGCGCCGGAGCCGCCAGCCGTGCCGAGGTCCGCGGCGCCACCGCCCGGGTCGCAGGCACCCCGTTCTGCGCAGCCGCCGTCAACCCAAGCGCCGTGACCAGCGCCGCGCCACCGAGCCATGTCGAACGTGAATTGGTCATGCCTGAGTCATCCGATTCACTCTGATCACGTGTGCGTGCAAACAATGAACTCGGTACTGGCCGTGTGCGCCACGCGCTAGCACGACACGCACTTGTGGTGGTTCTTCGCGCCGAGCTTCTCGAGCAGCTTCAGCGCCTCGGGGTAGGGCTGGGTGCGCTGCACCGGGCCATTGGCCATGTCGGCGGTCGACTGCCCTTCACGATTCACCCGGGTGACATCGCCACCCTTCGACACGAGGTACTCGATCATGCCGACGTCGCCGCGGGCGGCGGCCTGATGGAGCGCCGTGTTGCCTTCGTGGTCAGCGGCGTTGACGTCGGCGCCGAGTTCTTCAACCAGATACTTCACCGCCGCCATCATGCCGGTCGGGGCGTAGCGATGCGAGTTGGCCGCAAAGCCCTCGCCGTAGCCAACGCCGGCCGCGGCCTGCAGCGCGGTCACGCCCGGCCCGCCTACCGGCAGCGGGGGCAGGCCCGACACGTCGCCGCCTTCACGCACCCCGGCATCACCCACGCGGGGGCGCCCGGCCGGCTTGGTCGTCGGAATGCTCGGGTCGGCGCCGTGGCCCACGAGCAGCTTCATCGCCTCGAGGTCCGAGGCGTAGGCCGCGCGCCAGAAGGCCGTGGCGCCGATCTCGTCGACGCCCGACAGGTCGAAGTTGTAGCCCGAGTACCACACCTTGAAGCGCAGGTGGCGTTGGGGTCGGCGCCCTTGTCGAGCAGCGCCTTCATGGCCTCGAGGTAGGTGGCCTTCTGCTGCAGATATGAGCGCGGCTGCGGATAGAGCGCCTTGGGCGCCCACTGCACGTTGACCACGCCGTAGAGCGGCGCCACGCCGTTGTCGGCGACGAGGTTCGGGTCGGCGCCCTTCGCGAGCAGGTGCAGCGCGATGTCGAAGTGGCCGTTGGCCACGGCCAGCACGAGCGGGCTGCTCTTGTCGCCGGCGCTCACCTGATTCACGTCGGCACCGGCGCCGAGCAGCACGTCCACGGCCTCCATCGAGCCTTGGCGCACGGCGAACAGCAGCGGCGTGAGCCCGCCCTGCCAGCCGACCAGTTCGTTGTAGCGAAACTGCCGATCGACACCGGCCTTGCCAGTCT
>JANMDX010000122.1:0-2066 GCA_031376505.1 Acidobacteriota bacterium
TTCGCCGTCGGAGCCGCAATCGACCGGTGGCAGAACAAGCGATGAAACCGGCTGGCTAACACGCGCATGAACCGGACGGCGGCCAGCTTCTGTGGCATCATCCGGGCGTTGCGGCCGCCGCCGGTTATGCGCGGGCGTTAGGCGCACTCGACGTCTGAGAGATCAAAACATGTACTGTTCACAGTGCGGTAGTGAGCTAGAGCCAGACGATCGCTTCTGCAGCACCTGCGGCACAGAGCTCAGAGACAGCCAGAGGAAGGTTCGCACAGAACCGCCCCTGAGTGTTCGCGCCGAGCAATCGCCGTCCGGCCAGGCGAACCACACAGATGTCAGCAGCCCACTGGTCCCGGTCGCATGGGACAGGGGCCGCGTGGCGCTCGGAGTGTTCTTGTTTTGGCTTTTTGCTATTGGAGGGGCGGGGCTCCTCAGCCGCTCCAGCGCAGCCTCGGCTGAATCTGGCTGGATTGTCTCGGTAACACTCTTGTTCGTTGCGGTTTGCATGGCCACGGCCCGAGGCCACTGGGCCGTGTGGCAACGCGTCGCGTTCGTTCCAATAAGTTGGCTGCTTCATGCGGTTCTGTCGATACCGGCCGTAATCGCGGGAATCGCTCTCCAGTCCGTTGGGCGGCCCGCGCTGGTGAATCGCGGAGTAGCGTTCGTCGCGGGTCTTCCCATAGTTCTATTCGCCATGAGACAGTCGACGTGGTTCACGCAAGAGATGTCCAGTGCCGAGATTGAACGAAGAGCAGAAGACGAGGGGCGTCAGGTCACGCTGGCTCTGGCGGTGTTGATGATCGCGCTCACCATTGGCGGAGCTGCGTGGATGGTCAGTGCGTATCTGACGGAGCTTGGCGTGATCGGCTCCCTACCATAAATGTCCGCGCTGCAACACGGACACGTCCTGAGTCGCCGTAGGATGATGCGTAGACAGGGTCCTACGATCACGAGATCTTTAGCAACTCCGGCGCCTAACATTCAAATGCAGCCGACGCGCCGCGTGTCGCTTGTCGGCGCGCGGCTGATTTGGCATCGTTAGCCGGACAACTCGGAACTACAGACCGAGAACGAGCCGGAGGCCGGCCTCTACATCGGCCAGGAGCGGTCCTCGAAGGCGTCCGGCCAAGTCGGTAAGGTAAGCCTTGTCGAGGGTCACGACCTGCGACACGTTGGCGACCGAGTCCTTGGGGAGGCCGGACGCCTTCGCAGACACGAGCACGTTGCCCGGCGCGTCGACCAGTCGCAAGTTCGAGGTCAGCGCGACGGCGATGATGGTCTGAATACGACTTCGATTGAAGGCGTCGGCCTGCATGACGAGCACGGGGTGGCGAAACCCCGGCTCCGAGCCCTCCGGCGCGTCGAGATCCGCCCACCAGATCTGGCCGCGCTCGACTACCACGGGTCGGCCCCCACGGAACGTCGTTGCATCCCCGCGAGCCGATCATCCAAACGGTTGTCTTCAGCGCCGTACACCTGGTTCAGCCGGTCCGTCAGCTTCCGCCCCTGGTGCTTGGCCAAGAACTCGGCCAGTGCTGTGGCGTACAGGCGGCTGCGCGATACGCGCAGGCGCTTCCCCAGCGACTCAGCAGAATCGAACAGGTCCTCGGGAATCGACACGGCGACTTTCATACCTCAGTCATACCATGTGCATACCCGTACAGGCAAGCTGGCTAACCAGCGGTTGCAGCCGACGGCAGCCTGGTGGATCATGGGGCCGCCGCGGCTGAACCGCGGTCGTTAGCCAGACCACAGATGCGGACACCGCCGCTCAGCGTCGCCTGGGTTCTCGCTGCGCTGAACGTTGTGGCGCTAGCGGTGCTCGTGGCGACTCGTCCAGCCGAGTATCAACTGCTCGACGCCCAAGACCAAAAATTCTGGAGCACGGGCGAGTTCGAATTCACGAGTGCCGATCCAATGCACTTAGCGGTCCGGGCGTTCTACAGCTCGTCTCACGTGGCTGGCGTGCCCCTGGCCGAGGATCTGTACTTTGGGCTGAACACACCGGCGATGTTGGTAGCTCTGTGGGCTGAGTATCCGATTTCCTCGGCCACCTACGGGTGGTGGACGGG
>JANMDX010000126.1:0-13711 GCA_031376505.1 Acidobacteriota bacterium
GCGTCCCGAATGCGGCGCACCATGTTCACCGCGTGCATGCTAGGGGCCTTCATACGTGGCAACCTCGCGGGGTGAGAGAATGCTCAACGCCCGATAGCCCAATTCTACGTTGACGGCGTTGAAGAGGCGAATCTTCTCGAGCCGAACGATGTGCTTGAAGTTCCAACTCACGACGGCATCGACGGTGGCGACCGTAGCCAGGGCGATGTGCGTCATGTCGGCGGTGTAGCGCTTCGGCAGGATCTTGCGGCTCTCGTACGCCTGCATGAGCGCGAGCACTTCCGCCGTCACCGGCAGGACGCCGCCGCTCAGCTTCAGCAACTCGTCGTGCAGACCGCGAACCGCGGGGGGCGCCGCCGCGACTTCTGCAGCGGTCACGTCAGACAGCACCGGAATCAGCCGCTTCGCCCGGAAGTCTCGAACCAGGGCCTCCGACCACGTGACGAACTCGACGTCGAAGCACCCGCCCAGAACCGACGTGTCGACGTAGATGCGGAGTCGTTCCATGTTTCGGTTCGGGAAGTCGGATCGTCTGTCCGGCTAACGACGCCAAATCAGCCGCGCGCCGCCGAGCGTCACGCGGCGCGTCGGCTGCATTTGGATGTTAGGCAGCTCACGATTGTGGGTCAGCACTTTGTCGCTCGTTCGCGCTTACGTCGCGAAGGTGCACACCAATGCGCCAGTAGATGAGCGCAATGACCAGGACGGTCGTCGCGCTCAGCGCAACGGGCACTCGCTCGTGCTCGAGCCACGCGAAGCCGCCGGTCACCAGGCCGACCACGAACCCCATTTGGATCACTGCGGCCGCCAAGAGGCCCGCGCGCCAGCCGATGACCCAGCTGAGTGCCATGTAGCGCTCAGCAAAACGAACGCCGGCTGCAGCACCATTGCAACGATAGCAATTGAGAACGCCGACAAGCGCCAACACAGGGAGTGCGACAAAGTCCCACCCGCGGGGGACGTCAGCCGGACTCGGTACAAAGAGCAACGCCCCAAGCGCCGCTTGACCGGCAAGGTACAGCGCCACATCGCGAGGCGGTAGGTCACCGGCACGAAGCTGGCCCTTGAGCTTTCGAAGGTTCACGAACTGCATCGTGGATTGTCGGTCTGCCTAACGCCGGCATCAGCGGCGCGCACGATACTGCGATGATAGTAGACCTGCTGGATGCGCGTCCGCTGCATGCCGTTGTTCGGCGGCGCGTTATAGCCCTCAAGCCTAATGACGTGATTGTCGGCCGTTCCCTCTTCGGCGTTCACATCCGGGCCCGACCTCGATCACGTCAGGGGGAGGCTGCGGAACCAGCCGACGGCGTAGAGCCACGGCGGTGTCAGGGAGAAGGTAAACCACCCTACCTCTAGGGCGACCAGTAGGACGAAGTACGCGACGAGCGCACGCCGGGGCGCCAGCCCCCCCCGGTAGGAGAACACGAGCAGCCCCGCGACCGCCGTCGCCAGGCCGAAGGTTACGACTTGGTAGAGCCAAGGGCTCGGCAGGGGCGGAAAGTAGAAGAACAGCACCCTGCCGACGACCGGGTCTATGAGCGGCATGGCCGTGCAGAGCATAAACCGGCCGTGCGCCTTTGGCACGTGCCGGTAGCGCAGGCCGAGGGCGTAGGCCGCGGTGAAGACGACCGAGCCGTAGAACGGCAGGTAGTGCGAATAGCCCTCCCGCGCGAATGTTGATTCACTCATCGACGCGAGCCGGTGGTGCGACAGCAGAATCCCCGCCAGCACGAACAGCGGGGCGAGGACGTACGAGCAGCGCCCGAGGGCGCGGTGCAGAGCATAACGGCGCGCCCGGATGGAGAGAGGCTGTGCGATGAGGAGCACGAACCACAGGGAGCCGGTGAGCGCGTGGAGATGTGTGTACGGGTCGATCGCGGGAAGAGGTCGCGAAAAGTACAACGGCCAAAAGGCCAGGACGACCAAGGGGGCCGAGGCAGCCAGGATGATGCTAGAGGCCTTTGTCATCGGTAGTTAGATTCGCCGCCGAACGACCGCGGTTCAGCCGCGGCGGTTGATGCCCGCATGATGCCACAGCGCCCGACCGCCGTCGGCTGCAACCGCTGGTTAGGTCGTTGTTTCATTGGACCGTGATCACGGTCGTTCCGAGCAGATCGTCAAGCATTCGGAGCGCGACGATTCGGGCCACAGTCACGCTGACCAGCACGATGGCCGCGATGGCGAATGTCGACGTCCGCGCGTGACGAGGTGGAAGACCGGCAAATACTAAGGCGCCGGCCAGCATGATTGCCGCCCCTTCAACCCACCAGCCCGGAGTCGCCTGCGCTTGGATGGGCGCAGTGGCTGCAGCAGCGCTGGCCGCAACGAGGGCCACACCCCAACCCGCCCTCGCCAGCGCCGTTCGGCTGACCCAGACGAACACACCGCGCGAGCCGACGAGGATTAGCCAGTCCGCTAGACCGACTGGATAGCTATTGAAGAAATAGGCCCGGCCTGTCACCACGAAATGCACGACGGCTCCAAGCGCCGATCCCACAAGGGCGGCCATAGCCCAGGCGCCCAATCGATCATCGAACCGTTCTCGGTCGAATCGAATCATGTCGGCCTAACGGAACGGCGTTCAGCCGCGAGCCGCGCGTGCCCGTCGCGTCGTCGCCCCGGCCTTCGCTGCGCGGCTCGTCGGCTGCAACGCCTTGTTAGGCCGCCGAATTCCGATCGTTTCTCGACTCACCCGATCGGCAAGATACACCTTGAGCAACGACTGATACGGCACGTCGCGTTTGTTGGCCAGGACTTTCAGGTCGGACAACAGCGCCGACGGCAGGCGAAGAGAGATCGTCTCTGTGGAGGCCTTGAGATTCGGAAACAGCGCCCGACGGGCCGACGCCCAATCGACAACGCCACCCGCGTCGTGGGTTTCCCAGTATTCCCGCTCCGCACGCTCAGATGCGAACGTCGGGATCGTTCTACGTGTCGTGCGCTTGGCCATACCCCCTCCGCTCTCGCCGACTCATGGGTCGCACCGAGATCACGCGCAGCCGCGACCCGCGCACCGTAAACACAACGGTCAGCAACCGTCCGGCGTCCGTGTGACCGAACGCAAATTGCCGCGCCTCATCCTGGAACGGCGCCCCGACCACCACGAGGGGTCGATTCAAGAACACCTGCTCAGCCTCTGTCTGGCTGACTCGGTGGCGTGTCCAGTTCTTGGACGAATTGCCCTCGTCCCACTGAAACCCATCCACGTCCGGGAAGAACTCGGAACGGATGCCCACGCAGTCAGTATACGCCTGTCATATACGGCCTGGCAATCGAGGATACAAGCCAGTCTTGCCGGCCTAACGACCGCAGTTCAGCCGCGGCGCGCTCATGATCCACCAGCGCGCCGTCGGCTGCAACTGCTGGTTAGCCGGCAAGTCGTTTCGCTTATGCCTTCGGTTGGCGCGCGCCGAAGTGCGCACGCGCCGAATCGAGGCTCAAGCTGGCCGCCTGGAGCAGTTGGGCAGCCACGGTCTCGCTCTCGCCAAGAATGCCAAGCAAGAGATGCTCTGTGCCGACGCTCACATGACCCAGTTGGTCGGCTTCAGTCGCGGCTGCCGCAAGAATGCGCTTTGTTGAAGGACTGAATGGAAGTTCCGTCGACGTTGGCACCTTTGCAGCAGCCTTGACGCGTGCCAGGATGGCGTGCCGCACTGCACTGACGTCGAGCCCGGCTCGCCTCAGGAGTTCGCGGGTCGGGCCGACCGCAGCGCGCAACACGCCTAGCAGCAGGTGCTCAGGCTCGATGTTCCGCGCGCCGAGCTCGCTGGTCGCATGGCGCGCGAAGAATATGGCCCGGATGGCTTGCTCGGTGAATCGCTCGTACACGGTCGCGTCTCATTCGAGTCCGGCTAACGACCCCAAATCAGCCGCGCGCCGACCCGTGACATCCGGCGCGTCGGCTGCATTCGGTGGTTAGCCCGCTTTTCGGCGGCCGGTGGTGCTGGCCTGCGTCATGAACGAACGCAGCACCGCGTTGATGCGGGACTGATACCTGGGTCCTTGGGCCTTGAACCAGTCGAGAACATCTGTGTCGACCCTGAGCGAAATCGGCTGTTTCGCCACCGGCTCGACCATTTGCGCCGAGGCCCAGAAATCATCCGGCAGGCCTCGCAGCTCGCGGGGCGACGTGCGTTGAATCGTCGCGTCAGAGACTCGCCGCAGCCGGGCGAGGCTGGCGCGGCCTCGGCTAGGACCGGCCTTGGACTGCTTGCTCGTAGGCTTGACGCTCACTGCGACTACTCACTCTGGCCGAAATGATGCGACGGACTTGTTCACCGGCCTCGGCCCGGTCGGTGTAAACGAGAGTCAGGGTGATGCCATCGGCCCGGCCAATGGCAACGACCCGAGGCTCGCCGTAGTCGCGGCGTGTGTCTGGGCGCTCCAGGGTCGGCCCGTCGAACACCTGCGTGGCGAACTCGAAGTCAAAGCCCCGCACTCGGAGATTGCGATCGCTTTTCCGAGCGTCCCACCCGAAGCGCACGGCTTGAGTATACGCCTGTATATACGACGATGCAACGGTGTAGTCGGGCTAACGCGCAGCTTCAGCCGCGGCGGCTCATGATTTCAGTGGCCGGCGTCGGCTGCAAGCTGATGTTAGCCAGTCACTCTGAGTCGCTCACGGGCGGCATGTTGCGATCGATCACTGCTTAGCAAGACCGGCCTTCAGACGATCGCGAACCGCTCTCATTGCTGCGACATTCGCGGCAGTGTTCTTGATGGCGGCCTGGACATTCTTGGCGTCTGCAAGCAGTCGCTCCGTTTCGGCCCGATAGCGGCTCTCTGGGTCGGCGGCCATTCGCGCTCGAAGGACCTTGGACTCGTCACGCAGCAAGTCAATTTCATGGACGCGCTTTGCGTCGCTGCTCGTGAGGTCCATTCGAAGCTGGAGGATCTCGCCACAGACGCCGGCCAAGTCGGCCTTTGTCTTTGACAGCTCTGCTGATTCCCGGACGGATCGATCTCTCTCGCGCTCGGCCCCCATTCGCTGAACGAGCGCCGCCTGATTCTTTCCGGTAACCCCATTGTCTGCGGCGTCCAGAGCGTTGCGCGCATCCATCATGTCAAGCAGCGCCGTCTTGAACGCCGAATCTTTGGCTTGGGCGTCAAGTCGGGCCAACTCGAGGCGCGCAGGACGGGGCGGTTTGGTGAAACCGCATGGGTCGTCCTGAGCGGCCGCCAACACCGGCAACAAGATAACGACCAACGCGACAATCATGGTTCTGCCCATCCTATGCACGTTCCCTCCAAGCGCTGCAGTCATTCCCCATGGCATCGACAAAGTCTGGCTAACGCCAAGCATCAGCTGCAGCCGCTTTCAACCAAGCGCGCGCAGCGCGCCTACCATAGCGCGGCTGTCTGCTGCATGCAATGTTAGGCCGCTGCTGCAAGGACTGGCAGTCGGCTACAACTGCCAGAGGCCGTGATCATTGCCACCTTGGAGGTAGATGGCAAATGAGCCGTGGCCGGGGATCTCCATCGGCGGGACGGCGAGCTTGCCGCCGGCTTGAACTGCTGCGGCGACGGCCACATTGATATCGTCCACCAGCCAATAGGGTCGCACCACCGGCTCCTCCGTCTCCCGCAAAGGTGCACGCACTCCAACGAGCCCACCGCCCGCCAGGGTGACGGTCCGCGCGTTTCCGAGCCCAGCGTCAGGTTCGCCGAATTGCACATTGTGTGCGGAGGCGTAGGCGGCACACACCGCGTCCATCTCCTTCGTCACTATCTCAAGATACTGAATCTTCATGGTTCTTAGCCCCCGATCTGGATGCCGTATGATGCGGCCTAACGCCTGCGCATCACCAGCGGCGCGCTCGGTCCATTCACCGCCGCGCCGTCTGGTGCATGCGCTGTTAGGCAGCTCATCCACGCGTCAAAAGCCTCTGTGCGGATCATAGCGCGCTAGGTTCGAAGGATGGCTCGCTTGGCATCGGCGAGTTCTTCGTCGCGCCGGTGGTAGCCGCACTCGTTGATGAGTGTCTCTGCGGCGTTAAGGTCGGCCTCCGGGGATGTCCACGGGTAGGGCTTCTGTCGGAAGAACAGGCGGGCGCGGTGCAAGTGGAGGTCGGCCAGACGCAGCCGCATTGGTCCGCGCTCTGCGATGTCCCACGCTTCGTCCAAGTCGGCCCGTGCGCCGTCGGTGTCGCCTTCGAGAACACGTAGCCAAGCCTTGGCCAGTAGCGCGTGAACCAAGTATTCCCGGAGGTCCGATCGACGCAAGCCGTCCATCGAGAGGTCGAGCCATCCGCGCGGCACGTTCAACGCCGAGCCATCGCCTGTAAATGCCGATCCCACGAGAACAAGTCGAACAAGTGAGGCGTGCCCGAGACTGAGCTGATGAAAGGCCTGACTGAAGCTGTCCATCGGCGTCTCCATCTCCCATTGCAGAGTCTGGGTGGCGGCGTCTTCGATTGAGCGACACCAACGGTCGTAAACGCCTTCGGGGGTGTAGCGGCTGCTCTCGGCCTCTGCAAGGTTCCCGGCGCTCGGCGAACGGCGTCTTCCAGCTACGGCTCTCATGAGGAACTTGTTCCAGGCCGCCCTCTCCGGTTTGCCCAAGAGCACTTCGCTGTATTGCATACCACCAAGGGAACGCAGGAGTGGCTGAGCGGGCATCGTTTTGGCGTGTAGCGCTTCGGCTTCTTGAAAGAGATTGATTGCCTCGTCGCGCCTGCCCATCTGATGGAGTACGTCGCCGACGGTCGTCCGGTTGGCCAGGGAGTAAAACACATATCCGTTGCGGTCTGCGAATTCGACCGACTGTTGGGCAACACGAAGTGCTTCATCTGTATGCCCCAAGAGAAGGCTCAGTTCGCCGAGCAGATTGGCACTCATCGCGGCGTCGTTCCAGGCCCACGACTCGACATCGCGTTTCAGAACAACCTGCAGAGGCTCAACCGCTTCAGCCAAGCGACCGAGAAAACGCAAACACTGCGCCGATTGATGCAACAGCAAACCTTGCTGTTCGGGCAAGAGCCCTTCCCGAAGCTGGGTCCACGGAATCTCGAAGAAGCAGGCCAGCGCAGAGAGATCTTCTCCGCTGGCCCCGAGCGTCTTCCACGAATGATGATCGAGGCCACGAAGAATTCGCATCCAGTAGATCTCATCCACAGCCACTCGATACAGTCCGGCGTTGCACGCATGAGAAATTGCCTGGTAGAGCGGTTGAAGCGCCTGGAGTGTCTCAGGCTGGTCTTCCGCGCTGGCTCGCAAGTGCTCAAATAGGCGCCGGTGTGCGCTGCGCCAATTGTCGTCACTCCTTGTGCGCATCTGGTTGGCGAAATACCCACGGATGAGGGCGTGGCAATCGATGAAGCATTCAGTGTCTCCATCGCGGGTCTGGAGGGTGATGAGACCGAACCCTTCGAGAAATGAAGTCGCCGTGTTCCAGTCTTCCTCAATCAGCGGCTGCGAGAAGGCCTGACCAGAGGTCTCGTCAATTCTTGTTGTGAACAACGAATCGGTGAAGCCGACCATGACGGGAGGGGTCCGTAGAACGGCGATGCAGCCGGCATCGGCTGGACGGTCGAACAGGCCAAGCACTCGCAGGATGGCGAGTTGCTGCTTGTAAAGCTCACTGCCTCGATCAAACCAGTACTCGAAAGCAGCCAGCATCCTGAACGTCGTGCCCCCTTGGGTCGTACGATCAGCTTCCTCGAACTTGACGAGGTCCCGGTGCCGGACGTCGCCGGCGTGCGTGCGGGCAAGGAAACGGCCCAGCAGGTTGAGCGTGAGGGCGTGACCGTCCACTTCGCTACTGGCGGCGAGGAGTTCGGCGTCGTCGGCCTTGATTTCCGCCGCGCCAGCTCGCTTGGCGCCCGCGTGATGGAGCAGCGCGGCACCTGCTTCGTCGGTGAGGTTGCCGAGGTCCACGCCGAGGACGCTGCCCCATGCGGCGCTGGGGCGGCGTTGGAAATCGGCGAGGTCGGTGATCGGTTCGCGCGTGGTGAGGAGGCAAAGGCCGCGGTGTTCGCTTTCGTTGGACTTGCGGGCGAGATGTTTCAACAGACTCTGCACGCCGGGAGCGCGAAGTTGGCCGCCCATGGGGCCTGGCGGGTATTGGAGGGGCTCGATTCCGTCGAGGACGAGCAAAGTGCGTTCACTGGCGACCGCGTCGGCGAGCAGGCGGCCTTTGTCCCACGGCGAGAGCGTTGGCTCGCACTGCACGCCGAACCATTCGAGGGCGTGGGCGAGGAAGGTGTCTTCAGAGGCCTGCCGATCTTCCTTGGTGCCCTGACTGTGGAAGCTCCACGCGTAAACCCGCCGCGCGCCGAGCCAGCCCTGGCGGTGGAGCCGCTGGAGCCAATGCCGGACGAGCATCGTCTTGCCCACGCCGCCCCACGCCACGAGCGAGACGATGGCAGTTTTCGGCTGCGCGAGGGCGAAATCGAGGAGGGCAAGTTCCTGCTCGCGGCCGATGAGTGTCTCTTCTCTCTGTCCGGTGCCATGGGTCAGGAGGAATGTCTCGAGGTAGGTCCTCGTCTCCCCACCGCCGGCGCGAGGAAACAACTCGGAAAGCGCGAGCTCGCTGAGTGCGGTGGCGATGTCGGTGGCGAGCTGGCGGAGAACGCGATCCTGCGAGACCGTGGAGAGTTGCACCAGAGGTTTGGACTCGTTCGGAGCCTGGGTCGCTCGCAACCAGTCATGCGATTTCCAACCGCACTCTTCACAGACCACGGGAAACACGCGCAGGAGACCCAGTTGCTGGCGTTCGCGTAATAGAGGAAACTCCCTTTCTACAATGTACTGGGACTCGAGCGCCTCCTTGGTTAATAGGACGACCGCGAGCCGCGCCGTGCCGATAGCCTGCCTGATGTCGTCATCCCAAAACGAGCTCACGCGAATCGTGCCGTCTTGCCAGACGTCAAGAAGGTGATGGGCCTCGAAGATTCGCAGAGCACTGACAAGCCGCGACTTCCATTCGGGACCGTGCCCGCGGTGGCTGTAGCTAATGAAGACTCGCATGCCAACAACTATGCTCATGTCACACTGACGAGGCTTTTCAACGCGAAGTCCTGGCGCTGCGCTGCTGATCCTGCTGCCTAACGGACGGCGCATAACCCGCGGCGCCCGCACGCCCGGATGATGCCACAGAAGTCGATCGCCGCCGGGTTCATGCGCGGGTTAGCCGGCCCCACCCCGAGACGATCGCGGACAGGATGACCGCCCGCACACGGCCGCCGGAATCGCCCGCCCGTTCGCGACCACCGCCGCGCCGCAACGTACCACGCCGACGTGCCCGCGCTGCCCCACTGATGAGGACGGGTGCCGCACTAGACACCCCACGCCGCCGGGTTCTTCCCGCGACCGTGCGTGCAACAGGGGATCGTGCGCGCCCGCAGGTCAGAGCCACGACGACGGGCGCAGGAGCACGACCGTCGAACCAGAACCTGCTGGAAGCCAGCTCCGCGCCCGCGCGTGCCCGATTAGAAAGATCAGGTGCCTACAGTCCGGATAACGGACCGCCGTTCACCGGCGGCCCGCGCGAGGCCAGCATACACCCGAGCGCGAGGGGCGCGCGCACGCGCGCCCCGGGGCCGTCCGGTGCAACGGCTTGTTAGACCGCTGGTCGCGTCACGCGATCGCCGACGGTGCTCGCGCGACCGGCGCCTCGATGTGTCAATCGCGCCTCGATCGAGCACCGGCGCGCGAGGGGCCCGCCTGCTGAATGCACCGGACGGAGCCCGGCGGAACTGAGGCGCCTCCGGAGAATGCTCGAGCGAGCCGGCCCGTGATGGTGCAGAGCACAACGGTGGAGCCGAGTGAACCGTCGGAGAACCCCGGCGCGCGACCGGCGCCAGTGATGGCAGTACGGCACGACGACCGCTCGTGCCTCAACCAAAGAATTCGTCTTTTCGTTGTCGGTCTAACGGAACGGCGTTCAGCCGCGAGCCGCGCGTGCGCGTCGCGTCGTCGCCCCGGCCTTCGCTGCGCGGCTCGTCGGCTGCAACGCCTTGTTAGGCCGCCGAATTCCGATCGTTTCTCGACTTACCCGATCGGCGAGATACACCTTGAGCAACGACTGATACGGCACGTCGCGTTTGTTGGCCAGGACTTTCAGGTCGGACAACAGCGCCGACGGCAGGCGGAGAGAGATCGTCTCTGTGGAGGCCTTGAGATTCGGAAACACCGCCTGACGGGCCGACGCCCAATCGACAACGTCACCCGCGTCGTGGGTTTCCCAGTATTCCCGCTCCGCACGCTCAGATGCGAACGTCGGGATCGTTCTACGTGTCGTGCGCTTGGCCATACCCCCTCCGCTCTCGCCGACTCATGGGCCGCACCGAGATCACACGCAGCAGCGACCCGCGCACCGTGAACACAACGGTCAGCAACCGTCCGGCGTCCGTGTGACCGAACGCGAATTGCCGCGCCTCACCCTTGAACGGCGCCCCGACGACCACGAGGGGTCGATTCAAGAACACCTGCTCAGCCTCTGTCTGGCTGCCTCGGTGGCGTGTCCAGTTCTTGGACGAATTGCCCTCGTCCCACTGAAACCCGTCCACGTCCGGGAAGAACTCGGAACGGATGCCCACGCAGTCAGTATACGCCTGTCATATACGGTATGGCAATCGAGCACACAAGTCGGTCTTGTCGGCCTAACGACGGGCTTCAGCCGCGGCGGCGTCATACTCGTCCACGCCGCCGTCGGCTGCAAGCCATGTTAGGCAACTTGATGTCGCCATACAAGGAAGTATATAATGCTCTATGCGTGAGAAGCCGCTGGCTTGGCTCGGCGCGTCACTTGACGACGTCCGGGCATTTCCCGAGGAGGCTCGCCGCGTCGCAGGATACCAACTCGGACGCGTCCAGCAGGGACTTCTGCCGACCGACTGGAAGCCCATGATCACGGTGGGACCCGGCGTCATCGAGATTTGTGTGCACACGCGACTTGAACATCGCGTGTTCTACGTGGCGAGGTTCAACGAGGCCGTGTACGTTCTCCACGCCTTCGAGAAGCGCACCCGCGCAACGGCGTCGTCCGACATCGCGCTGGCCAGGAAGCGTCTTGCCGACCTGCTCCGGCGCCGTGCCCAAGAGTGAGAGGCTCAATGACCACGAAAATTCGACGTTCGAGCGGCAACGTGTTCCGAGACCTGGGATTCTCCGCGGAAGAGGCCACGAACCTCAAGCTCCGGTCCGATCTCATGATTCGGCTAAGCAAGCTGATCGATGCGCGCGGCTTGACCCAGGCGCAGGCCGCAGCGCTCTTTGGCGTGACCCAACCCAGGGTCAGCGACCTCGTCCGAGGCAAGATCGATCGGTTCAGTATCGATACGCTCGTTGCCATGCTGGGTCACGCGGGCGTCGGTGTTCAGATTGTCTTGGGTCGTTCGTCGAAGGTTGCCTAACGACCGCGGTTCAGCCGCGGCGGTTGCTGCCCCGCATGATGCCACGGCGCTCAACCGCCGCCGGCTGCAACCGCAGGTTAGGCAGCTGTTTGGCGGCCCTACGTTCTAGCCAACGCATCGTCGGCTGAGCCTGCTTCGCGACCGAGGTGCGGTCGCAGCCGCTGACTCGGAGAGGCTGCCCTGTCGCAAAGACGACGAAGTCTTGGCCTATCAGGAACTCGAAGCCCGGGTCGCATGCGACAAACTCGCCGCCGCAGGTGAACACCTCGAGGCTGGCGACGGCGGCGCCTTTCCACGACTTGATGACGTTGAGCGTCGTCAGTGTCTCCTTCGCAGCGCCATGTTCGTCGCGCAACGTGACGCGCTTTGCGATGACGCGCCCGAGAAATACCGCTGACGACTTGCTGAATTCAACGTCGATGGGGTCTCGGGCGGTGCAAGTACGAGCCTCGGCCTGACCAGCCAGACCGGCTGCCAAGACCACGATCAGACCGCATCGGCGCATCATCATGCTCAGTCTGCCTAACGCAGCGGCGTTCAGCCGCGAGCCGCGCGCGTCCGACTCGTCGACTTGGCACTACCCTTCGCGCGGCTCGTCGGCTGCAACGCCTTGTTAGGCGCCGAGTGAGTCGGCCTTGCGCGACGCGCCTCGATGTTCCGGATCATGCCCTGAAAGCCCTCGGCCTGCGCATTCATTTCGGCCACAAGTGTCGGCGAGGGGTTGAGAAGCTCGCGAATGTAGCCGAACAGGTGGTCCATCCCGCGCCAGCCACCATGGGTGCTGACTACCACTATTGCGCGAGGGGTGTCGCTCGCCAGGGTCTCGAACGCGTGGTCGAGGCCGGCCCTCCGCCCCTGGAGCTTTGCTTTTAGTACCTCATCGCCGAGGCCGGCTCGCAAGGCTGCGAAGATTGCCGCGTTGTGCTCGCGGAGTTCGACTCCAGTTCTGTGCCGAAGCACCAACACATCGACTTGCTCAGCTACCTCTGCGAGTTCAGAGGCCGAACGAATCGCGTCCACTGTGACGTTGTCCCGCAGGCGATGAAGAGCCGCTGAGGTGACGATAACGGGCAGGTTATAGAAAACGAAGTCTCCTCGCAGAAGGTCAAGGACTTGATGCTCGACGGCGTCTCCGACCCGGCGGGCCATTCCGAAAGCGAGTTGCGACACAGCCTAGGCAATCGCTTTGTCGTTTGCTCCGTCGGAAGTGAGCTCAACCCCCTTGGAGCAACATGGCGCGAGGCACCTCGGGAACAGCGATGACTCAGCTACACAGTTCTTGCCCGCGAACAGTGTGAGTGGGTGCGTGAAGTCGTTCGGACCAAGCTCAGTGTGGCCGCCGTACTCGTCGGGCGTGAATACCCAAGAGACGGACGGATGGCGGTACTTGCACTCAACCAAGAAGTCGACAAAGTGAGGCGGCTGAATCAGAGATGCGTCTATGTCGTACGAGAACTGTCGCAGAACCCTGGCCTCGTCGGCCCTAAGGTATGAGTGCTCGAACTCCGCCAGGCACCCCCGTCGAGCCATGTAGTTCCGGACGTCGTTCTCGAGCGGAACTCCGCTAGACAGGAGTGCATCTTTCCACGACTTGGCCATGATTCCATCGAGTGCGCCTAACGACCGGCGCATAACCCGCGGCGGTCGAATGCCCGGATGATGCCACAGAAGTTGACCGCCGTCGGGTTCATGCGCAGGTTAGCCAGCCTCTCGCGGGATGTGCTTCAGATGCCCACAGGGTATTGCTTGCTTGGAGGGCGTCGACCGAATCGGTGCGTCCACAGCACTCCGAGGAGTGCCTGGGACACGCTCCGGGCATCCGGCGTCTCAGGATCCCCTTCGGACCATGTCGCCGATGCTGTGCGGACGATCTGCGTGAGCTCGCTGAGCGCATGCTCGACCGACGCGCTTGCGGCCGTGCGAAGAGCCTCGCAGGAGGCTTCTGCCGCAGGCTTTGGGGCGCAGTGGTCTTCAAAGAACCGTAGCGGGAGCCGGGGGCTTCCCGGTGCCGCGCGCGCCGGAAGAGGCGTCGCAAGGACCCACAGCCACGATGCCAGGACTCGGTCGATGGCGATCGCGCCAGCGCCCTGCGAGGCATAGAGATCGGCAGCCTCGCGAAGAAGCGTCAGCGCGACGTCGATTCGCTCGTCCCAATCGCTATCGAAGAAGGCAAAGTGCGCGTACTGACCCATGACGCAATTTCTGTAGTCTGGCTAACGCCCGCGCATAACCGGCGGCGGCCGCAACGCCCGGATGATGCCACAGAAGCTGGCCGCCGTCCGGTTCATGCGCGTGTTAGCCAGCCGGTTTCATCGCTTGTTCTGCCACCGGTCGATTGCGGCTCCGACGGCGAA
>JANMDX010000128.1:0-8881 GCA_031376505.1 Acidobacteriota bacterium
GCCAAGGACCGCACCGCGGAGCAAGAGAAGCGTGTCAAGGCGATCCAGCAGAAACTCGACCGACTGGACGAGGCGTTCCTGTTCGCGCGGTCGATCGACAGCACGAGCTACGAGCGCCAACGCGACAGGCTGCGCGAGGAGCTGACGCTGGCCCAGATCGACCACCACGCCGACGCCACCGACGAACTCGACGTACAGGGCATCCAGGCGTTCGCAGAACGCATTCTGCCGCGCGCCTCAGACCTGTGGGTGCAGGCGTCGCTCGATTACAGGCAGCGGCTGCAGGCGCTGTTCTTTCCGGAAGGGATCGCGTACGACGGAAATCGATTCAATCGAACCGCCGTAACCGCACCACTTTTCAACTACTTGTCGCCGTCTGCAGGCGCGGATGAAAGAGTGGTGAGCCCGCTCGGAATCGAACCGAGAACCAACAGATTAAGAGTCTGCTGCTCTGCCAGTTGAGCTACGGGCCCAGAGGGATGCTGCGACCCGTGGGCCGGCAACGCTCGCTGGTCGCGTCCGTCCAGAAACGGAACGCGACTGGCAAACCCAAACTATAGCATCGGGAGTTCCCTGGTCGCAACGCGTATCATCGACCCCGAACTCGCATGGCGACCACCATCACGATCGCATTCGGCGAGGCTGCCCAGGCGGTCGCATTTCCCGACCGCTGCGTGGGGTGCGGCAGCGGCCGCCGTACGACGTCCGCGCTCGCGTTCTCGAAGGCGGTCACGAACGCGCGAGGCCGCCAGGCGCCCGTGCACGTGACGCTGGCGGTGCCGCACTGTGACGCCTGTGCGCGCATCACGAAGTCGGTGTTCCTGGTGGCCTTGATCCCATTCGTGCTGGGATTCCTTGCCGTCGGCGTCGCCGCGTTCGTCGTCGTCGCCTTCGGCGCCGCGGCCCTGGGCCTCGATGAGATGGGGCGGCCGAACAACGCAAATTCCGTCGTGGTCGGCGCCGCGGCCGGACTCGTGGGCGGCATCGCCGGGGGCTTCGTGTTCGAAGCGTTGGCGCGAGTAGTGCTGCTGCCCGTGTTCGGACGGGCGCTGCTGCAGGCGCCGCTCTTCGTGGCCTCGCTCTTTACCGACTCCGACCACGTCGCCGGGCTCACGGGCCGTCCCAACGCCGACCTGACGGCCGTGGCGCTTACGTTCACGCGCGATGACATCGCGCAGGAATTCGCGACGGCCAACGCGTCGCTGCTCCGCGCGTGACTACGGGCGCGTGGGGCGCGTGGCCCACATCCCGCGCTTGGCCGCTTTCGCTTCGCGTTCGGCGGCCTGGAATTGTGGTTTCTTGGCGAAGTCGAAGCGCCGATAGGTCTCTGCGAACCCGGCCCGGATGACCTCTTCATTCGCGGTTCGCCCGTCGGGCAGCACCACATAGGCGAGCGTGCGATTGAATTTGTCCTTGCGAGGGCCGTCGTACTCGAGCCGCACGATCTGACCCTCCACAAGCGACTTCAGGCACCTGGTCGCAGCATCACCGAAGGGCTCCGATTGCCGGTAGCTGCCGGTCTTCTCGGGCGCGTCGACGCCGATCAGTCGCACGACGCCCACCCCCGACACGGTCATGGTGTCGCCGTCGATCACCTGCCGCACGCGCTGCGCTTCGACTGGCGCGGCCGTGCCGACCAGCAGCCACGTCAGCACCGCGGCCGTCAGTACCCACCCAGGTGTCGCCATACGCATGCCAGGCACTATAGCGGACCCGTGAGGGCGCGCGCTGCACCTCGCCGCAGCCCTGGTGACTCGGCTATGCTGGCAAGATGTTACGGCTGGTCCGGTGCGTGGTGTCGCGCCTCAGCCCTTGCCGTTCCCTCGCGCCGCGTCGCGCACGGAGTCGTCGATGAGTCAGGCAGTGGTCGCGCCGGGCATGACCGGTGAAGAGATGGTGGCGCTGTGCCGCAAGCACTCACTTTACGAGTGGTCGGCACAGGGGGCGGTCGATCCAATTCCGGTGGCACGTGCCAAAGGCATCTACTTCTGGACGCCGGAAGACAAGCGTTATATCGACTTCAACAGTCAGTTGATGTGCGTCAACGCGGGCCACGGCCATCCCAAAATCGTCAAGGCGATTCAAGACCAGGCGGCCATGCTCGCCTATACCAACCCCTTCATGGCGAGCGAGGCGCGGGCGCGGCTGTGCGTGAAGCTGGCCGAGATCACGCCCGGCGACATGGACGTGTTCTTCTTCACCAACGGCGGTTCGGAGTGCACCGAGAACGCGATTCGAATCGCGCGCGCGGTCACCGGGCGCCACAAGATCCTGGCGCGCTACCGTTCGTACCATGGCGCCACCGCCGGCAGCCTGTCCCTCACCGGTGACCCGCGCCGCTGGGCAGCCGAGCCCGGCATCCCGGGCGTGGTGCATGTGCTGGATCCGTACCACGGCCTGCAGCGTGGGTGGGACACGGCGGAGCAGTCGCTGCGGTATCTGGAAGAAGTCATCGAGCTCGAAGGACCGAAGCACATCGCCGCTTTCATCCTCGAAACCATCAGCGGTACCAACGGCATCCTCGTGCCGCCGCCCGGCTATCTCGAGGGTGTGCGCGCGCTCTGCGACAAGTACGGCATCTTGATGATCTGTGACGAGGTCATGGCCGGCTTCGGCCGCACCGGCAAGTGGTTCGGCGTGGATCACTGGAACGTGGTGCCCGACCTGATGACGATGGCCAAGGGTCTCACGAGCGCCTACGTGCCGCTCGGCGCCGTGGGCATGCGCCGCGCCATCGCGGACCACTTCAAGGACAAGCCCTTCAACGGTGGCCTCACGTATAACAGCCATCCGCTCGGCTGCGCCACGGCCCTGGCGACGATTGCCGTCTATGAAGAGGAAGGCATGATCGAGAACGCCCGCAGGATGGGCCTGGTGATGGGGCAGCTGCATCAGGAGCTGGCCGCCAAGCACCCGTCAGTAGGCGCCGTGCGCAACATTGGCCTCTTCGGCATCATCGAGCTCACGCGCAACCGCGCCACCATGGAGCCGATGGCGCCCATGGGCGGCAGCTCGCCCGAGATGGCGGCGCTCGGCAAGGCGTTCCGGCAGGCAGGGCTCTACACCTTTGTGCGGTGGCACACGTTCTTCACGAATCCGCCGCTGTGCATCACCGAAGCCGAGTTGCGCGAGGCGTTCGGCATGATCGACCAGGCGCTCGACATCACGGACCGCGCGGTGACGGCTTGACCCGCGGCACATGGGATACCGCACCGACTCGCGTGCTTGGCCCGGGCGCGGTCGTGCTGGCATGCGTATCGATGGCGTCTGTGCTGTTGTCGGCCGCGTCCGCTCAGCCGGGGGGCTTTCGCGGGAAGGACCCTGGCGGTGCCGAGTTCGCGGCCCGTACCCTCGACCAGGAAGGCTGTCCTCTGACGGTGGCCGTGGCCAGCACGGGCCGCGACGAGCGCGGCGTCACGCTGACGCTGCGAGTGACCAACACCGAAGACGCGGCGGTGAGCCGCTACACGATTGGGGTGTGGGTGCTCGGGGCCGACGGCACGGTGCGAGGCTCGCAACAGGCCAAGCAGTCGAAGTCGCTGGCAGCCGGCGAGGCCAGGAGTCTCGACGTCGCGCTGCGCCTCATCGCCGTGCAGTCCGGCGACACCATCGTGGCCGCCGTGCAGGAGGCGACGGGCGCCACGCCGTGGCGCAAGGACACCAAGACGCTGCAGGACGAGATCCGCGCGACTCTGCGGCCGGGCCTCTGACGCCGAGGGGCACGGCGTCACGAAGACCACCCCCCGCGAGGGCGGGAGCCCCGCAGAGCAGCCAGGTACTCCACTTCACCGACTACGCCGTCAGTGCGCAGCGGCGAAGGTGGCACGGCGCGTCTCAACCGCGACCCACGGCAGGAGGTGTCAGCATGACGAGAAGAGGGTTCGCGGTGGCCGTCATCGTCGTCGCCTGCGTGGGGCCTGCGGCGGCACAGTCGTCGAGCAGCGCGCCGCATACCGGTGGGTTCTCGCCGTTTCGCGGCCGCGACTATGCGGGAAC
This sequence comes from Acidobacteriota bacterium, assembly GCA_031376505.1. Taxonomy (GTDB): domain Bacteria; phylum Acidobacteriota; class Vicinamibacteria; order Vicinamibacterales; family UBA2999; genus CADEFD01. The sequence goes on from JANMDX010000128.1 coordinate 3,997, forward strand.
GGAGTTCGACGCCCTTGCGCTCGAACAAGGGGGGTGCCCCCTCGAGTTGTCAATCGCGAGCGTCGGCCGCGACGACCGAGGGGTCACGCTCACGATTCGCGTCGCCAACCCCAGCGAGGGGCCCATCGTTGGTCACGTCATAGCCGTGTGGGTACTTGCCGCCGACGGCACGGTGCGTGGGTCTCAGCAGTCGAAGCAGTCCAAGGCCCTGGCAGCCGCGGAGTCGCGCCATCAGGACGTCGCCTTGCGCACGTTGCGGGTGCAGGCCGGCGACACCATCGTGGCAGCCGTGCAGGAAGCCATCGGCACGGCGCGGTGGCGCAAGGACACCAAGGCGCTCGAGGCCGAGGTAAAGGCCGCGCTTGGCAAGTGATTCGTGGCGGCGGGTCGCGTCAGGGTAGCCGTGGCTCCGACATCAGCGCCAGGGTGTTGCCTTCGGTGTCGGTGAAGTCCGCCAGCCACACTTCGCGGTCGGCCAGGGTGGCGATCTTGTGCGGCGATGTCACAAAGGCCACCCCGCGCGCCGCCAGTGACTGGTGCGTTGCGTGGATGTCATCGACTGCGAAGTAGAGCACCGACCCCGGGTGATCGAAGCCGGGCGACGGCGGCGAGAGCATCAACCGCACGCCGCCACAGTCAAAGAACGCCAGGCTCGGGGGCGCCGTGAACAGGAGCGGCAACGCGAGCACGTCGCGATAGAACTCCACGGCGCGATCGAGATCGTGGACGCGCTGGGCGATCTGGTGGATGCGGGACAGTCGGGGTGCTTGCGTCATGTGTCCTCCCACGGGCAGTCGGGCTCGAACCGTTCGGTGTCACACGCTGTGGGCCGGGGCTCGTCGCAGCACGAGCGCACCAACGATGCCGGCCACCGTTGATCCGGCCAGGATGCCGACCTGCGCGGCCTCGAAGGCCGGCGACGGCCCGAAGGCCAGGCCGGCGATGAAGAGCGACATCGTGAAACCGATGCCGGCAATCCAGGCGCACCCATGCAGCATCGTCCAGGAGACGCCGGCCGGCAGCGACGCCACGCCCGTTCGGCACGCGATCCAGGCGGCCGCCGTGATGCCGACCGGCTTGCCGACGAGCAGGCCCAGACCCACGGCGGTCGTAGTGGCCGTGTCGAGCGCCCCGAACGAGAGCGCGACGCCGGCGTTGGCGAATGCGAAGATCGGCATGACGACAAACGCGCTCGCTGCGTGGAGTGCGTGTTCGAGCCGTAACAGCGGCGCGACCACGGCGTGACTGGCAGATTCGAGCGCGTGCAGCGCTTCTTGCTGTCCCTTGCTGGTCAGCACCAGCAGGTCTCCGGTCTCGCTGCGGTCAAAGTCGTCGAGCTGGGCGCGGGCGTCGGCCGAGAACTGCGCGGCGTTGATGCGGGTGCGCGTCGGAATGGTGAAGGCCAGCAGCACGCCGGCGATGGTGGCATGCACGCCGGATTCATGTACGAAGAACCAGAGGGCCGCACCGAGCAGCAAATACGGCGTCACCCGTTGGACTCGGGCCAGGTTCAGACCCACGAGCACCGCGACGATCCCGCCAGCGATGGCCACCGCGGTCCACTGGACCTGCGCCGTGTAGAACAGGGCAATCACCACCACTGCGCACATGTCGTCCACGATGGCCAGCGCCGCCAGGAACACCTTGAGGCCGCCGGGCGCGCGTGGAGCCGCGAGCGCCAGGACGCCCAGCGCGAACGCGATGTCGGTGGCCATGGGCACGGCCCAGCCGCGAACGGCGTGTGGCCCTGCCAGGCTCAAAAAGACCAGGGCCGGCGCGACGACGCCGCCGAGCGCCGCCGCAAAGGGCAGAGCCGCTTGACGCGCTGATGAGAGTTCGCCCACGAGCAACTCGCGCTTGATCTCGAGGCCAACCAGCAGAAAGAACGCGGCCATGAGGCCGTCGTTCACCCAGGCGCGCGCCGAGAGTGCCAGTGGATGACTCTCGGGCCCGACGACCAGACGCGCTGCCCAGAAGGCGTCGTATGTGGTCGAGAGCGGCGAGTTGGCCACGGCCAGAGCCGCCATGGCCGCCACGAGCAGCACAACGCCGCCGGCGGCCTCGGTGCGCGTGAACTGCTGGAAGAAGGTGGGACGCATGCCGTGCCATCATACCGACTGAGCGGTGTCGAACCCAGCCGGCCGCACGGCGGTGTCGGCTGGGTGACAGGAGCGAGTGGGACGCATGACACGACGTGGGATTCTCGGAGCATTGGTCGCCATCGCCGTTGTGGTCGCCGCCGCCGTGGGCGCTCGTGGGGTATGGCGGGCTCGGCCCAAGTCGGCGCCTGCGGCATCACGTGACCTGGCGGCCTTTACCCGCCAGCAGCTCTGGGCGGCGTTGCTGCCCGTCACGCTCGCCAACTGCGACCTCAAACGGTTCGGCGAAGGCGCCGACGGCGGCTATCTCGTGTGCGCCAACCTGCTCGCCGAGGTCAAGGCAGGCTATTCGTACGGTATCTCCGGCTACGACGGGTGGGGGTGCGACGTGGCCGCCACGCTCGGCGTGCCGGTGCACCAGTACGACTGCTTCGATACGCGCCGGCCGGTCTGTCGCGCGGGCACGGTGTTCCACGCGGAATGCGTCGGGACCGGGCCCGCCGAGATCGACGGACGCCGTTTCGACGCGATCGACCGTCAGATGGCCGCCAATGGCGACGCCGTGGCGCGCGTCGTGATGAAGATGGACGTCGAGGGCGCGGAATGGGACGCGTTTCTGACGGCGCCTGACAGCATGCTCGACCGGATCGATCAGTTGGTCGTGGAGATGCACGGCACCAACGAGCAGCGGTTTCTCAGCACCGTGTTCCGGCTGAAGCAGTACTTCCACGTCGCCAACCTGCACATGAACAATTACGCCTGCACCGGCGGGCAGGCGCCGTTCGGGGCGTGGGCCTACGAGGTGTTGTTCGTGAACAAGCGCATCGCCACGGCCACAACCACGCCCAGGGCGACGACGTATCACGCGCTTGACCGACCCAATGCGCCGGCGCAGCCCGATTGCCAGGCGGCGCCCGCACCCTAGCCGACGAGCCGCTCGGCCACGGCCCGGGTGCGCGCGTTCGACCGGCCCTCCACCTCGTACACCGGCCGCGACAGCGGGCAGACGGCAATCACGATCCGCGCGGCCAGGCCGTGTCGGTGAGTGCGGCAATTCCCTCCGGCGCGCGTTGCCCGCTGAATTGACGGCTGAAGTGGTGCGCCCGGCTGGAGTCGAACCAGCGACCTTCGGCTTCGGAGACCGACGCTCTATCCAGCTGAGCTACGGGCGCGCGGTAGACGTCGTCGAAAGGCCAGAGTGCGGCCCTAGGCGTCGTCCCGAAACATGAGTGTAGTCGAACGAGGCGGACCCGGGCAAACTCCCGCCCAGGCGTTCCCTACCGTGCCGCGGGTGCGCCTCGCAACCCGCGGGCGTGATTGATGAGGCCGTTGGTGGACGCGTCGTGCGACGTCACGTCGACGGCCGCGTCCAGCTCGGGCCGAATCCTGGTCGCCAATACCTTGCCCAGCTCCACGCCCCACTGGTCGAAAGAATTGATGCCCCACACCGCACCCATCACGAACACTTTGTGCTCGTAGAGCGCCAGAAGCCGTCCGAGGGTGCGCGGGTCCAGGCGGCGATATAGCACGCTCGTCGTCGGCCGATTGCCTGGGAAGACCTTGTGCGGCGCCAGCCGCGCGACGTCGGCCGGCGTGTGCCCCTGCGCCTCGAGCTCCGCCCGCGCTTCCGTTTCGGTTTTGCCGCGCATCAGCGCTTCGGTCTGCGCGAAGTAGTTGGCCAGGAGCTGCTCGTGATGTTCCGCAATGCCGTGCGCCGGTTCGGCCGCCGCGAGGAAATCACTCGATACGGGCCGCGGGCTCTGGTGCAGTAACTGGTAGAACGCGTGCTGCCCGTTGGTGCCCGGCTCGCCCCACACGATCGGTCCGGTGGGCACGTCGACCGGCTCGCCGTGCACATTCACGCGCTTGCCGTTGCTCTCCATGTCGAGCTGTTGCAGGAAGGCGGGCAGCCGCCGCAGATGCTGGTCGTAGGGCAGCACCGCGTGCGTCTCGGCGCCGAGAAAGTTGGTGTTCCAGATGCCGACCAGCCCGAGCACCACCGGCAGGTTGCCGGCCAGTGGCGTCGTGCGGAAGTGCTCATCCATGTCGCATGCGCCGGCCAGCAGCGCGTCGAAGCCCTCGGCGCCGATGGCCAGAGCGATTGGCAAGCCAATCGACGACCACAGCGAATAGCGCCCGCCGACCCAATCCCAGAACACGAACATGTTGGCGGGGGCGATGCCGAAGCGGGCGACCTCCGCGGCGTTGGTCGAGACGGCCACGAAGTGGTGCGCGACCGCCGCGTCGCCGAGCGCGGCTACGAGCCATGCCCGGGCCGACCGGGCGTTGGTCATCGTCTCCTGGGTCGTGAAGGTCTTTGACGCCACGACAAAGAGCGTGGACGCGGCCGGCACAAGGCGGAGGGTGTCGTCGAGCTGCGCCCCGTCGACATTCGACACAAAGTGCATCCGGGGGCCGTTGCGGCCGTACGCGGTAAGGGCTTCGACCACCATGGCCGGACCCAGGTCGGATCCGCCGATGCCGATGTTCACCACATCGGTGATGCGTGCGCCGGTGGCGCCGGTCCACACGCCGCCGCGCACAGCGCCAGCAAAGGTCCGCAGATGCGTCAGGGCGGCGCGCACGTCGGGCATGACGTCGCGCCCGTCGACCATCACCGGGCCCGGCGATTGCCGGCGCAGCGCCACGTGCAGCACGGCTCGGCCTTCGGTGTGGTTGATCGGGTCGCCGGCGAACATGCGATCGCGCAGCGCCTCGACGCCGGTGGCCTGCGCCAGCTCCAGCAGGAGCCGCATCGTCTCCGCGGTGACGCGCTGCTTCGAGTA
>JANMDX010000158.1:0-16270 GCA_031376505.1 Acidobacteriota bacterium
CAATGCCGGGAAGTCGTCGCTCGTGAACAAGCTCCTGCGTGAGGAGCGCATGATCGTGTCGCCGGTGCCCGGGACGACCCGCGATCCGGTGGATTCCATTTTCCTCTGGCACCGCAAGAAGGTGCGCATCGTCGACACGGCCGGCATTCGCAAGGCGGGCCGGGTGGCGCGCGGCGGCGCCGTCGAGTCGCTCAGCGTGATGCTGGCCAAGCGCGCGATCGCCGAAGCCGACGTGGTGGTTCTGGTCGTCGACTCGATGGTGGGAGTGACCGATCAGGATGCCGCCATCGTCGGCGAAGCCGACGCCGCCGGGCGCGGCATCGTCATCGCACTGAACAAGTGGGATCTGCGCGACGACCACTCCCAGGAAGCCGCCGAAGCGGCCGACGAAGAGGTGCGGCGGCGGCTGCCGTTCATGGACTACGCGCCGATTGTCCACATCTCGGCCAAGACCGGCGATCGCACACCGAAGCTCGTCGAGGTCGTGGACCGCGTGGCGACCGAACGGCGCCGGCGCGTGCCGACCCACGCGCTGAACACCTTTGTGGGCGCCATCACCCAGGCGCATCTGCCGGTGGCGGACGGCAAGCGCTCGGTCCGTGTGCTCTTTGCCGCGCAGACCGGCGTGGCGCCGCCGACGTTTGTGATGTTCACCAACGTGAAGGCCGAGCTGCACTTCTCGTACCTGCGGTATCTGACCAATCGCCTGCGGGAGGAATACGGCTTTGCGGGCACGCCGATCCGGTTGCACGTACGCCCTCGGTCGCGTGCGCGGAAGGGCACGGAATCGCGATGATCCACGTGCTATACTCCACACTTCCGCTGGTTGGCCGCTGTCGAGCCAAGTGAGCGGAGCGACGAGTATGGCGGCTCCGAAACTCGAGCGCCTCAAGACCGCGGAGGTCTGCCAGATCGCCCAGGTGCAGCCCTATGTGCTGCGTTCCTGGGAGGCGGAGTTCCCGGACCTTGGCCAAGCTACGGCGGGAGGCCCCCGAATCTACGGCCGCGCGGACGTCGAGCGCGTGCTGCTGATTCGTGAACTGGTCTACGTCGAAGGGCTCACGCTGGCTGGCGCACGGCGCCGGCTGGAAGAGACCGTTGACGACACGCCGGTCTCGTCGGTCGAGGACGACGGCTTCGTCGACGAGCAGATGCGGACCCGGCTGCGTTCGGTGCGGCAGGGGCTCCAGGGCGTCCTGACGCTGCTCGAGCGGCCCCTTGGTGGGGCGCCGTTCGAGTTGGTGCCAGCGGCGACCGTCGCCGAGACGGTTCCGTCGAAAGGCGGGCGCAAGACGCGGCGGTAGCACGACGGCGGCGGTAGTTACGGCTTCAAACGGGATGTAGCGCAGCCTGGCTAGCGCGCCTGCTTGGGGTGCAGGAGGTCCCGGGTTCGAATCCCGGCATCCCGACCAACCCTTTCGCGACTGCCGTCGGCGGCCGGTCGCTGCGCGGCGTCTGACCGGCGGATCCTGAACGCATGAACAAGAACGGCATACTGTCGGTCGTCATCGTCGTTGCCGCCGTGGTGCTCATTGGCATGTGGGTATTGCGCACTGGTCAGCAACGCGCCGGGTCCCGGCAGTTCGACTGCGCGGCGCCACCCTCGGCACCAAGCCAGCTCGCCATCGAGAAGGCGCCCAACACCGCGGTGAAGGCCTCGTGGCAGCCGCCCGCTGGCGCCGAGATGCCGACGTCGTACGTGATCGAGTCGGGCACCGGGCCGGGCAAGAACGACGTGGGCACGTTTATCGTCCCCGGCTCGTCCACGACGACGGAGCGGCAAGGCGCGCCAGGTATTTTTCACATTCGCGTGTATGCGCGAAATGCCTGCGGCACAAGCGATCCATCCAATGAAGTCGTCGTGACGTTGCCGTAGAACTCCGTCTCATGAGCCACCTGCTGCGCGCGTCGTTCGGCGTCATCTGTGCCGCGATCCTGGCGGTGCAGGCGGCTCCGTCGGCGCGGCGGGCCGAGGGATTGCCCACTCGCCGCATCGCCGATGTCGCGTTGCTCGACTCGGCTGGTGACCACCACCGTCTTTTTCGATACCACGCCGACAAGGGCCTGGTGCTCTACTCGCAGCGCGCCGGATGCCCGATCGTCGCCGTCAACCTGCCCAAACTGGCTGCACTCCGTGCGCGCTTCGAGTCGCAGGGCATTCGTTTCCTCATCTACAACAGCGCCGACGAGACGCGCGACGAGCTTCGTGCCTGGGCCGCAGAGTTCACGGTCGATCTGCCGATCCTGCACGACGCCGATCAATTGCTGCTGAACGAACTGGGCGTGGAACGATCGGGCGTCGCCACTCTGATCGACAGCAAGAGCCGCCGGATCGTGTTTCAGGGCGCGGTCGACGACCAGTCCGACTACGAGTCGCAGAAGCCGCAGGCCACCAAGCACTTCCTCGCCGATGCCATCGAGGCGCTCGTGTCCGGCCGCGACGTGGCCGTGCCAGTCGCCGACTCGCTCGGCTGCCTCATGACGCCATTGGTCTCGGAGGCGCCGATCGCTGCCGATCTCTACGCGACCAAGGTCGCGCCGGTCGTGCGCGAGAAGTGCGTCACCTGTCACCGTCCCAAGGGCGCCGGGCCGTTTGCGTTCTCGAGTTACGCGCTCGCGCAGCGCTGGGGTGCGATGGCCAAGGAGACGGTGCTGAGTGGCCGCATGCCGCCACACGACGCCGACGTGCAAATCGGACATTTTGCCTTCGACCGCTCACTCTCCGGCACCGAGAAACGCGACTTGATCCGCTGGGTCGACGCGGGTGCGCCTCGTGGTGAGGGGCCGGATCTCCTGGCGACGCCCGTGCCCGTCTCGCCTGAATGGCCGGACGGCCCACCCGATCTGGTCTTGACCGTGCCTCCGTATCAGGTGCCCGCCACCGGCGTCGTCGACTACGTGTACCCGGCCCTGCCCACGGGGCTGGCCCGCGACACCTGGGTGCGGCGGGTCGTTGTGCTGCCCTCGAGCGAAGCGGTGACGCACCACGTGCTGGCCTTCCTCGAGCCCTTCGACGATCGACGGCCCGCGGGCCTGACCGCCGACGACTGGGTGGGGGTCTACTCGCCCGGGGTCGACCTGTCCACCGGCGGTATCGCCGACTCCAGCAAGGGCGATGCGGCGTTGCTGCTGCCGGCGCGCTCCACGGTCTACCTGCAGGTGCACTACACCACCGTGGGCAAGCCCGTGTCGAACACGATTCGGGTCGGCATCTATTACCACAAGGGCACGCCGGCGTACCGCATTCGCACAATGGGCATTCCGTCGGACGTTCGCATTCCACCGGGCGCCGCCGACCACCCGGCATCGGCCAGCCACACGCTCAAGGAAGACATGGTGCTGTACGGGCTCTATCCCCACATGCACTACCGCGGCAGCCGCGCGAAGTACACGCTGACCACACCGGGGCACGGCAGCGAAGTGCTGCTGTCGGTGCCACGCTACCGTTTCAACTGGCAGACTATCTACTATCTTTCGCAGCCGAGGCGCATTCCGGCGGGTGCGACCATGCGCTTCGATGGCGCATTCGACAACTCGCGCGACAACCCGCTCAATCCCGATCCGACCAAGACCGTGACGTTTGGCAACCAGAGCTGGGACGAGATGTTCATCGGCTATCTGGTCTATGGCGTCCCCGCCCGCTGAGCCTGGCGCGGCCGCGGCCGACGCCAACCGGGCGCCTGCCGTGCCATTCGTGCAGGAGTTGCGCCGCGATCAGCTCGACGGCCTCCGGGCCCTGCTCTTCATGTGCGTGTTCGTCGCGCACCACGCGCTCGAGCGCGTCGAGTTCTTCTCGTACGCACTGCCGACGTTCTTCGTGATGAGCGGCTTCCTCATCACGCGCGTGTTGTGGATGTGCCGCGCCGAGACGCTCGGCGGCCGCCTGCGGACGTTCTACCTGCGGCGCATCATCCGCATCGTGCCGGCGTACGCCTTCGTACTCGCGCTGCTGCTCGTCTTTGGCGATCTGCAGAACCCCGCGTCGTACGTGTTCTACTACCTGAACATCAAGCTGTTCCTCGTAAGCCTGCACCAGGAACTGCCGGCGTACATCACCTGGTGGAGTAACTGGAACACCCAGAACCTGCATCTGTGGTCGGTCGCGGTTGAAGAGCAGTTCTACATCGTCTTCCCGTTCGTGTATTTCCTCGTGCCGGCGCGTTATCTGCGCCTGGCGTTCGCGCTCACGGTGGCCCTCGGGTTCGCCAGCCGCACCTACTTCATCCACCACTACCCGACGTCGTTCTATGGGTTCCTGTTGACCAGCTGCATGGAGTACTTCGCCTGGGGCGCGTTGTTCGCGTACCGGGATCTGCACGGGATGATGCCGAAGGGCCTACCGCCGTGGGTGTCAATCTACGTGCCGGTGGCGGCGGTCGTGACGCTCATCAGCATCGAGTACGGCTTCGACCTGGACGGGTACTTCCACCAGTCGACCACGCAGTTCATCGGGCCGATCGCACCGCTGCTCGGCTTCGCGATCTGGGGCATCTGGACCGCCGATCGCCAGTTGCCGCTCGTGCGGTTCCTCAACTGGCGGCCGTTTGTCTACCTGGGCCAGATCAGCTACCCGATGTATCTGACGCACCTGACGTTCATCGTGTTTGCGGAGCGCATGCTCGCCGGACCGATCGCCCGTCTCACCCCGTCGCCCACCGGCCAGGCGCTGGTGGCCTTCGCTGCGGCGTTGGCGCTCACCATCGCGGCCGGCGCCGCCATCTGGCACGCGATTGAAGTGCCTGCGTCGCGTCTGAAGCGCTACGCGCCGCTTGGTCCCGCGCGGCCGGCACGACGGGCCGCGCCCGCGGCTGCCAGCTCGTCGCCCGCCTGAGCCACGGCCGCTGTGTGGTGGAGGGATCGCGCGGCAGGGCAGTGGCGCTGACGCAGTCGGCCATCGTTCTGGCTGCGCTCGTTGTCGCGCTGGCTCCGCGTCCTCCGGCGCTCGTTGAGCGGTACTACGCCGCGAACCTCTATCCCGAGGTGCAGGCGTTGGCGACGACGGCGTCGAATGCCGTGCCGTTCAGCGTGTTCGACGTCGTGCTCGTGGCGGCGGCTGCCAGCGCGAGCTGGTTGTGGGTGCGCGCGCTGTCGCGCGCACGACAGGCGCGTGCCGTGCTGCCGCTGCTGGTCGCGCTTCGGATCACGGTGACGGTCGCGGCTGCCGGGTATCTGTGGTTTGTCGGCATCTGGGGCTTGAACTACGCCCGCCCGGCGCTTGAGCTACGGCTCGGGCTGCCACAGGAGCCGGCGTCATCTGAAGACGTGCGGGCGCTGCTCGACGAGGCCGTCGGACAGACGAATCGACTGTTCGATCGCGCGCATGCCGAGCGATTCCTGGCCTACGACGCCGAGCGCGACATCGCGCGCGCCTTGCATGTGGTCGAGACGCGTCTCTTCGGCCGCTCGCGACCCACGGTGCCGGGCCGGCCGAAGGCCACGGCGCTCGGGACGTATTTTCGCCAGGCCGGCGTGGACGGATTGACCGCGCCGTTTGCCCTCGAGACGCTGCTGAATCCCGACCTCACCCCCGCAGAGCGGCCCTTCGTGCTCGCGCACGAGTGGGCGCACCTGTCGGGGCATGCCGCGGAAGCCGACGCCAACTTCGTGGGGTGGCTGGCTGCGACCGACGCCGACGCGGATCCGGCCTCCCGCTACAGCGGCTGGTTGTTCCTGGTGATGGAGGCGGCCCCGCAGGTCCCGGGTGACACCCGCGCGGCCGTCCTCGAGCGATTGGACGCAGGCCCGCGCCGTGACCTCGACGCCATCGCCGCTCGCGCACGACTGCGCGTGGACGTCGTGCAGCGGGTTGGCTGGCGCCTCTATGACGGCTATCTGAAGTCGCAGGGGGTGCGCGAGGGCATCGTCAGTTACTCGCGGGCCGTGGATCTGATCGTGCGCGCGTCACGCGCCCGGCCCGGGCGCGACCCGCAACTGCCGATGCTGATGCCACAATAGACGCATGCTCGTGCGCCGCACCGTGTGTCGAGTTGTTGATCGCGCGCATCCGGACCCGGCCGTAATTGACGAGGCCGCGCGTCTGCTCCGCGGCGGCAAGCTCGTGGCGTTCCCGACCGAGACGGTGTACGGCCTCGGCGCCAACGCGCTGGATGCCGCCGCCGCCGCCGAGATCTTCACGGCGAAGGGGCGTCCGTCCACCGATCCGGTGATCGTGCACGTGGCCGGAGTCGGCGGTCTCGACCTCCTCGCGCGCGCGATCTCTGACGAGGCCCGGGTGCTCGCCGCGCGCTTCTGGCCCGGCCCACTCACGCTGATCCTGCCGAAGCGCCCAGAGGTGCCGGGCGTCGTGACGGCCGGCCTCGACAGCGTCGCCGTGCGTGTGCCCGCGCATCCCGTCGCGCTCGCGCTCCTCACGGCGGCGGGCGTTCCGGTCGCAGCCCCAAGCGCCAATCGGTTTTCGCGGCCCAGCCCGACCACGGCGGCTCACGTGCTCGCCGACCTCGAGGGGCGGGTGGATCTCGTGCTCGACGCGGGCCCGACCGACATCGGCGTGGAGTCGACGATCGTGGACTGTACGCTGTCGCCCCCGTTGGTGCGGCGCGCGGGCGGCGTGCCGTTTGACGCACTCGCTGAGGTGGTATCCGGGCTGCGCGTCTCGGAGGACGTGGCGGATGTCGCGGAGTCGCAGATCGCGCCCGGGCAGTTGCTGCGTCACTACGCGCCCGACGCGCGGTTGACGGTATACGCCGGCCCCCCGGCGCAGGTCGTGGCGCGCATCGCCCGCGAGGCGCGCACCCAGGTAGCGCGCGGCGCCCGCGTCGGCGTGCTTGCGCCCGACGAGGTGCTGCTGGCGCTAGCACCTGCCCTCGCGGCGGCGGCCGCAAGCGGCCGCATCGACGTGGCCAGCCTCGGCCCGCGTGGCGATCCACCGGCCGCGGCCCGCGTGCTGTTTGCGGCGCTGCGCGAACTCGATGCGAAGAGGGTGGACGTGATACTGGCGTCGGGGCCGGTCACGAGCGGGTTGGGCGCCGCGGTGTGGGACCGTCTGCGGCGCGCGGCCGAGGGCCGCGTGATTCCGCTCTGACCCCGCCCGCGCGCGCACGGCAGCTACAGCGCTGGAGCCCGGGACGTCGAGCGCAGCCGATGTGATCTGTACCGCGCTAGCCACCCATCGGCAGCGGCGACGTCCCGGGTTCCGGTGCCCGAGACGACCGCGAGCAGCGCCGACCAGCGGTGCTAGCGCTCGAAGCCCGTCCAGTCCAGCCGCTGCTGGCGCCGCAGGTCGCGCAAGGCGCCCGGGTAGACGCCCGCGCGCCGGGCCGTGTCGCCTGCCTGCAGCATCGCGGCGACAAACTCGCCGCTCATTCGCCGGAGGTCCTTCAGCCAGTACGGACAATTGGGGTCGAGGCCGCGGAACGGCATGTCGCGATCGGCCAGCGAGAACCACGCGCGGTCGCCGCCGCGGGCGGGCTGCGGCGCGCACGTCGTCTCGAAGCGCACCCACTGCACGTCCAGCTGCGCGGCCTGCTTGGCCAGGTGCCGCACGTCGCGCTCGTAGGCCTCCTGGCCCCGCGTCCGTTGGCCCTCGGCGCCCGCCTCGGCACCAAACGCGGGCACGCCGGGTGCGAGCGGCGCCTGTGCCGAGGTCGAGGTCGATGTCGTCACTGGACGTCCGTCGAGGAGCGCGCGGAGATGGTCGACCGCTACGGCGAAGCCGAGGCCTTCCGCGCCGCTGCCCATCTTGAGCGTGGTGACGCCGACCACCGCGCCGTCGCGGTCCAGTAACGGACCGCCGCTGTTGCCGGGGTTGATGGCAGCATCGGTCTGCAGCAGCAGGACGGCGCCGGCCATCCGTCTCGCACTCACGATGCCGCGTGTGACCGTGCTCTGCAGCCCGAGGGCCGACCCGATGGCGATGACCTCCTGGCCAGGGCGCACGTCGTCGGCCCGCGCGAGTGTGAGGATCTGCGGCGCCGGCTGGCCTGACACGCGCAGAATGGCCAGGTCCACCTCGGGCACGGCCCGTTCGACGCGGGCGGTGCGCGTCGTCCCGTCGTGCAGCCGCACGGTGACCGAGGTCGCACCTCGCGCGACGTGATCGTTGGTGACCAGGGTGTCAGGTGTCACGAAAAAGCCGGTGCCCCGGCTGTCGGCGGTCTCCACCATGACGACGGCGCCTAGTGCGCGAGCCACGACGTCCTCGATCGACGCGCGCGGGACGGCCGGGAGCGGGAGCACCGAGGCAGCCGGCGCGATCGCGACGGCGGCGTGCGGCCCATCGAACGTTGGCCCAGCGTCCGAAGCGCGCGGTTGAGCGATGGACGTTGGTAGCCGCGGAGGTTCGGTCGGCGGCTGGTCGGTGACGATGAGCGGGGCAGAGGACGCGTTGATTGGCCTGGGTGCCTTCACGAGGTAGATGCCGCCGGCCGCGGCCAGGACGCCGGCCACGACCAGCGTCCACGTGGCGGGCGTCATCGCCCCGGCAACGGCCAGGGGGGAGCCAGCGCCAGGAGCGTGCGGCGTGGCGTCGCGGGCCGCGCCACATCGGCACACGTCGACCTGCGGTGGCACGCGCCGATCGCAACGAGGACAGGTCCAGACAGCGGCCGTAGGCATTCAACGCGCGGAGCCCGCGCGTAGGTCATATCGGCATCGCCAGCGTGGCCCGACAGCCAAGGCCATCGGGGCCGTCCTCGAGCGTGATGGTGCCGCCGTGCGCCTCGGCGATCTGCCGGCACAGCACGAGACCAATGCCGGACCCGCCGGCCTTGGTCGTGAAGAACGGCACGAACAGGTTGGCGGTCTTCGGCGGACCGGGGCCGTCGTCGTCCACCCACAGGTCGAGGCCGCGGACCGATCGCTGCCAGCCCACCACGACGCCGTGGCCGCCGTGTTCGAGCGTCGCCTCGGCGGCGTTGCGCAGCAGGTTGATGAGCAGCTGCTCGAGCTGGTCTCCGTCGGCGTTCACTGTCAGGTCGGGACCGGGCTTCACGGTGACCGGCACTCGCGCTTCGAGGCCGGCCACGCGCTGCACGAGCGGCTTCAACACCACCGCACTCCGGCGCGGCGGCGGCAGTCTGGCCAGCCGCGCGTAGGCGGCAGTGAAGCGTCCCAGCGCGTCGGCGCGTGACCCGATCACCTGCAAGCCGCGCCGCAGGTCGTCTTTCAGATCACCCGGCGGAGGATCGCGCTGCAGCAGCGCATCGAGCGAGCCCGCCAGGGACTTGATTGGGCCGAGCGAGTTGCCCAGTTCATGGCCGATGACCCGAATCAGCCGCTGCCAGGCCTGGCGTTCCTCTTCCCGCAGTGGCCGGCTGACATCGGCGACGACCAGCAGGTCGTGGCGCTGGCCTCCGAGCCGGAAGGTCGTGCGACGCACCTCCCAGCGGCCGGTGCCGCCAGGAAGGTCGAGCTCCACGACGCGCGGCGCGTCGCCAAACCAGCCATCGATGGCGAGGGTGTCGGCCGTATGTCCCAGGAGCTGCTCGGCGGGGCGTCCCAGCAGCCGCTCTCCGGTGCGGTTCACGAGCCGCAGGCGGCGCTCGGGATCGAACGCAAACACCGCCACGTCGATCTGTTCCATGACTGTACGCAGCAGCGCCGTGGCTTCGACCGCGCCGAGCCGCTGTTCGTGGAGCGTCTCGGCGAGCGCGTTGACCTCGGTCATGACGTCGCCGAGCGGGTCGCCGGCCGAGGCGCTGCGGCCGCGGATGGAGAAGTCGTCTTCGCGCAGTGCCGCGACCAGGTTCGCCAGCGTCTGCAGCGGCGCGACGATGTGCGTGCGCAACGCCACGATCGCACCGGCGGTCGTGCAGGCAAGCACCGACGCCGCCGTCCAGCGGACCTTCGTCGAGTAGTCGCCGGCCCACAACAGCAGCAGCGCGAGCGCCAGGGGCGGAGCCGCGGCGGCCAGCGCGAGGGCCACGGCGTGCCGATCGAAACGCAAACGGTTCATGGGACGGAGGCCGCCCCAGCTTACAGCTTGTAGCGTTCGAGCCGGCGGTAGAGGGCGCTGCGCGACAGGCCAAGCGCGCGGGCCGCCTGGCTTACGTTGCCGTGGCGGGTCATGGCCTTCTTGACGAGGAAGGCCTCAACCTCCTCGAGACTCATGTCGTCGAGACGGCCGCTGGTCATGCCCTCGACCCGCAATCCCAGATCCGACGCGCGCACGATGCTGCCCGGCGCCATCAGCACCGCGCGCTCGATGGCGTGGTCGATTTCGCGGACGTTACCGGGCCAGGGATGGTCCATGAGCATCTGCAGTGCCGCCGGGTCGAAGCCGGTGATGGCCTTCCGGTATCGCTGCGTGTGCTGGTGCAGGAAGTGCCGGGCCAGCAGCGGAATGTCCTCGCGCCGATCCCTGAGCGGCGGCAGGTGGATGTCGATGGTGTTCAGGCGGAAGAGCAGATCCTGCCGGAACCGCCCGGCCTGTACTTCGGCGGACAAGTCGGCATTGGTGGCCGACACGATGCGCACGTCAACCTTGCGGGTCTTCGACGAACCCACGCGCTCGAACTCGCCCGACTCGATCACCCGCAGGAGCTTGGTCTGCTGGCTCGCCGGCACGTTGGCGATCTCGTCGAGGAAGAGGGTACTGCTGTCGGCCAGTTCGAAGCGGCCCACCCGGTCGACCTTGGCGTCGGTAAACGCGCCGCGCACGTGGCCAAACAGCTCACTTTCGAAGACGCCCTCGGCCATGCCGCCCGCGTTCACCGTGACCATGGGTCGCGTGGCCCGAGGCGACACGGCGTGCAGCGCCTGCGCCACGAGACTCTTGCCGGTACCGTTCTCGCCGCTGATGAGTACGTTGGCATCGGATGGGCCGACCCGTGCAATCACGTCCAGCACGGGCCGCATGGCCGGCGATTCGGCCAGCAGCGGCGAACGTCCATCCGCCACGAGCGCCTGGTTGGCGAGCAGCAGGCGGCGGCCCAGGCGAACGGCGCGGCCGAGCGCCGTCTGCGTGCGGACGATCGTGAGCAGCCGCTCGTTGTCCCACGGCTTCTGCACGAAGTCGTGGGCGCCGCGGCGCATCGACTCCACGGCGACATCCACCGAGCCCCACGCCGTCATCACCACGACCGGCAGCGACTCGTCGGCGAGGCGGATGCGACTCAGCAGGTCGAGTCCCTCGTCGCCGGAGGTCGTGTCGCGCGAGTAGTTGAGGTCGATGAGGACGACGTCGTAGTCCTTCAGCTCGAGCGCGCGGACGACCTGCGCGGGCGAGGACGCCGTGTCGATGACGTAGCCCTCGGGCTTGAGCAACAGGCGCAGCGCCTCGAGGACGTCGGCCTGGTCGTCGGCGATGAGGACGCGCGACGACGGCTCAGGCGGCATCGACGACCCAGCCGTCCTTCAGCTGGATGACGCGCCGGCCGAAGGCGGCATTGGCCTCGGAATGTGTCACCTGCACGATCGTGGTGCCCTGTGCATTGAGCTTTGCAAACAGCTCCATGATTTCGCGGCCCTGATCGGAATGCAGGTTGCCGGTCGGCTCGTCGGCCAGGATGATCGAGGGCTTCGCCACGACGGCACGCGCAATCGCCACCAGCTGCTGCTGCCCACCTGACAACTGATTGGGATACAGATCCTTCTTGCCGACGATGTTGAAGCGGTCGAGGATATCGCCGACCATCGCCTGCCGCTCGCCGCGTTTCACGTCACGGTAGGACAGGGGCAGGTCGATGTTCTCGTACACCGTCAGGTTGTCGAGCAGGTGGTAGCTCTGGAACACGAAGCCGATGTGCTGCTTCTGCAGACGGAGCCGGTCCTTCTGCGCCAGCGCGTGCACGGGCTCGTCGTGGAGCCAGTACTCGCCGGTCCAGGCCGAGTCGTGCATGCCAAGGATGTGGAGCAGGGTGCTCTTGCCAGCGCCCGACGGACCCATGATCGACACGAAATCGCCCTGACTGATGTCGGCCGAGATGCGGCGCAGCACGAAGGTCTGGCTGAGACCGTGCCGGTAGGATTTTTCGATCGCGGACAGGCGAATCATCAGGCCAGCGTCGCGACGTTGTCTTCGACGACGCGCCCGTCAAACAGGTGCACCTCGCGGTCGGCGTGCGCGGCATAGCGCGGGTCGTGCGTGACCATGCAGATGGTGGCGCCGCCCCGGTGCAGTTCGCGCAGCAGGTCCATTACGGCTTCGCCGTTCTTGGAGTCGAGGTTGCCAGTCGGCTCGTCAGCCAGCAGGATCGACGGCTGGCCGCCCACGGCGCGGGCCACGGCCACGCGCTGCTGCTGGCCGCCCGAGAGCTGCGAGGGCAGGTGCTTGGCGCGGTGCGCCATGCCCACGCGGTCGAGCGCGGCGTTGGCGCGCTCGCGCCGTTCGGCCGACTTCATGCCGCGGTAGATGAGCGGCAGCTCCACGTTCTCGAAGACCGTGAGGTCGCCAATCAAGTTGAAGCTCTGGAAGATGAAGCCGATTTCGCGGTTGCGGACCCGGGCACGCTGCGACATCGGCAGGTCGGCGACTTCCTGGCCGTTGAGCCAGTACTTGCCGTCAGAGGGCGAATCAAGCAGCCCCAGAATGGCCAGGAGCGTCGACTTGCCGCAGCCCGACGGCCCCGAGATGGCCACGTATTCGCCCTGCTTGATATCCATGTGGATACCGGACAGGGCATGGGTTTCGACCTCGTCGGTCAAGAACACCTTCTTGATGGCGTCGAGGCGAATGAGGGACGGGGCGGACTCGGACATCGTGGCTCCTTCTCTAGACCAGGGACTGCCGTCTATCGTAAACGCACGCGGTCGAACGCGTCCCACGCGGACATGTCCGACAGCACGAGCTGATCGCCTTCCTTCGCGCCGGATTTGATCTCGATCGTGTTCACCGAGCTGCGGCCCAGCTGCACCTGCACCCGGGCCGCCTCGCCGGTCTCGACGCCGACCAGGAAGAGGCCGACGGCGCTATTTTCCTGTCCGAACGCGGGGCGTCCCACGTACAAGACGTTGTCCAGCCGTTCGAGTTCCACGGTGCCGTCGACCGACAGGTCGGGCCGGGCGCCGCGGGGCAGCTCGCCCTCGAGCGTGATGTCGACCGTAACGGTGCCGTTCTGGGCCGCCGGGTCGATGCGCGCCACCTTGCCGGAGATGATGCCGTTGCGCGTGTCGACTTGCGCGAGTTGGCCGATGGTGAGGTCGCGTGCCTGGGTCTCGGCGATGCGCAGCTCGGCCTTGAGCCGGGTCGGGTCGGCCACGCGCGCCACGTTGGTGCCGGGCGCCACCTGCTGACCGACCTCGACCGGTACCTGCTCCAGCACGCCGCTCATGCCCGCGCGCACGCGCAGTTGGTCTACCTGCTGGCGCCGCAGGCTGAAGAGCGTGCGCAACTGATCCACGCGGGCCTGCTGGGCGAGGAGCTGCGCGCGGACACTTTCTTCCGAGACGCTGACACGTTCTTTTTCGAGTTGCGCCCGCGTGCGCAACGACTCCGAGCGCACCGTGGACTGCTTGAGAATCAGTTTCGACACCAGGCCGTCCTTGGCCAGATCCTCGTTCACTTCCCGTTCGAGCTGGGCCTGCTGGAAGTCGGCTTCGACGGTGGCGGCAAGCGACCGCTGATTGAGCCGCTCGGTGTCGAGGCGGGCTCTCAGACTGGCCAGATCGGCCTCCGACGCGCGCAGCTGCGTCTCGGATTCCAGCAGCTGCTGCTGGAGCTGCGGGTCGGCCAGTTCGAGAATCACCGTGTCGGGCGTGACTTGCGCACCGGGCCGCAGGATGATTCGCTCGACGCGGCCTTGCGTGGCAGAGGGCAGCCAGCGCCGCGCTTCGTCAACCGGTACGAGGGTGCCAAGACCGCGGACTTGTCGCAGCATGGCGCCGCGCTTCACGGTGTCGACCCACACGGTGGCCCGCTCCACGGTAGGCGCGGCCGGCTTCAAGCGCCCGAGAACGAGCGACACGGCGCCCACCGCGACGGCGACCGCCACGCCGATCCAGATGCGGCGGACTTTCTTCTGGCGCGCTACCGATGCGGGACGCTGAATGTCCATGAACTCGAGTCGCTCCTTAGACGGCCGGACCTGGCAAAAGGATGGTGTCGTGACGGCACCGATACGTGGACTCTACTCAAACCGCGTGCCAGCGCGTGCGCCGTGAGACCTATTGAGACAACGAGGATTTCCGGCCCGAAGTTCCGCGAAGATGTTCGCGCCGTGTCCGGAACTGGGACGCATCGACCAGCCATGGGACGCCTGTCCGAGGCTCACCCGATCCATCATGAGGCCGGCGCGAGCCCAGTGACCTCCTGCCAGAGCTGTGGCTCCGTCACGCCTTCCGTCGCGATGACGAGCACGCGGGGATGGGCGCGACCAGCAGATGACTCGAGCAGGGCGCGCGTGTCTGCGGACTCGGTGGCGGCCAGCAGCGCCGCGAGTCCCGCGGCGCCGGAGGTGCCCACGGCCAGACTGGGGTCCCCAGGCTCGGGGTGTACGAGCAGGTGCATGGCGGCGCGGCACCACCGATCCTCCACGGCCGTGAACCCGTCGACCAGGTCCCGGACGGCGCCGAAAGCGAGTGGCGAGACCTCGCCGCAGCGCAGGCCGGCCATGATGGTCGTGAGTGCTCCAGCCACCAGTTGCGGCGTGCCGGCGCGGGCCGACGCCTGCACGCAGGCGGCCAGCGAGGGCTCGACGGCCACGAGTGCGGGCCGCGTGTGGCCAAGGTGGCGGGCCGACCAGCTCGCTACCGCTGCCAACAGGCCGCCCACGCCCGCCTGCACGATCATCAGGTCGGGTGGACCGTGCCCGGCCCATGCCTCGGCGGCTTCGTCCAGGATGCGGGTGTAGCCCAACATGATGTCGCGAGGGATTTGCTCGTAGTCCGGCCACGACGTGTCCGACACCACGAGCGCGCCGGTCCGCGCCGCGTCGTCGGCGGCCAGCCGCACCGCGTCGTCGTAGGTGCCGTCCACGCGCACGACTTCGGCGCCTTCTGCGCGGATCGCATCGACGCGCGCGGCGGCCACGTCGCGGTCGAGGAACACACGGCCGCGCAGGCCCGCGTGCCTTGCCGCTCGCGCCACGGCCCGTCCATGGTTGCCGGCGCTGGCGCACACGAGCGTGTCTACACCTGCAAGCTCGCCGCGCGCAGCCAGCTCGTGCACCGCAAACTCCACGCCCAGGCTCTTGAAGGCCGGCAAGTCGAATCGGCGCGTCTCGTTCTTGACCCACAAGGCGTCGAGGCCCAACCGCGCGGCCAGTCCCGGCAGGGACACGAGCGGGGTCGGCGCAACCCGCGTTGTGAAGAAGGCGCGCTGGCGCGCATACTCTTGGTCGGTGAACAGCCCGGCGCCGGCGTCATGGCGGCGGGTCGCGGAACGAAACGTGGTGGGCATGGGCGGTGCTGGTGCCGGCCAGTATAGCGAGCCAAGGCGCCTGGACGCTCGTGAACCAGAGGAGATGTCGCTGATGCGGTACCGAGGGTGGCTCGCAGGGCTGGCGGCGATCGGGCTGACCGCGTGTGGATCGTCGGCGCCACGGTTCGACGTGATCGTGCGCGGCGGGCAGCTCGTCGACGGCCGCGGCTCGCCACGGTTCCGGGCCGACGTGGGCGTAAGCGGCGACCGCATCGTGGCCCTCGGCGATCTCTCCGCGGCGACGGCCCCGACCGTGATCGACGCCACCGGACGCGTCGTCAGCCCCGGCTTCATCGACGTTCAGGGCCAGTCGGGCACAACGCTCCTGATTGACGGCAACGGCGAGAGTCATCTGCGCCAAGGCATCACCAGCGAGATCATCGGCGAGGGCGACTCCCCGGCGTTCTGGTCGGCCAAGACCGCGAGCCCCGAAGCGCTCACGCGCGCCGGCCTGTCGGTGGACTGGACCTCCTTCGACGAGTACTTCGCCCGACTCACGACCCGCGGTATCGCCATCAACCTGGGCACGCTCATTCCGGCGACGCTCGTGCGCAGCGAGGTCATCGGCCTGGACAACCGGGCGCCGACCCCCGACGAGCTGGCGCGCATGGAGCAGATGGTGGCGCGCGCCATGGACGACGGCGCGTTCGGACTCGCGAGCGCACTCATCTACATGCCGGGCTCGTTTGCCACGACCGATGAACTCATTGCGCTCGCCAAGGTCGCAGGCAAGAAGCGCGGGCTCTACGTGACGCATATCCGCGGCGAGAGCTTCAACCTCTTCAACGCGCTCGACGAGGCGCTACGCATTGGCAAGGACGGCGACGTTCCGGTGGTCATCTTCCATTTGAAGGTGGGCGCACGCGCCAATTGGGGCCGCATGGGCGAGGCGCTTCGGAAGCTGTCGGCGGCCGCGGCCTCGGGCCAGAAGGTCTCCGCCACGATGTATCCCTA
>JANMDX010000159.1:0-1658 GCA_031376505.1 Acidobacteriota bacterium
TCCGCCGCAGCCGCACCCGCCTGACCCCGTGACGACAATCGGCGACGCGAGCGCCCGGAGTGGTCACGACCGGGGCCGCTCACGTCACGGGTTGTCATGTCACGGCCGCATGCCGGGAGGGCCCAGAATCTCGATGCCGTACCGGGCGGCCGCGGCACCGAGTGACTCCGGGTCCGGTGTTTCGAGTGCCGCGACCTCGGCGACGAAGTCCTCGAAACCGGCGGGCGAGCTGGTGACGAGGCAGTGTGCCCCGTCCGGGCCGACACGGTACGTGTGCGGAACGCCTTTGGGTGCAAGGAAGAAGTCGCCGGCACTCAGCGTGACCTCGCGACCGGGCATGTAGAGCGTTGCCTCTCCGTCGATGACGAAAAAGCCTTCGTCCTGGTTGTGGTGGACGTGGAGCGGCGGTTGATCACCGGGTGGCATGTCGATCATCTCGACAAGTGCAAAGGCCCCGCCGGTCTCGGCGCCCGTCGCAAGGATGCGCGCGCGAGCCCCCAGGAACATCAGCTCGGTGGTGGGTGTCTGTGTCTGCATCATCGTTGACCTCCCAACGGTGTAAGATCCGCTTCGGAGTTATTATTAGTCCGAATCGGAGTTCATGTCAAGTCCGGATCTCACACCGTTCTCGATCGTCATCCTCACGCTCGTCGGACGCGGCGGCGCCGGCCCCCATGACCTGCGCCGTAACGCCGAACAAGGGCGCATGTACTGGGACGCCGCCGCGAGCCAGTGGTACGCCGAGCCCAAACGGCTCGCCAAACGTGGCTATCTCGACGCCCAGAAGCTGCCCGGCAAGACGCGTGAGCGCACCCACTACACACTGACGCCGCTGGGCCTGGGGGCACTCGCAGCATGGGCGCGAACCCCCGTCCCACTCCCGAAGATGCAGCACGAGACAATCGTCCGGCTTCTTGCGGCCGACCTGGTGGACCCGCAGGCCGTCCTCGACGGGCTGCGGGCGCTCCGCGACGACGTGCAGGCGTCGCTCGACCAACTCGCGGCCGCCCGACGAAATTGGGAAGGCCTCCCCCACCGAGTGGACCTTCTGGCCGTCAACGACCGATACGCCGAGCGGCTGCTCCGGCTGCAGCTCGATTGGCTCGCCGACGCGGAGCAGGTCCTCGAGCAGCGCATCGCGTCGGCGGAGATCCCCAGACCCGTCGACAACCCCTCGCGATAGGCTGACGCCATGGCATGGGACGACGACGAGGAATGGCCGGAACTCTCCGACGATCCCGAGGCGGTCGAGCGCCGACGCCAGGCCAGTCGCGAGATCGCGAACGCCAAGCAGAAGGCGCTTCGCTGGGCCTACGCAGGACTCGGGTTCTTGATCATCCTGGTCATCTTCCTTGCCACGAGGTGACGCAGCGGTCGGGATCGTCGCGGACCTGTGGCGCTACCCGGTCAAGTCGTTCGGCGGCGAACGGCTGCGCCGGGCGTTCCTCGGCCCGTTCGGCGTTCTGGGCGATCGTCGCTACTCCGTCAGGGGCGAAGACGCGCCGCTGACCGCGCGACGAGCCGGCGGCATGCTGCGGTTCTCGGCGGCGTACGCCAACACCGAGGCCGCCGAACACATCACCGTCGTCGCGCCGAACGGCGACGTGTTCGCGGTCGGTGACGACGCTCTGGGGCACGCCCTCGCCGACGCCCTCGAC
>JANMDX010000162.1:0-1770 GCA_031376505.1 Acidobacteriota bacterium
GTCAACACGCTCGAGGCCTACGACCTCACGACGCTGGCGGCGAAGGCGGGCTGGACGGCGCCCGTCGCACCGAACCTCATCGATCTCGAGGTCGTGGGTGCGCGGGTGTTTCTGGCCACGTCGGTCGTCAATGGCCAGCCGGTGGCCCAACCGGCCGCGGTGCTGGCGTCCACCGGCGCGATCGACACCACCTGGACGGCTGCGGCGCTTACCATCCGCGTCCCGGATCCGTCCGGCGCGGTCTATGTGCCCGCGCTCACGCAATTGGCCACCGACGGGCAGCGATTGTTCGTGAGCGGCGACTTCGAGCGAATGGGCGGCAGCGATCGCGGAGGCGTCGGGGCGCTGTCGGCTGTGACCGGCGCGCTCGAGAGCTGGGACCCGGCGCCGTTCCTGGTCAATCCGCTCGAGTACTCCACGGGCGGTCTGCTGATGACTCGTCCAGGCGGCTCCAATCTGGTGCCGCGGCGATATGTCGCGGCCATCGATCGCGCGACCGGCCTGGCCACGCCGTGGAATCCAAACGACGCGGGGCGCGTGTTGCTGCACCAGCCCTCGCCGGTATCGGCGCTCGCCGTCGATGACGTGCATCTGTACTTCGCCAGCGCCACCAGCGGCGAGGTCCGGCGCGCGGACCTGACGACGGCCGATGTGGACCAGACGTGGCGGGTCGTCGTATCGCGCGCGGGCGGGCTGCCGGGCACGGTGACCGCCATGACGATCGTTGGCGGACTGGTGTATCTGGGCGGCGAGTTCGAGACGATCTCGGGTCTCACGATCGCACCCACCCGCCGCCGCGCCCTGGCGGCCGTCGGCGCCGACGGCACGCTCAACGCCTGGCAGCCTGTCCTCGACAGCCTCGATCCCGGTACGCTCCTGCGGTCGCTGCTGGCGGTGGGCCGCACCGTCTATCTGGGCGGAGACTTCACGACGGTCGGCTCGCAGTACCGGCCCGGGTTCGCCGCGGTTGACGCGGTGACCGGCGCGCTCGTGCAGCCCGAGATGTTCGTGCTCGGCGACACGCGGGTCTACGGGCTGGCAACCGACGGCGCGCAGACGTTCGTGGCCGGCGTGACGTTTGGTGCGCCGCTGGTTGGTGCGGCCAGCATCCCCGACACAGTGCTTACCCAGTTCGGCCCCACGGGCGGCGTGGTGCCGTCGAGCGCGGCATTTGTCGCCGGCCGCCTCTACGCGGGCCTCGAGTACGACGTCGATGCGGCCGCGCCGACCGCGCGGGCGACGCGGTGGTCGGCGGTGTTCGCCGACGACCGCGGCCTCGTGCCCCTGCCCGACAACGACGGCACCGGTGAGTACTATCCGGCGCTGCCCGGGACGCCTCCCGATCCGCCGACGCTGACGGCGCTTTCGATCGGCAACCGCGTGGACCTTTCGTGGACACGGGCGCCCACCGGTGGCGCGCCGTCGAGCTACACGCTGTTTGCAGGCACGGCGTCAGGCGCGACGGACTTGGGGTCGGCGCTCTTTCGCGGCACGACGAGCTTCACGACTACCGCGCCGAACGGCATCTACTACCTCACGGTCGTTGCGCGCAACGGCGACGGGGCAAGTGCGCCGTCTAGCGAAGTGGCGCTCCAGGTGGGCTGCTTCATCGCGCCGCCCGCACCCGGCCCGCTGAGGTTCACGACGGCCGCCTCGTCGGTGTCGCTGACCTGGGGTGCGGCCGCCACGGCTTCGGGATACCTGCTCGAGGCGGGACAGTCGCCGGGGGCGTCGAATCTCGGATCGTTCGCGCTCGCCAACACCACGACC
>JANMDX010000339.1:0-30318 GCA_031376505.1 Acidobacteriota bacterium
GCGCAAAGGTGGGCAGGAACTGCGGAGGCTCGGTCATGCCGGCGCGGCCGGACTCGTGCGCGTGAATCGACACGACCACGTAGTCCGCCAGCGTGGCTGCGCTCTTCACCACCGCCGCAATCTCGTCGAGGTCGCGCTTCATGGGCTCGGTGCGGATGCCGGGCGTGTCGCCCGCGACGAACCGCCGGCCCACAAAGGTCAGTGCGTCCCCGTCGGCCGGAGGCCGTCCTGTGACCTCTCCCGCCGCCAGCTTCAACTGCTCGAAGCGCTCCTTGGTGACGACGTAGGTCGTGGTGAAGCGCAGGGGATTCAAGCCCGGCCGCGCCGGCACGTCGCCGCGGGTGTTCCCGGCCCGCGAGTGATCGGGAAACGTGGACGACACGGAGATGAGCGCGATCCGGCCCTTGCCGGTTTCCAGGAACTTCGCCTCACGCGCCTCGGTCAGGCTCTGTCCCACGCCGGCCGCCACGATGCCCGCCTCGGCCACGTATTTCTGCGTGAGCCGCATCGCCGGCACGCCGTAGTCACCCGCGTGGTTGTTGGCAAGCGACCCCAGGTCGAAGCCGGCCCACGCCAGTTCCCGCGCCAGGGCGGGCTCGGCGCGCATGTAGGTGCCGCCGCTCTCGTTCATGGGGTACGACTCGAAGTCGTGGAACAGCATCTCGATGTTCGTGAACGCGGCGTCGGCGCCGCGCACGAGCGCGATGAGCCGCGTGAAGGCCGGCTCGCTATAGACCGAGAGCTTGCGGGTGATGATGGAGTCGCCTGTGAGGGCCAGGCTCATTCCGCCTGGCGCCGGCTGCGCCAGCAGGCGATCGCGTCCCGAGACGGCCCACGCGCCGAAGATCACCAGCCACACCACCGCCGCCAGGGTTCGCGCCGTCATCGTGAGCCTCCTGCCGCGTGCGCGGCTACTCCATCAGCTTGCGAATTGTATTGCCGAACGACTCGCGTCCCGTGGCCGGGTCGTACACGATGACGGGCATGAGCTTGCCGCGAATCGTCTGTGGGCTCGAACGTGCATAGCCCATCAGCACAGACGCCAGAGCCGTCTTCTCGGCCGACACGGCGGGGTCATGCGGCAACGACGTGAAGAGATCGGTGAGCGTCACGGGCCACGGCGCGCTCCGCAGCAGCCCGTCGACGATGGTGCCCTTCACCACGTTGTGCGAGAAGTTGAAGAAGAACGAGAGTGGCGAATACGCGTGCGATGTCGGCCGGTAGGCCTCGAACTCTTCACGGAGCGGGTCGCGGTGTGCCAGCAGCAATTCGCGCGCGTGGGATCGTTCCGCCTCGTGCGGGATCAGCGTCGTAAACGGCGCGCCCACAAACGCCCTGGCGTCCGGCGTGAGCCCGTTCAGCAGCGCCTCGATCACCCGGTCGCGCTCGGGTCCTAACTGCCCCGCCTCGGTCATGCGGACGTATTCGTCGGCCGCGCCCGCGACCGCGAAGCACAGCCAGGGATAGTCGGCCACGTTGTCGTCGCGCATCTTGATCGTGTCGCGCGCGTAGGTCGCCTCGAAGCCAAACCGCAGATGGCTCCCCATGGCCGCGCAGTGCTGCAGGGCCGTGCGGGTGCGCCGTTCGAGGCCGAGCGATCGCACACGATCGAGCAGAATCGCGTAGCCGTGCTCATGCAGCTCGTAGTGCGCGGTCGCAATCAGCGCCAGGGCTTCGGCGTCGTCGCAGAAGCGTTGACCGCTGCCACCGGGGCCTTGCAGTTGGGCGAGCAGCGCGTCCACGCGCCCCATGTTCTCGTCGGCGTCGCCCTCGTCCCACGCGCGCAGCGGCAACAGCGCGATGAGGTACATCAGGTAGTAGTCCAGCAGCACGGCGAGCGCCACCGGATCGGGCGAGACCTGACCGCGCCGGCGGATGAGAAAGTTGAGGACATCGACGGCGATGGTGTCGTCGTTCACCCGGTCGGCCACGCCGTCCCAGTCGTTGATGGCGTGCAGGCCTTCGGCGCGGCTGCGCGCGTCGTAGTCGGCCACGCCGGCGCTGAGATCGAGGCGCCGGCTCCCCACGTGCCAGACGTGCGTGCGCATGCCCTCGCGCAGCTGCAACAGGGCGTGCTCGAAGTCCCGCGCGTCCACGGCATGCGCCAGGATGTCGGGGCGCACGTGCATCACGGCCTGAATCAGGTGGCAGAAGTCGGCGAAGGGCACGTCATGCGGCTGCCGGACGCGAGCGGCGCGGGGGGAGGTCTTTGACATGTCGTGGCGCGTGAGTGCCCGCATTATCGCGTCAGTGCGGGGCTGGGTGGAAGCGTTCAGGGCATTCAGGTGCAGGGGCTCGCCGCCGCGCCCGATACATCGGGCGCGGGAGGCATGCTACTCTGAGGTGGCCCCTCCCCCAAGAGAGGTGCTCATGCTGGTCCGGACTCTGCCACTCGTCGTGGCGGCCTTGCTCACGATTCTTCCTGCCCCCGTTTCCGCCCAGCTGCGCGCCACACTGCTGGCCACCGGCTTCAACCGGCCCAATGGCATCGTGATCGACCCGGTCGTGCCGGGCGCGGTCTATGTCGTCGATCAGCGGGGCGTCGTGCGGGCGTTTCTGAACGGCGCGGAACGCCCTTCGCCGTTTGTCGATCTGAGCGCGATCGTCTCGACTGGCGGCGAGCAGGGTCTGCTCGGGATGGCCTTCCCGCCGGACGCCGCAGGGACGGGCCGCGTGTTCGTGCACTTCACCAACAGCAGCGGCAATTCCGTCGTCGCCCGCTTCACCCGGAGCGCCGCCGATCAGATGGTGCTCAACCCGACCTCTCGCTTCGACCTGAAGTGGCCCAACGGCTCGGGCGGGCGGCAGGACTTCATCACGCAGCCCTACGCCAACCACAACGGCGGGCACCTGGCGTTTGGGCCTGACGGCTTCCTCTATATCGGCATGGGCGACGGCGGCTCGGGTAACGATCCTCAGAACAACGCGCAGAATCCAGCGACGCTGCTCGGCAAGATGCTGCGCATCGACGTGTCGGGCTCCCCGGCGAACGGCTACACGATTCCTGCGACCAACCCGGTGTTCAACACGATGACGCCGGCGCTGCCCGAGATCTGGGCGTTCGGCCTGCGAAATCCCTGGCGCTACAACTTCGACGATCTTGGCCCGGGCAACACGGGCGCGCTCATCATTGGCGACGTGGGCCAGAACGCCCGCGAGGAAATTGACTATGAGCCGTCGATGCAGGGCGGCCGCAACTACGGCTGGCGCGTGCGTGAGGGCACGCTGGACAACTTCCAGGAGGCTCCGGCGTACTTCCCGCTCACCGGCCCGATCCTCGAGTACCCGCACGCTGGCCAGAACGGCGAGGCCATCACCGGCGGCTACGTGTATCGCGGCTCAGCCCTGGGTGCCACGTACCAGGGACGCTACTTCTACGCGGACTGCGTGCAGGGCAGGGTCTTCTCGCTGCAACTCAACGTCAACCCTATCGACGGTGAGGCCACGGCCGGCGCCAACACCGAACATACGAGCGAGATGGGCGGGCCCTTCCGGTGCATCGGCAGCTTCGCCCGCGACACGGCCGGCGAGCTGTACTTCATGGACTTCGGCTACTCGGCCTCGAACACGGGACGCATCTTCAAGATCGAGTTGGCCGGCGCGCTGGCGCCGGGCGCACCGACAAGTCTTGCAGCCAACGTCCAGGGCAACGCGGTCACGCTCAGCTGGAACCCGCCGTCGTCAGGCGGGAGTGCCGCGAGCTACCTCGTGGAAGCGGGTGCGGCGCAGGGGGCGGCCAACCTCGGCTCGGCCCCGACCACGAGCACGAGCCTGGCCGTCGGTGGTGTGCCGACCGGCCAGTACTTCGTCCGCGTGCGCGCGCGAAACGCCGTGGGCACAAGTGCGCCGACGAGCGACCTGGTCGTGAACGTGGGCTGCACGCCGCCCGACCCGCCCTCGACGTTCACGACGGTGGTCACCGGCACCGCGGTGGCCGTTACGTGGAACGTGGCGGCAGGGACGACGTCCACGGTGATCGACGCCGGATACGCGGCGGGCGCAACGGCGCTCTCGACGCCGTTTGCGGCGCCGGCTGGCAGCGTCGCCGTGCCCAACGTGCCGCGTGGTACCTACTACCTGCGGGCGCGCGCGCTGAATGCGTGCGGCACGAGCAGTGCGTCGGTCGAACGCACGGTCGTCATTCCGTAAGGCGCCGCCGCAGCGCATGCGCCATACTGCGGCCATGACTCGACAGGTCGTGGCCACAGGTGTGGTCGTCTGGGTGGCCGCCGGAATCCTGGCACGGGCTCAATCCGTGCCCAACCCAGACCCTGCCCGCTTCGAGAAAGACATCGCCGCCTTTGAAGCCGACGACCGGAGCACGCCACCTGCACCGGGGGGCACGCTCTTTGTTGGCAGCTCGAGCATCCGCTACTGGGACGTCGCGCGGGAGTTCCCCGCGCTTCGTCCCCTCAGACGAGGGTACGGCGGGTCGCACGTGTCGGACACGATCCACTTCGCGCCCCGGATCATCCTGCCCTATCGACCGTCGCTCATCGTGTTCTACGCCGGTGACGCGGACGTGGCGGCAAAGAAGTCGGCCGCGCAGATTGCCGCCGACACGCACACGCTGCTGGCGCTGCTCCACGCGCGACTGCCGGGCACGCCGGTGGTCGTCATTGGCACCAAACCCAGTCCGCTGCACTGGCCGCACATGGCGACCATTCGCGCCGCCAACGTCCTGGTACAAGCGGATATGGCCGGCGATCGCCTGGCGGCGTACGCCGACGCCGGGTCGGCGCTACTCGGGCCGGACGGCCGGCCACGGGCTGAGTTCTACGGCGAAAACGGTCTGAATCTCAACGAGCGCGGGTATGCGGCCTGGACCGCGGCTCTGCGGCCCACCATCGAGCGCATGCGTCCGACGGCTAAGTAGCCGCAAGCCGCCGCGCGGCTTCGAGACGACTGCGGCGGGAACCCGGCTCGGGCGCGTCGGCGGCCATGCGGCCGCAGAAGATCACATGGCGCGGCCCGCCCTTGCTCAGCCGCGCGCGTACCTTCTGGGTCTGCACGGCGAAGCCCGCCCAGCGCATGCGCTGCTCGAACTTGCGGTCTTCCCAGGCCGACCACACCGCCACGGTGCCGCGGCCGCGCAGCGCCGCACGAATCGTGGCAAGACCGCCGTCGTTGTAGAGCCAGTCGTTGCCCTCGGTCGTGAAGGCATCCGGTCCGTTGTCGATGTCCAGGAGCACCGCGTCGAAGCAGCCGCGCGAGGCGCGCAGCACGGCGTTCACGTCGTCCACCTCGACCCGCACCCGCTGGTCGCGTAGTGGATGTTGCGCCAGTGGACCAAGCGGACCGCGGTTCCAGTCGACCACGCCAGCTACCAGTTCGGCCACCACCACCGTGGCACTGCGCGGCAGCAGGTCGAGCGTGGCGCGCAGGGTGAAGCCCATGCCCAGACCGCCCACGAGCACCGATGGCGCCTCGAGCAGGCGCGCCTCGGCCAAGCCGAGCGACGCCATGGCTTCTTCCGAGCCGTGCATGCGGCTCGACATCAGCGCCTTACCGCTCGCCAGGATCACGTACTCGCCCGACCGCAGCATGAGCGTCATGTCGTCGCCGGCGGGGGTCTTCGTCCGGCCAAGCAGTTCCCAGGGATTCATGCCGCTCTGCGAGCATATCCCACCCGAGGATCGAGACTCGACCAGACGAAAATCCCCCGTCATCACGGATGATTCTGATATTGTGCGGCCCGGCCTGCCAGGCCGCGTCGCCTCAGTCGTCCTATGCCGCAGCCCTACGACTACGACTTCGATGAACTGACGGCCCGGTCGGCCCTGATCAGCTTGTGGGTGGCCGGGGCCGTCGTTGCCGTGCCGGCGCTGGCGGTGCCAGCCTCGGCGAGGTTCTACGCGGGAGAGTTCGCCGTCCTGGCAGGCGCGGCCACAGTGCTGACGCTGCTGAGACGCCGGCTCTCGTCACGCCGCCGGTCGCAGCTCGTCGTGGCCCTCGCGACGCTGGCCGTACTGGTCTCGGCATGGCTCACCGGCGGGCCCGATTCGCCCGCGCTGCGCAGCTACGCCGTGGCCATCGTCGGCGGCTTCTGGCTGGTGCTGCCGCCTCGTGGTGCCCTGGCGGCCGCGTTGGGGACCCTCGGGGTGCTCGCCACCATCACCTGGGCCACGACGATTGGCTGGCTGCCCGAGCCGCTCGTCGTCCACACGCCGTGGAGCAAGTGGCTGGCGACAGCGGCCGCCTGTGGCCTGCTCGTTGCCGTGCAGACCCTCGCGGTGCGACGGTTGCGGAGCGCCGTCGCCACGGCCCGGACCGAGGTGGATCGCAGCGCCGCGGCGCTGCAGGAGGCCGCGCGCAGCGAACGGCGCTTCGCCGAGGTGGTCGCGACCGTGCCCGGCGTCGTGTACGAGTTCGAAGTCGGGCCCGACGGATCTCGCCGGTTTACGTTTGTCAGCGAAGGCGCCACACGCCTGTTCGAATGTGCACCCGAGGCCATGCTGGGCGACGCCAGCAGGGTGTTCGCCATGGTCGATCCGCCGTCGCAGCTACCCGAGCTTGAAGCCTCGATCGCGAGATCGCGCGCCACACTCGAGCCGTGGGAACTCGACGGCACCATCCGCACGGCCTCGGGACACTCGAAGTGGATCCGTGGCCACGCGCTGCCCGCGAGGCACGCCGACGGCGTCGTGCGGTGGCACGGCGTGCTCACCGACGTCACGGCGCGGCGCACAGCGGAACTGGCGCTCCGCGAGTCGCAGACGGCGCTGAAGCACTCGCTTTCACTGTTACAGAGCGCGTTTGACTCGACTGCCGACGGACTGCTCGTCGTGGCGACCAGCGGCCGGGTCACCGACTTCAACCAGAAGCTGCTCTCGCTGTGGCGGGTTCCGCCGCAGGTGATCGAGACGCGCGACGATCAACAACTCCTGGGCCACGCCGTCAGTCAGGTGGCCGATCCCCAGGCGTTTCTTGCCTCGGTGCGCGACCTCTACGACCGCCCCGAGGCGGTCAGCTTCGATACGTTGCTGCTGAAGGACGGCCGCTGCTTCGAACGATATTCGCAGCCGCAGTTCCTGGACGGCGTGGTCGTCGGCCGCGTCTGGAGCTTTCGCGATGTGACGGCCCGGCTCGAAGAAGAACAGCACCGCACCGCCCTCGAGCACCAGCTGCAGCACGCCCACACGCTGGAGGCGCTCGGCACGCTCTCGGGAGGCATTGCGCACGACTTCAACAACCTGCTGACGGTGATCATGGGCCACGCCGAGGCGTCAGTTGGCGAGACCGACGAGGTGCGCAGGCGCGAGAGCCTCGCCGCGATCAGCGAAGCAAGCGGCCGCGCCAGCGCGCTCGTACGCCAGATTCAGGAGTTCAGCCAGCCCCGCGCCACCGAACGCGTCGTGATCGCCGTGGCCCAGAGCATCGGCAGCGCGATTCAGCTGCTGCGCAGCACGATGCCCAAGAGCCTCGAGGTCGCCGTGACGCTCAGCCCCGACGTGACCATGTTTGCCAATGCCACGCAGGTGCAGCAAGTGGTGATGAACCTCGTCGTCAACGCGGCGCAGGCCATCGGCGACGCGACCGGGCGGATCGACGTGACCCTCGACGAGGTGCCCGCCGCCGAGGCGCCCGCATCAGTCCCCACGCCCGCCGCCGAGCGCTACGCCCGGCTAACGGTGTGCGACACAGGCCGAGGGATCGCGGCCGACGTACTGCCGCGCATCTTCGATCCGTTCTTCACGACCAAGACTGCGTCGCCAGGCTCGGGCCTGGGTCTGGCGGTGGTGCAGGGCATCGTGCGCCGCCATGCCGGCGCCATCGCCGTCGACAGCTCCCTCAGCCATGGGACGACGGTGCGCGTGTTCTGGCCCGCCTTGCCGCCCGCGGCGGCTCCCGCCGCACGTGCGCCCATGGTTGCGGCCACAGCGACGCTTCGGGGCGACGGACGGCGCATCCTGGTCGTCGACGACGAAGCCGCGATCGCCAACGTCGTCGGCGCCAGCCTGCGCCGCATGGGCTTTCTCGTAACCGTCGCGACCGACCCGCGCGAGGCGCTGGCGCTGTTCACGCGTGACGCTGGGGCGATCGACGCGGTGCTGTCGGATCTGTCCATGCCG
The DNA here is from genome assembly GCA_031376505.1 of Acidobacteriota bacterium. Classification (GTDB taxonomy): domain Bacteria; phylum Acidobacteriota; class Vicinamibacteria; order Vicinamibacterales; family UBA2999; genus CADEFD01. Next base: position 8,073 of record JANMDX010000339.1, read on the forward strand.
CATCTGTCGGGCATCGAGCTGGGGCGACGCATCCTCGAGCGCCGGCCCGAGATACCCATCGTGCTCTTCACTGGTTACAGCGCCGAGTTCGGGCCCGACCAGGCCCGCGGCCTTGGCTTCCGCGCGGTGCTGAACAAACCCATGACACCGGCCATCCTGGCCGAAGCGCTGCACCGGGCGCTGGCAGCCACGGTCTAGAGATCTCGGTCTCGACTTCGCGGGCGCCACCCAGGGCCGGTGGCATGCCGCGTCCCGGCAAGGTAAGCTCCCGATGCCATGTCATCTAGGAGCCTGTCCATGAAGTCGGTCCTGTCGATCGTGCTCGCCTGCGTCACCGCGACAGCCATGCTGTCGGCCCAGTCGCCTGCCGCCGGGCAGCCGCCCGTGGCACCGATTCTGACCGCGATTCGCGCGGGACGGCTCCTGGACCCTGAGGCCGGGCGCATCCTGACGAACCAGATCATCCTGGTGGAGGGCGCGCGCATCCGCGAGGTCGGCCCCAACGTTGCCATCCCCGCCGGCGCGCGGGTCATCGACCTGTCGCAGGCCACGGTGATGCCGGGTCTGGTGGAGGCCCACAACCATCTCGCGCTGACCTACAAGCCGGTGCCGGAGAACAACGTCTACTACTACACCTACGTGCAGGAATCGACGGCGTTACGCGCGATTCAGGCCGCGTCAAACGGCATGCAGATGTTGAACTCGGGGTTCACCATCGTGCGCGACATGGGCAACAACGGCAACTACGCCGACACCGCCCTGCGCCAGGCCATCGCGCAGGGCTGGATTCCAGGGCCCACGATCATCAATTCGGGCATCATCATCGGCGGTATGGGCGGCCAGTTCTTCCCGCCCCCCGAGATGGTCAAGGACCACAACATCGTCTATCCGGAGTATCTCGACGCCGACACCCAGGACGAACTCGTGAAGGCCATCCGCCAGAACGTGCTCTTCGGCGCAAAGGTCATCAAGATCTGCGTGGACTGCAAGCCCTATGGCTACACCAGTGAGGAGATTCGCTTCATCATCAGGGAGTCGGCCAAATCGGGCCTGAAGGTGGAGGGCCACGTGCAGACGCTGAACGGCGCGCGCAGTGCGATCGAGGCCGGCATCTGGTCGATTGCCCACGGCACGGCGCTCAACGACGAGATGCACAAGCTCATGGCGCAGAAGGGCATCTGGCGCGCCGGCACCGAGACGCCGCCCGGACTGGCCGGACATCCCGTGTCGGCCGAGGCCTACAAGCGCACGACCGACGGGCTGAAGAACGCCTACGACAACAAGGTGCCACTCACGTTTTCAACCGACGCCGACTACTGGGTCGAGGGCAAGACCCGCGGCGAGCTGGCCCTCGAATTCATCCGGAGCTGGAAGGACGCCGGCATTCCCAACGCTGACACGCTGCGCGCGATGACCGTCAACGGCTACAAGGTGAGCGAAACCGAGACGACGCGCGGGCCCATCAAGGCGGGGTTTTTCGCCGACCTGATTGCCGTGCCCGGCAACCCGCTCGAGGATCTCGACACGTTGAAGCGCGTGCACTTCGTGATGAAGAACGGCATGGTGTTCAAGAAGGACGGCGTGATGACCCCCGAGGCCTTCTTCCACGCGGGGCCGGTGAACGGCTGGCGGATTCGCTGAGCCTTGGCGGGACGTGGCTGGCATTCCGGCCACCGCGCCCCGCCATCAGGCGCTCGTCGTGCGCACCACCGTCGCCCGCAACCCGTCCTTCGGCTCGGGCGGAGTCGTGTCATAGGAACGCTCGTAGGTGCTGGCGGTAAGGTCGAAGCGATGGCCACGAAGCAGCACGACGGCAAACACGCCCATCAAGACGGTGGCAAAGTCGAGGCCGGGGCACTTGTGCCCGGTGGGAGTTCCGGCGCCCTGGGGCACGAAGGCATGTTCATGCCGCGCGTCTTCGGCGCGTTCCGGCGAGAAGCGATCGGGATCGAACCGCTCAGGATTGCTGTAGACGCCGTGTGTCGTGTGGCTGGGTGTGACGGGCCACATGACCATCCAGCCGGCCGGAATCACGAAGCCATCACTCGTAAAGGTGTGACGGGCACGGCCAAAGATCACCGGCACGACCGGGCAGATGCGCTTGACCTCGCTTACGACCTGCGCCAGGTAGGGCATGGCCGCAAGCGCCTCGAGCGACAGCGACGCGGGCGCGAGCGCGGCGATCTCGGCGGCAAGCCGCTGGCGTACGTCGGGGTGCTCGTGCAAACGACCGACCATCTCGGCAAGCTCGGCAAAGACGATGTAGCCGGCAATCACGATGTGGTGCAGTTCGAGCACGGCGTGCTGGTCGGTAATCGGTGGACCGCTGGCCTCGGGCACCAGAATTCGAGACAGGCCGTCGCGGCCCGGGGCGTTACGGCGGGCCCGTACGTGACTGGCGAGCACGGCCAGGATCCGGTCGCGGGCGGCAAGCGCCTTGGCATACGCGGTGCCTGGGAGACTGACGGGCAGAGTGGCGAACCCACTTGTGACCAGGCCGTAGTCGCGGCAGAGTTGGTCCATCTCCGCACCGGGCGACATGCCGATGACGGTGGTGCAAATCGCCTCCATCGACAAGCGCTTCATCTCCGCCAGCCAACCAATCTCGCCCGCGGTTGACCAGCGCGCAAATGCCTGCTCGGTCGCCCCTTGCAGAATCGGCAGGTATCCCGCGAGCGCGTTGGACGAGAAGCCGCGCATGACCGCGAGCTTCCGCTGCATGTGCTCGTCGCCATCCAGCAGAGGCAGACTCGGGCCGCCGAAGAGCTGCTGGATGTGCGGCGGCATCGAGTCTTTCCGGATCACGTCGTTGGTGTCGATGAACTGACCAGCGGCGTCCGGCCCGGCCATGACGACTGCGTCTCGGCCGAGCACACTGGTGCGAAAGGTCCGCCCATGGGCCGCGAGTCGGCCGTCGATGAACCCGAATGGGTTCTTCGCAAACGCCAGGGTCTCCCCAAGCAGCGGCAGTCCCCGCGAACCGGGAGGCAGCTTCTTTCCGGATGCAGCATCGCTCATGGAATCCTCCTCCGGGACGCTCCGCCCGGTCGAGTCTTCACGACGGTTTCCGCGCCTTGCCCGACGTCAGGACGCGGCGTGGCCCCAGAACGCCTGTCGCACGCGCCGCGCATGGCGCGCCAACCGGCGCCACGCCGGCATGAGCGTCGTCGCGCTCAGCACGAAGCCGCCCAGGCTCAGCCCGATCAGCACGATATCCCAGAGCGGGCGCCGGTAATACCAGAACGGGAAGTCGAGGCTGTGGAGGCCGTGGTACAGCCAGCGGTTCCAGCGGGCTCCACGATCGACCCGGGTCATCGCGCCGAGCGCGGGGTCGAGATAGAGCCACGTGCCGTCCGGGTCGTCGTAGCGCACGCGCAGCACGGGCAGGGACCGGGCGCCGTGCTGGTCGTAATAGTGGGCGTCGTACTCCTGCAGCCACGCCGCGTCCGCGACGGACACACCGGGCATGGCGGCCGACGCCGTCGCCCACATGATGTCGTCCGCGAAGCGCCGCCGCAGGCCCTCGGCGGGCGCGGCGACGGACAATCACCTGCGCGAGCCGCGCCTCGACCTGATGCTCGTTGGCGCCAATCTCGCGCTCGTAGGTGGACGGCGCCGGCGGCTCGTAGGCGATGACGTAGGACTGGCCCCGCACCTGGTGGATGTCGATCTGCTTGGGGCGCCAGAGCGGAGCGACCGTGGCCAGTGCCTGACGCATCCGGTCGATCGTGACGAGCTCGAGGTCCAGCGGCGTGCCAGCCACGGCCGAGCGCTGCGCCTCGGTTGCGGGCCGATTGCGGAGCGACGGGAAGGGACGCCCGAGCGACATCGCGCCGCTGAACGCCCAGGTGACCGTCACGACGCCGAAGATCAGGCCCGCGTAGTGGTGCCACTTCATCACCCGGCGTAGGGCGAATACGACGTGCCCGAGCGCAGGCGGTGCTCACGCTGCCTGACGCGCACGGTCCCGACCACCAGACCCGCGAGCGTCATGAGCGCTCCGGCCACGGCTCCCCACGCCACCAGTTCGAGCCAGAACAGACCATGGCGGCGCAGCGACGTGAAGTAAGTCCAGTGCAACACGGCACTCGCGTATCCGAGGACGACGCCAAACCCCATGCCCATCCACCGGTGGAGGTAGATGAGCAGCGCCTTCCAGTTGCGCAGCTTCCGAGGGTTCGTGAGTCTGGCAGGCCGGCTCGGCCGGTCTACTTCCCGGCTGGGCTCTTGAACACCTGGCCGCCCTTCACCACCGTGTCGATGTGCGCGAGCGCCGTGATGTCGAAGAGCGGATTGCCGTCGACGACGATGATGTCGGCCAGTTTGCCCGTCTCGATGGTCCCGAGGTCGCGTTGCTTGCCCAGGATGTTCGCGCCCACGCGCGTCAATGCCGAGATCACCTTGATGGCCGGCAGGCCCATGTCGACGTGGACCTTGGCCTCGCGCCACAGCGCCTCGGTATGGAAGTTCATGGGCGTGCCCGAATCCGTGCCCATGCCGAGCACGGTGCCCGAGTCAGTGAACTGCGTGACGCCCTTGGCGCGGAAGATCATCTCGCGATCGGTGCGGCCGAAGTAGCCGAGCGCGCGCCAGTTCGACAACGAGCGCTGCACCTCGGCGTAGACTGCGGGCGTCATGTCCTTCTTCAGTTGCGGATCCTGCAGGCGCTCGGGGAACGCGGCCGTGTCGGGATACACCCACGCGCGGTGCGCGGCAGTTATGACCACCGGCCGCCCCGCGTTGACAATATCGGTGATGAGCTGCGGGCTGTAGGGCGGCGCCGTGCCCGCCGAGCCGGCGTGGCTCAGCACGTCGATGCCCATCTCAAGGGCGTTGCGCACGTCTTCTTCGGCATACACGTGGGCATGCACGCGGATGTTGTGCTTGTGCGCGGTCTCGGCAATGGCTCTGTAGTCGTCGCGGGTCAGGCCCGAATGAGCCTTGATCACGTCCACGCCAGCGGCAATGAGCTTCTCCACTTCCGCCGCCGCCTGCGCCGTGCTGGTCACGGCGATGCCGCCGAACTGGTCGGTCATGCCGCCACCCTGTCGGGTGATCCACGGGCCGCTCATCGACATGCGCGGCCCGGGCACCGCGCCCTTGGCGATGCGGTCGCGCACGTCGAGACTCTCCTTCAGCGGCGCGCCAAGGTCCACGGCCGAGGTGATGCCGGCCATCAACAACTGCCTGGCGGCAATCTCCATCACGGTCGTGAGGGTGCCAGTGCCCTGCTTGGCGATCCACGGGAACCACTCGCCGTAGTTGCCGTGGCCGAGCAGGATCAGGTGCGCGTGCAGTTCGATCATGCCGGGCATCATCGTGCGGCCGCTCGTATCGACGATCTGGTACTCGGGCGGAATCGTCAGCTCGGCGGCACGGCCGACCTTCACGATTCGCTCGCCGTCAATCAGAATGGCCGCATGGTGAATCGGCGGCGCCTCATAGCCGTCGAGCAGCATGCCGCCCACGAGCGCCAGCTTCGTGGGCTTCGCCCCGGTCTGGCGAGCTTCGGGTGCGGAGCCAGTCACGATCAACGCGGCGACGAGGAGAACGAGCGACCAACGGACGAGCGTGCGCATGGACTGTGACCTTTTTCCAAGTACGATCCGGACGGAAGATGTCCGTTGAACCTACGGCATGCCGAAGGCGAGCAGCACGTTGCCGCGGGCTCCGCCGCCGAGATCCGAATAGCCCGAGGTGACAAAGAGCATGCCGCCGGCCACCACCGGCCCGGCCGCGTTGATGCCGCCGCCGGTCGCCTCGACGCCGTTCACCGTCGCGAACGTCTTGGCCGTGTCGAAGGACCACATCGCCGTGCCATCGGCCGTCGAGAACGCGTAGACCGTGCCGTTGCTCGCCCCCATGAACACCACGCCCGGCATCACCGTGATTGGCGCCGCGCCACCCACCGCCGGCGACGACCGCCAGACCAGCTCGCCGCTGGCGATACTCACCGCAGCCACGCCGCGATCGGCGCGTGTGTTGGGAAAGTAGGCCAGGCGGCCATCGGCAGCCGAACCCCACATCATTCCCCCGCCGCCGTTCTCCCAGCCAAGACCCAGCTGCCGGCTCCACACCACGTCACCCTTGTTGTCGGGGTCGAGACCCCACGCGTGGCCGCTCTTCTGGCCGATCACGATGACCGTCTTGCCGGTGGGCAGCGTGCGCAGAATCGGCGCGTTGCCGAAGTCAAAGTCTGGTCCGAGGTCGTCGGGGCAGGTCTCGGATTTGTTGTCAACCGGCACGTTGGGCCGGTACACGCCCGGGCAATCGCGCACGTAGTGGTCGAGCGCCATCACCTGCTTCACCCACCGGCGCGTGCCCGTATCGAGGTCGTAGGCAATCACGGCATCTGAGGCGACGTCTGCGGGCTCGGTGTAGCCGTTGCCAGTCGCGACGTAGACGAGGCGGCGCTTCACGTCCACCGTCGGCGACGACCACACCCCCGCGCCGGCCGGCGCGTGGAGCTGCGTGCCCTTAGACGTCTTCTTCGTGGGCTTCGGCGCATCGGCAATGGTGTACGACTTCCACAACTGCTTGCCGGTCAGTGCGTCGTAGGCGGCGAGGCCGCCGCGGAAGGTGCAGCACGGGTAATCGGGGTGGCCCGCACCCGATTCCTCGAGTGACGACAGCGGCACGTACAGGCGTCCGTCAGCCAGCTTCGGCGCGCCGGTCACGCGCGCAATCGGGTGCGTGTCGAGCCGCTCCTTCCACACGAGCGTGCCGGTTTCGGCATTGACGGCATAGACGTTGGCGCGAATGTCACCGAAGTAAAGCAGGTAGCGATTCGCACCGGCGCCAGGGCCCACCGTAGGCGCGGTGCGCACGCCGGCGCTGGCGCGGAACGACCAGTGGACGCAGCCGGTCTTCGCATCGAGCGCGTAGACGAAGCCCGTGTCGGCGCCGACGAACACACGTCCGCCGACGACCGACGGCTGGCCGTAGGCGGAGTTGCCCATCGGGAAGCCGAACGCCCACTTCAGCGCCAGCTTCGGCGTGTCAAGGGCGGCGAGTCCGGGCGTGGGCTGGAAGCGCGTGTTCGAGCCGTCGGCGCCCCAGCCGTTCCACTCCGATCCCGTGAAGGGCGTGAATGGCAGGCCAGCCGCACAACGGTTCGGCATCGTCGACGCGTCGCCGGCCACAAACGCGCCAAGCGGGCGTCCGCCGAGGTAGACCGCCATCACGCGCTTCTGCCATTCGGTGAGTCCACTGGCGTGCGACGCGTGCGGGCCAGAGCTGATTGTGGCCAGCACCTCTTCAGGCGTACGCCGATTCAGCGCGTAGCGATCCGGGGCCTGGTTCATGCCGTGGTCGTGACACGCCGCGCACCTGGCCGTGAAGGCGAAGATGCCCGCGTTGGTGCCTTGCGGGTACTGCAGGTCGCCCGTGGTGAGCGAGGGGGCCTGGGCCTGCACCCACGGCGCGGCGATTGCCGCCAGCGCGACCACGGCCAGACACACAGGCAAACGGCGATGGCACATGGGCTGTCTCTGGCCGCGCACGATATCACGGCCGAAGGACTTTCCCGACATCGACGCGAAGAAGTCGGTACAATCCCGCCGGCAGGGGAGGGTCCAGAAGGTGAAGCATCAGTCAGCGTCGCTTGCGGCCGTGCTGCTCGTCGTCGTGACGGCCGCGGTGAGCACCCAGGTGGCGCCGGCGCGCGATTGGCCGGTCTACGGCGGCGACCCGGGCGGGCGCAAGTACTCGCCGCTCACGGCCATCACACCCGCCAACGTCGCAACGCTGCGCCAGGCGTGGGAGTGGAAGGCGGGCGAGCAACCCAACCAGGCGCTCGGCACCTTCCCGGGCGCGTTTCAGAACACGCCGCTGATGATCGACGACGTGCTCTACGTGAGCACGCCCTACAACCGCGTGGTGGCGCTCGAGGCCGCCACCGGGCGCCAGATCTGGGCCTACGATCCGCGCGCCTACGACGACGGCCAGCCCGCCAGCGGCCAGGGCTTCGTGCACCGGGGCGTGGCGGCGTGGCGCGACCGCGGTGCCCTGCGCATCTTCCTCAACACGCGCCATCGCCTGATCTGTCTCGACGCACGGACCGGCATGCCGGTGACGTCGTTCGGTGCCGGCGGCGGGATCGACCTGTCCGAAGGGTTGCTGTGGCCGATCAACAAGAAACACTACGCCAATACGTCGCCGCCGGTCGTCTACAAGGACCTCGTGATCCTCGGCAGCGGCGTCGGCGATCGGCTCACCTACAAGAACGATCCGCCCGGCGACGTGCGTGCCTTCGACGCCCGTACCGGCAAGCCCGCGTGGTCGTTTCACACGATTCCGCAACCGGGCGAGTTCGGCAACGAGACCTGGCAGGACGGCTCGTTCAAGTTCACCGGCCACACCAATGTGTGGGCGCCCATGACCCTCGACGCCGAACGCGGCCTGCTCTACATGCCCGTGAGCACGCCGAGCAACGACTACTACGGCGGCCGGCGGCCGGGCTCGAATCTGTACGGCGAGTCGCTCGTGTGTCTCGACGCGGCCACCGGCAAGCGCAAGTGGCACTTCCAGATCGTGCACCACGGCCTGTGGGACTACGACCCGGCCTCGCCGCCCAACCTCGTCACGCTCCGCGTCAACGGCCGTCGCATCGACGCGGTGGCACAGCTCACCAAGCAAGGCTTCGCCTTTGTGTTCGATCGCGTCACCGGAAAGCCCGTGTGGCCGATCGAAGAACGCGACGTGCCACAAAGCGATGTACCCGGCGAGCACAGTTCACCGACCCAGCCCTTCCCCACCAAGCCCGCGCCGTTTGTAGAGCAGGGCGTGACCCTCGACGACGCGTTCGATCTCACCCCTGGACTGAGGGCTGCGGCCCAGGCCGAGATGAAGAAGTTCCGGCTGGGCCCGGTCTACACCCCCGGATCGCTGCAGGGCACGATCACGCGGCCCGGCGTGTGGGGCGGCGCCAATTGGGGCGGTGCGGCGTTTGATCCCGAGTCGGGGATGCTCTATCTGAAGACCGTCAACCAGGGTCACGTCATCCGGATCGAGAAGCGCGACCCCAGTGCGCCGACGAACCGGCCCGGTGAAGTGGACGCCGACTACACCAATCGGGGCCTGCCCGGCTGGTTCATGGACGGCCTGCCCCTGACCAAGCCGCCGTACTCGCGCGTCGTGGCGATGGATCTGAACGCCGGCACGATCGTGTGGCGCGAGCCCTTCGGCGACTATCCCGCCGTACGCCAGCAGCTCGAGAAGCTCGGCGTGGCCGCGCCAGAGAAGCTTGGGGCACAGGGACCGGCGGGCCTGATTGTGACCAAGGGCGGGCTCATCTTCGTGGGAGGCGGCGACCGCGCGTTCCACGCGCTCGACAAGAAGACCGGCCGCGAGCTCTGGAGCACACCCACGCTCGAAACCACCGGTACGCCCATGACCTACGCCACGGCGTCGGGGCGGCAGTTTGTGGTCGTGGCAACCGGGCGCGGCGCCGAGGCCACGCTCCTGGCCTACAGCCTCCCGCAGTAGCGGCACCCGACCATGAGCACCCTTGTCACCGGCTCCATCAGGGATCTGCAGGAGCGCCTGCTCGCGCAGCACTACGTCGCCGACCATGGCCTGGCCGTGTCCATCTTCCTGGCGCTGCGCCTCGGCCGTCCGCTCTTTCTCGAAGGCGAAGCCGGCGTCGGGAAGACCGCGGTGGCCGGGGCGGTGGCCGCAGCGCTCGAGACCGATCTCGTCCGGCTGCAGTGTTACGAAGGACTCGACATCTCGCACGCCGTCTATGAGTGGGACTATGCCAGGCAGCTCATCGAACTGCGCATCCTCGAGGCCTCAGGGGCCTTGGACCGCGCGGCGGTTCGCCAGGAGCTGTACAGCGACGCGTTCCTCATCAAGCGGCCGCTGCTGCAGGCGATCGACCCGGCACGACTGCGGCCGCCGGTGTTGCTGATCGACGAGATCGACCGGGCCGACGAAGAGTTCGAAGGCTACCTGCTCGAATTGCTCTCGGAGTTCCAGATCACGATACCGGAGCTCGGCACGATCCGCGCCACCGCCCCACCACTGGTCATTCTCACGTCGAACCGCACGCGCGACGTGCACGATGCGCTCAAGCGGCGATGCCTGTATCAATGGGTCGAGTATCCGACCTTCGAGAAGGAACTGGCCATCGTTCGCGAGCGCGTGCCCAGCGCACCGGCAGCGCTTGCAGCCGAGGTGACGAGGCTGGTCCAGTCACTGCGCGGAATGGAGCTCGACAAGGCGCCGGGCGTGTCTGAAACGCTCGACTGGGTCGCGGCGCTGGCTGCGCTCGACGCGACCACGCTGCTGCCGGAGGCGGTCGAAGCCACACTCGGTGTGGCGCTCAAGTCGAAGGACGACATCGATGCCGTCAGAGGCGACGTGCTCGCTACCCTGGTGGCCAGCGCGACCCGGTGACGGGACCGACATGGCGTCTCTGCTCGACAACGTGCTCGTGTTCGGCCGGCTGCTGCGAGCGCTCGGACTGGAGGTGCACGTCGGGCGGCTGCTCGACCTCGCCGAGGCGCTGCAGCACGTAGACATCGGCGTGCGCGACGACGTGTATCACGCGTGCCGAGCCCTGCTGGTGCACCGCCGTGAGGACCTCGGGATATTCGATCGGGCCTTCGACGCATTCTGGCGCGTGCACGACACGGACCCAGCCGCCGGGAGCCGTCGGCTCGCCCGCGAGAGGCCACTTGCCGATCGGCCAGCCGACCAGGGACGTCCGGTCGAGAGGCCCGGTGGGTCGATCGATGACACGCTCATCGACGCGCCGTCCGGTGTCGTGCAGACCTGGAGTGATGCGCGCGCGCTGGCGCACAAGGACTTTGCGGAGTTCACGGCCGACGAGATGGCCCTGGCGCGGGCCGCACTGGATCGCTTGACCTGGACCCCAGGCGAGCGCCGGACGCGTCGTTGGATCCGAGGGCGCGGTCCCCGGGTGGACCTCCGGCGCGCGCTCGCGTCGAGCATCCGCACCGGCGGCGATGTGGTCGTGCTGCCGCGGCGGCGGCGCCGCGTGCGCCCCCGTCCCCTTGTGCTGGTCTGCGACATCAGCGGCTCGATGGACCGCTACGCGCGGGTCCTTCTGCAGTTCGTCCACGCCGTCGGGCGCCGGAACCACCGCGTCGAAGCGTTCGTCTTCTCGACGGACCTGACGCGAGTGACACGCGAGATCCGCAGTGTAAAGCTCGACCGCGCCGTGGCGGAGGTGGCCAAGGCGGTGCCCGACTGGTCTGGTGGTACCCGAATTGGGGAGGCCCTTCGGCGGCTCCGTGTCACCTGGCGACGACGCGCGCTCCATGGGCAACCTGTGGTGCTACTCGTGTCGGACGGCTGGGACCGCGGAGACCCGGCAGTGCTGCGCGACGAGGTCGCGCGCCTCCAGCGCGACAGTCACCGCCTGATCTGGCTCAATCCGCTGATTGGCAGTGTCGACTACGCGCCGCTGACCCGCGGACTCCAGGCCGCGCTGCCGTTTGTCGACGACTTCCTGCCGGTCCGCACCCTCGCGAATCTCGCCGATCTGGCGCGTCACTTGAACCAGCTGCCGCGACGACGCTAAGCGGCGTCGGTTGACGCCATACTTAGGCCATGGACATCTCTGGCTCGTACACTTTCGACGCGCCGCCCGACCGGGTGTGGGCCCTGCTGATGGACCCGGCCGTGATCTCGTCGTGCATTCCGGGCTGCGACACCTTCGAACCAACAGGGCCCGACACCTACCGGGTGCAGCTCACCGTGGCGATGGCAGCGATCACCGGCACCTACGACGGCACCGTGACACTGGCAGACCAGGTGCCGTCCACGTCGTACCGCCTCGTGGCCGAAGGCAAGGGACGCCCGGGGTTCCTGAACGGCAGTTCCGACATCACGTTGCGCGCCGACGGCGCGACCACCATCGTGGACGTCGCCGGCACCGTGCAGACCGGCGGACCGATTGCGCGCCTCGGCCAGCGGCTGATCGGCGGCGTGTCGAAGATGATGCTGGACCGCTTCTTCGCGTGCCTGCAGGGCAAGCTCGCCACGTACGCCCGCTGACCGCCGCGAAGACTCGAGAAGCCGCCTACGGGACGATCGCGAATCGGCGTCGTGGACCGGGTCTGTAGATCGAAAAGTGCCGGCGATCGAGCGTGAAGATCTGCGTGCACTCGTCCCGCTCCGCCACTCGGACCAAGGCCGCGTCTGCCAGGTCCATGGGCAGATCGCGATACTTGTCCATGAGCGCTCGCATGCGCGACGCGTCACTGGCATCCAGGACCGCGAGTCGCAGGGCATCCGTTTCCAGCCGACTCCACAGAGCCTTCTGGCCGTTCCAGGCGCCTCCGAGCAGGTACATCGCTTCGGTCAGGGCCGGCCAGACCGTGGTCAACGGACCTCGAAGAGCGCGCAGGGCCGCGACGCACCGGTCGTGGTGAGGATCGGCGCGGTCGATCAGCGCCACGAGGGGCCCGGCGTCAACGAGGACGCCGCGCATGAGCCTTCCGGCTAACCAGTTCGGTGAACCGCTCGCCCGTGGTCTTCCCCGACGGGCGCGTTCCAGAGTCCACGACCCCGATCACGTCAACCCAGGCGGCGAGCGCGGAGTTTTCCGGCGAGGTCGTGGCGTTGGATGTCGTGTACTGCTCAATCGCCTCGCGCACGACGTCTGACCGCGTCTGACGGCGGCGGCGCACGAGCTCATCGAGCACTCGTTCAGTCTGAGGAGAGAGGCGTACCGTGAGAGCCATAGTGTAATACGTGAATGTATCACATCGTCGGTTGGGGCCGTCGTGCTCAGGGTCTGTCTACGCCGCTGGAGCCTGTCACCTCGGGGGGATCAGAGCGGCCGTGCCTGTCACGTCGGGGGATTCAGAGCGACCGAGCCTGTCACCTCGGGGGATCAGAGCGGCCGAGCCTGTCACCTCGGGGGATCCAGAGCGGCCGAGCCTGTCACCTCGGGGGATTCAGAGCGGCCGAGCCTGTCACCTCGGGGGATCTCCGCCTCGGTGACAGGCTCTAGGCGCGGGCCATCGCCGCGGTGAGTGCCCGCCGCGTGAACACCGGGATCATCGCGCGGCGATACTCCTCGCTGGCGTGAAGGTCCGCGTTGACGCCAGCCAGGTCCGAGCCGGCAGCCGCTGCCGCACGCGTGATCGTCGTGGCCGACAGCGGCTGACCAGCAAGCGCCTGCTCCACGTCGGCCATGCGGGTGGCGTGCGACCCGGCACCGGTAAGACCGAGACGGGCAGACACAACCGTGTCGCCGCGCAGTTCGAGCGCAGCCGCCACGCCGACAATCGCATAGTGCGAGGCCCGCTGGTACAGCTTGGCGTAGGCCGCCGTCCGCACGGGAGCGAACTGGACGCTCACGATGAGCTCGTCGGCCGCCATGTCCACCGTGAATAGATCCTGGAAGAAGGCCGATGCCTTCACGACGCGCCAGCCCCGGGGACTTCTGAGATGCATCTCGGCGTCGAGCGCCACCATCACGGCCGGCATGTCGGCGGACGGATCGGCGTGCGCAAGGCTGCCGCCAATCGTGCCCCGGTTGCGGACCTGGGGGTCGCCGATGGTCGCGGCGGCCTCCGCGACAACCGGGCAGGCCTTCATTAGCAGCGCGGAGGTGGCCACGGCGTGGTGCACCGTGCCCGCGCCGATGACGATCTTGCCGTCGCGTTCGCTGATGCCTGACAGGTCCGGGATACGACTGATGTCCACGAGCACCTGCGGCTCGCTCAGGCGCAGCTTCATCAGCGGCACGAGGCTGTGGCCGCCGGCGATGAACTTGCCGCCGCCCTGCGCCGCCGCCATCTTCGCCAGTGCGTCGTCGAGCGACGTGGCGCGCGCGTAGTCGAATGCCGTCGGGATCACGCCTTACCTCCCTGGATGATGCGCCACAGCTTCTCGGGCCGCAGCATCATGTCGATGTGTGTCACGCCAAACTCCCCAAGGGCGTCGACCGCCGCGTTCACGATGCACGGTGTCGAGCCGAGCGTGCCGGCTTCGCCCACGCCTTTGGCGCCCAGCGGATTGACCGGCGTCGGCGTCACGGTGGAGTGCATCTCGAAGCGCGGGAAATCCGTGGCGCGCGGCATCGCGTAGTCCATGAACGAGCCAGTGAGGAGCTGTCCCTCGTCGCTGTAGACGGCCTCCTCGATCATCGCCTGCCCGATGCCCTGGGCCAGTCCGCCGTGGATCTGCCCCTCGACGATGAGCGGATTGACGAGATTGCCCGCGTCGTCGACGGCCACGAGTCTCAGCAGCGTCGGCTCGCCGGTCTCGCGATCGATTTCGAGCATCGAGATGTGGCAGCCAAACGGGTACGTGTTGTTGGCCGGCTCGAAGAACGCCTCGTCGCTCAAGCCGGGTTCGAGCCCGGGCGGCAGCGGCACCGGCACGTAGGCGTAGCCGGCCACTTCGGCAAAGGTCTTGGCGGAGGCCGGTGCGCCCTTTACACCGATCTTGCCGTTCTCGAAGACGATGTCGTCCTCGTGCGCTTCAAGCAGCGCCGCCGCGAACTTCGCCATCTTCGCCTTCACCTTGCCGCCCGCCAGGTGCAGCGCGGTGCCGGCCACGGCCTGCGACCGGCTCCCGAACGTGCCAATCCCCTGCTTCACCACACCGGTGTCGCCGTGATGGATCGTGATGTGCTCGATGGGCACGCTGAACTGATCGGCCAGCATCTGCGCGAAGGTCGTCTCGTTGCCTTGACCATGCGGCGAGGCGCCGGTCGTGGCGCTGATGCGTCCGTCGCGCTCGATGGTGACCTGCGAGTGCTCCCAGCCGCCGGTCGGCAGCGACGACGACGGGCCCAGGCCGCAGACCTCGACATACATCGCCAGCCCGAGGCCGACGAGGCGGCCCTCCTTGCGCGCGGCGTCGCGTTCAGCCATCAGGGCCGGCCAATTGCAGGCCGCGAGCGCTGCGTCGAGCGCCTTGGGGTAGTCGCCGGAGTCGTACACCGCGCCCATCTGCGTGGCAAACGGGAACTTGTCGGAGGGGATGAAGTTCCTGCGGCGCAGCTCTGCCGGGTCCATCTTCAGTTCGCGCGCCAGCATGTCCATGGCGCGTTCCACGAAGTAGGTCGCCTCGGGCCGGCCGGCGCCCCGGTAGGCGTCGGTGGGCGTCTTGTTCGTGAACACCTCGGTGAGCGTCGTGCGGATGGCCGGGATGTCGTAGGTGCCGTTGGCCATCAGCATCGTCAGCGTCGGGATGGCGGCCGTGAGCAGCATGTTGTAGGCCCCGATGTCGGCAATGAGCCGCATCTTGAGACCGAGCACCTTGCCGTCGCGGTTCGCGGCGATGTCGATGTAGCCGAGGATGTCGCGGCCGTGGGTGGTCGCCACGAAAGCCTCGGAGCGGTCCTCGACCCACTTGACGGGAATACCCAGCCGCTTCGACACGACGGCGGCCACGTATTCCTCGCCGTAGATGTTGATCTTCGCGCCGAAGCCTCCTCCGACCTCCGGCGCAATGGCGCGCACCTGGTCCTGGCCAAGGCCCGTCATCGCCGCGATCATCGTTCGCAGGATGTGGGGGTTCTGCGTGGACGACCAGATCGTCATCGACCCCTTGCCGGGCTCGAAGTGGGCCACGACGCCGCGCGCCTCCATGGCGTTTGGCACCAGGCGCTGGTTGATCATGCGCTGCGAGAGCACCACCTCGGCGGAGGCAAACGCCTGGTCGATCGCCGTGTCGTCCACCGTGCTGCCGTCCGGGCTGACGCCCGTGCCGCTTGGCACGAATGGCACCGCGAGGTTGTTGGGGAAATCCGCGTGGATCACGGCGGGCTGGCCGGTCATCGCGCGTTCGAGATCGACGACCGCCGGCAGCGGATCGAACTCCACCACGATGGCATCGGCGGCGTCGCGCGCGGTGTAACGGTTGGTCGCCACCACCACGGCGACCGGCTCACCGGCATAGCGCACGACATCGGCGGCCACGGCGCGGTGGGGCGGCGACGGGAAGGGCGTGCCAATCGGCATCGGCCCGAGCATCTCGGCGATGTCGGCGCCGGTGAACACCGCCTCCACGCCGTCCATCGCCAGGGCGGCGGCGACGTCAACCGACCGGATGCGGCCGTGCGCGACATCGCTCCGCTTGAACGCGAGGTGCTGCATCCCCGCGATTTTGATGTCGTCCACGTAGGTGCCCCGTCCCTGGATGAGACGCGGGTCCTCGCGGCGCTTCACGCGCTCGCCAACGAGCTTCGGCAGAATTGGAGTCGTGGCCATGGGCTACCTCTTGCTCGCGGCGTGCTGGATGGCGTTGACGATGTGCTGGTATCCGGTGCACCGGCACAGATTGCCGCCGATGCCCTCGCGAATCTCCTGCTCGGTGGGCGACGGGTTGTCGCGCAGCAGGTTCGCCGCCGACATGATCATGCCGGGCGTACAGAAGCCGCACTGCAGGCCGTGCTCCGCCCAGAAACCTTCCTGCAGCGGGTGGAGTGTGCCGTCTTTCGCGGCCAGGCCCTCGATTGTGGTGATCTCGGAGCCCTCGGCCTGGACGGCGAAGACCGTGCAGGACTTTACGCTGCGGCCGTCGATGAGCACGGTGCACGCACCGCATTGGCTCGTGTCGCACCCGACGTGCGCCCCGGTCAGCAGGAGCTGCTCTCGCAGGTAGTGGACGAGCAGCAGACGCGGTTCGACATCCGCGCGCCGCACCTTGCCATTAACGGTCATCGTGACATGAGCCATGGATCCTCGCTGATAGAGCGGACAGTAATCGCGTCGCCGGCGCCAAGTCAACGAACATCTCTCAGCAGGGACGCGCTAATCGAATGATTCGTAGGGCGCCCAAGGAGGAATCGTTGGATATCCGGGGAACTCGGGTTCGGAGGTTGACCCGCTGCGCTCGCAGACTCGCGAGAAGCACGCGCTCGAACGTGCCTGGGTCGGGACCGTGGACCTCCATCGTCTGAGTCTCCAGGCCAGGAACTACTGCCGCACGAGCGCCGGCCAGTTGACGACGAGCGTCAAAGCCTCCGGCGCCCTGGTCGTGCGCCGCCTCGAGGGCCTCTTCGATCTGGTGCACAAGGGGGAGCGCCTCGTCACTCGGCAGCGCTCCGCGCGCGATGCGCTGCGACAGAGCCTCGCCCTCGACCAGCTCCATCACGAGGGCCCGCTCTTCGATGCCGTCGATCGCCGCGATGTTTGGATGGTTGAGCGAGGCCAGCGTCTTGGCTTCGCGGTCGAACCGTGCGAGCCGGTCCGGATCGTTCGCGAATGCGTCGGGAAGAATCTTCAGCGCCACGTCGCGACCGAGCTTGGTGTCGCGCGCACGATACACCTCGCCCATGCCGCCGGCGCCGAGCGCACCGAGCACTTCGTACGCGCCGAATCGGGTACCGGCCGCCAAGCTGATAACCGGGGCATCGAGCGATCCATGGAAGTGGCGGGATTATAGCCGGAACGAACCAACCGTGGAACGGCGAGCGGCGTCGCCAGACTCAGTAGCCAAGCGCGAACATCAGCGCCTCGCGAACCTCGCCCATGCGGGAGTTCGGCAGGGTCGCGATGAGTCCGCCCACGCGGTTCTTCGCAACCGTCTGCACGTGATCGAGGTTGACCACGCAGGCCTGCGGCATGCCGTCATCGGGACCGAGCGCAACTTCAGACGGCACGTCCCGGACCGTACGAGTGATGGGTGCGACCGTCACTTCGCCAAGGTACGCGAGCACCGAGTCGCGAGTCAGCACGACGACCGGCCGTCGCTTATCCGGCGGCGCAAAGCGGTACCACCGAATCTCACCGCGCTTCATTCCGGCCACACCTGCTCGTCGTGCCAGGCGTCGAACTCCCCACGGATGACGGGCCTGGCGGCATAGCCGCGCCGATGCTTGGCTTCCAGTTCCGCAACCGCGAGCACTTTCAGCGCTTCACGGAGTGCGCGCCTGGTGAATCCGGATCGCGTCGTCTTCAATCGTCGGGCGGCACGATCCACGCGAGCGACCAAATCAGGCTCCAGGGTCATCTGGACGGTCTTCATCCGCACATTCTATAGCTATGTCGATGCGGAGACCACTCCACATTCACATCAGACGCACCACGCCGTCGGGCTCGGAGATGATGAGCTGGCAGCCGACAATCGTGATTCAGGCGCCGTCTTCCACGAGCGCCTTCAACCGGCCGAGTGCCAGGTCCCAGTCGCCCGAGATGCGCTCGAGGCACTGGCGGGCCGCCGCGAGACGACGTGGTTCGAGCGTGTAGATCTGCTCGCGGCCCAGGCGCGTGCAGCGCACGAGGTCGGCCTGCTCCAGCGCACGCAGGTGTTTGCTCACGGCTTGGCGCGATACGCCGGCCCCATCGGTGAGACGGGCAATCGACGCCGGGCCGCCACCGCACAGCCGCGTGACCAGCGCCAGACGCGTGGGGTCGCCGAGCGCGGCAAACACCGGCGCCGCGTTCACCGCGGCGGCCAGCGTCGCGCTACGACGCGGCGACATGGCGCTCGATGTTGCCGGCCTGAATCGTCCACCCGCCGTCGGTGCGGCGGAACGCCTCGTCGCGTCGCTCGGGCGGCAGGCGGTCGAAGCCCGACTCGGTGATGGTCAGCATCGTGGCTCCAGACGTGTCGTCGATCGTGAACTCGACCAGCGTCGTGGGCTCGGCCGAGTAGTCCACGGCGGGATCGACGGCGTAGGGATGCCAGCGGAACGCCAGATGCCGTTCGGCGTCGATCCGCGCCACCTGGATCTCGCACGTGAGATGCTCATACCCTAAGTGCGTGATGCGTCCGCGCGTGGTTGCGCCAGCCACGAAGGGGCCTTCGAGGCCCACGCCGAACCAGGTGCCGAACTCCGCAGCGTCGCTGATGGCCCGCCACACGCGCGCCCGCGATGCGCGCAGCACGACGGCCTTCTCGATGCGATCGGTGTCACTCATGATTACGCAACCTCCAGGTTGCGCAATCTATCAGAGATGCCCCGGCACGCGCAACCGTTCAGTTGCGCGATTGCGATCGGGTCTTCGGCGGGACCCGCGGCCGCGCCTTCGGCGACGCCTTGGGCCGCGGCGTGGGCGGCGTCTTCAGCAGGGTCCTGAGCGCGTCTTTGCCCACCCAGCGCGGCGCAGCGTCGCCAGACGCCGCCAGCCGGCGCGCCACGGCCACCGCCTCGGCATGCAGCCGCGGTCCACGCCGGCCCACGGCGCGCAGCGCCATGTTCACGGCCTTCATCACGAAGTGGCGCGCATCCCCCGCCTCGCGCTCGATGAGCCGCAAGCCGTGCAGGAAGCACTGCTCGTCGGTGCCCTTGTCGTGCAGCGCCAGGCTCCACAGCAGGGCGAACGCCGTGCGCTTCACGAACTCCCCGCGGCCGCGGCTCCACGCATCGACCTTCGCCCAGGCGTGCGGTGTGCGGTCGAACAGGTGGAAGCTCAGCGTGTCGCAGTAGGCCCAGTTGTCGGTCTGGCGGCACCACCGCTCCATCTGCGCCGCGGTCAGCGCGGCCGGCTCGGCCACAAAGGCCACCAGCATGCGCGCATCGAACACGCCCGTGCGCCACAACGCGTCGGCCAGCGCGTGGTCGCGGCCGAGCAGCGCGCCCAGACGCTTGGTGTCGGCCATCGACACGCCGAGCACGCGATCGGCGGTGACGATGCCGTAGCGCGCCAAGCCTGCCCGCGGGTGAGCGGTGGCGTGGTCCTCGAGCCATGCCATGGCCTCAGACAGGCGCGGGTGCGAGTTTCCTGTGGTTCGCCTCGTGACCGTCATGCGCCGTGCCGCCCCTTCAGGCTTGCGTGGCCAGCAGCGCGTCGAGCTGCTCGTAGCCTGCCGCCATGCCCTTGGCCATACCGGTCGTGAGGGCCCCGTCGCGGGCGGCCTGCGACCCGTAGCGCACCGTCATCGTCACCGTCGTGACCCCGCCGTGCTCGTCGAACACGGTCGTGACGCGCGTTTCGCCGCCGGTCCAATCCTGGTCGAAAAGCTCGGCGTGCACGATGCGCTCGGGCGCCACGATCTCGAGGTAGTGGCCGCCCATGGCCATCTGCGGCCCGCCGGCCTTCTGCCAGGCGTAGCGGAAGTGCCCGCCCACCCGGAAGTCGATCTCGCAGATCGGCATCGTCCAACCACCCGGGCCCGTCAACCAGCGCGGCACCAGGGCGGGATTCGTGAAGGCCTCGAACACCAGGCGGCGTGGCGCGTTGAACTCGCGCGTGACCCGCAGCTCGCACTCGGAAGGGGTAGACAGGGCAAACGTGTCGGCAGGATGCCTCATGGGCGTCTCCGAGACAGTGACAGGTCGCGCCGCCCCTGGCCACGCCGAGGCGGGGTGTCCTTCGCTTTCATCTCTTCGAGCAACACGTCGAGCTGTGCGAAGCGCCGCTCGAGCGTCTGGCGATAGGTCTCGAGCCACGCCGTGGCTTGGACGAGAGGTGCGGTCTCGACCTTCACCGGTCGCCGCTGCGCATCCTTGCCCCGAGAGACGAGGCCGGCACGCTCGAGCACCTTGAGGTGCTTCGAGATGGCCGGCTGGCTCATCTCGAAGGGCGCGGCCAGCTCCGTCACCGACGCCTCGCCCGCAATCAGGCGCGTCAGGATGGCCCGCCTGGTGGGGTCGGCCAACGCGGCATACGTCGCGTTGAGCCGGGCGCCGGCCACTCCTTCATAACCATTCAGTTGCATAACTATTTGGTTTTATACAACAACGATCGCGACGCGTCAAGGCGCATCGCCGCGCCGCGCCAGATCGGCCCAAAGGAGCGCGGTATACTGCCAGCCGGTCTCAGGAAACGGAGTATCGCGATGGTCTTGGCACTTCTCTTGACGTTGGCGCAAGCCGCCGCAGGCATCACCGGGGTCGTGAAGGACACCGCCGGTCAGGTCATCGTGGGCGCCACGGTGGCGGTGCGCGCGCCGTCTGGCGGACTGCAGCAGACGGTGACCGATGGCGAGGGTCGCTTCTCGATCGCCACGACGCCCTCCGAGGGCGCGGTGCTCGTGGTGCGCGCCCCGGGTTTTGCCGATGCGCAACAGCCCGTGGCCGCCGGCGACCTGGAAATCGTGCTCGCGCCGGCGTCGGTGCTCGAGACCGTGATCGTCAGCTCGACGCGCACGGAGCGGCGGCTCGGCACCGTGCCGGCCAGCGTGAACGTGGTGACGCGCGAGGCCATCAAGGCCTCGCCAGCGGTCGTGGCCGACGACATCCTGCGCCAGGTGCCAAGCTTCAGTCTGTTCCGTCGCACCAGCAGCCTGGCCGCGCAGCCCACCACCCAGGGCGTGTCGTTGCGCGGCATCGGTCCGAGCGGCCAGAGCCGCACGCTCGTGTTGCTCGACGGCGTCCCCTTCAACGATCCGTTTGGAGGCTGGGTGTACTGGACGCGCGTGCCGCTGCTCAGCGTGGAGCAGATCGAGATCACCGAAGACACGGCCTCGAGCCTCTACGGCAACATCGCGATGGGCGGTGTGATCAACGTGGTCACGACGCGGCCCACGCGCCGCACGTTGCAGCTGCAGACCCAGTACGGCAACCGCGATACGCCGAAGTTCGACTTCTTTGCCAGCGACCGCTGGAAGAAGGTGGGCCTTGCCGTGGAAGGCAGCGCGCTCGACACCAACGGCTTCCCCATCGTGGCCGAGCGCGAGCGCGGCCCCATCGACAACAACGCCGACGTCGAGTACGCCAACCTCACGGCCAAGCTGGAGTTCGATCCCTCGGATCGCCTGCATACGTTTCTGCGCGTCGGCCGCTTCGACGAGAACCGTACGAATGCCAAGGTAGGCGAAGAAAACGACACGACGTGGACATCGGGCAGCATCGGCGCCCAGGCGCAGCTGCCCGACGACAGCACCCTGCAAACGCACCTGTTCGTGGATCAGCAACGGTCCCATTTCAACTTTCTGGCCGTCACCAACGCCGCCACGACCAGAAACGCCGTGCGCCTGGCCACTGACCAGCGAGTGCCCACCGACGGGGTCGGCGGCATGGTGCAATGGACGAAGGTGCTCGGCAGCAGGCAGGTGCTGAGCGCCGGCGCCGACATGCGCTGGGTGGACGGCGACAGCGAGGAAGACGCCTACGTGGCGGCCGTGCCCACCGTGATCGTCGGCGTGACCCAGCAGGCCACCCAGTCGCTGCGGCGCATCTCGGGCGGCACGCAGCGCAGCATGGGCGCGTTCGTGTCGGACATCATCACGCCCACCTCGAAGTCGGTGCTCACGCTCAGCGCGCGAGTCGACCGGTGGCGTAACTACGACGGACACAACCTGGAGACGTCGGTCATCACGGGCCTGCCTACCGCCAACAACCGCGACACGCTGCCGGAGCGCACCGACA
>JANMDX010000252.1:0-1988 GCA_031376505.1 Acidobacteriota bacterium
TACGAAGGCGAAGGTAAGTACCTCTGCACGTTCTTCCTCGCGCTTCCCGGTGGCACGTGGGACAAGGTGTTCACGGTGGCGTTCCAGTTGCCGGTGGGCGGCCTGGGCGCCATCACTGAGCACGTCGAGTTCCGCAAGACGATGATCACCGACGAGAACGCGATCAACATGGCCAAGGCGTTCCTCGTGCCCGAGGATCTGGGCACCCCGCCAGGCGCGGTGTCGCTGTGTGGGGCCACGAACTTCCAGACCCCGGAAGGCTGGGACACCGTGTACACGCCGATCTTCAACATGATCGAGCGGCCCATTGCGCCCATGCTGATCGTGCGCGTCGAGACCGACTGGTTTGCCCACGCCACCGAGTTTCGCTACGTGCTGCAACCCGGCGAAGGCATGAGCCTGGGCCACACGCTGCCCATCGGGCAGGTGATGTTCGTGCCGCGGGAAGAGGTCACGCTCATTGACGCCACCGAACCCGAGCGCAAGGCGTTCCAGCAGTCAGTGTCGACCTTCTTCCGCGAGAAGGCCGCGCACAAGATGACCACATCGTACGGCCTGCAATACAGCCCGCACTACCTGCGCGAAAGTCGCCGGCAGCGCGACGAACCGCCGGGTGGCGATCAGTAGGACGCAACGGTTGCCGCTCCTCCAAGACCCTGGATTTTTCCCCAACCCTCGGGGAAGTATGCCCCCCACCGGCCCCCCGCGCCATCCGGCGCAAGGATCCAGCCCACAAATTCCTCCAGGAACCGTTGAACCTGGTGCAGCATTGCCCTGGCCGCGAGATTGCTTAATCCCACCGCTTGGACCGCTGTGTCGGCTCATCCTGAGTGGTGAGGCGTCGTGCGGGGTGCCGGTCGTTGCGCCACGTCCGGCTCACCTGCGACGGGCGGTGTCGATCCTGCGACGCACATCGCGGAGATGGAGTCAGTTATGAGGATCACGATGCTCTCGGCCTTCGTTGCCGGCGCCGCACTGTTTGCGGCGGGTCCGGCGGTGGCGCAACCTGCCATGGTCGCCAAGGGCCAGTTGGCGTTTGGCGCGCAGAAGTGCAGCATGTGCCATGCGGCTGCCGGCAAAGGCAACGCCAAGGGGCCGCTCGACGGTGTGGGCGCCAAGTACAAAGCCCCGGAGTTGCGCCAGTGGCTGGTGGCGCCGGCCGAGATGGCGGCCAAACACAACGCCACGCGCAAGCCGGCGATGAAGGACTTCTCCAAGCTGCCGGCCGAAGACCTCGATGCGCTGGTCGCGTACCTGCAGTCGCTAGGGAAGTGATCGTGGAACCCGGTGCCGGGATCGTCAATCGACCTCCGGTGCGGCGCCGGACCCTGCTCGACTGGCTGCTGGGGCTGGGGTTGGGGTCGACCGGACTGGCGGTGTTCCACCCCGTGCGCCGGTTCCTCGTACCTCCGCGCGGCGGGGAAGCCGAGACGGCGAGCGTCGTGGCCGGTTCGCTCACCGAACTGCCGCCCAACTCGGGCAAGGTGTTCCCGTTCGGCAGCCGTCCTGCGATTGTCGTGCGCACGCCGGATGGCGAGCTGCGCGCCTTCAGCGCCGTTTGTACGCACCTCGACTGCACTGTGCAGTACAAGGCCGACACATCGCAGATGTGGTGCGCGTGCCACAACGGCCTCTACGATCTGTCTGGAGCCAATGTCTCGGGCCCGCCGCCACGGCCGCTCGAGACGTTCGTGGTGAACGTGCGCGGTGAAGCGGGCCGCGAAGAAGTCGTCGTCTCGCGCAGCTGAGGAGCGAGCGTGGAGGACCCGACCGTAGCGGCAACGACCTCGTCGTGGCGAGCACGTACGGCGACCTGGCTCGAGGAACGCTACGATCTGGGCGCCCTCAAACACTTCATCGACGAGAAGCGGGTGCCCGTACACCGGCATTCGCTCTGGTACTACCTGGGCGGGATGACGCTCTTCCTGTTCATCGTGCAGGTGGTGAGCGGCATCATGCTCATCCTGTACTACCGCCCGAGCGCGGCC
>JANMDX010000377.1:0-27881 GCA_031376505.1 Acidobacteriota bacterium
AACTCCACGTGCACGCTGGCGCCGGTGCGCCACCCTGCCAGGACGACGCCGTCGAGATAGGCCTTGCCGGTCACGCCGTTCGAGCCGCCCCGGATGAGCGCCGTGAAGAAGTCGTCTCCGTGGTGGAATTCATAGACCGCCTCGAGCCGAGCGACGGCGTTGACGGCTGGGTTCACGGTCGCTTGTCGCTGAAGAAGCTCGCCGACGTATTTGTTGTCGAGGTTGCCGCCCCAGTAGCCTTCCATCGCCGTGGCCGAGACGAACCACTTCGCGAAGGCAAATTCGACAGGCCGATTGCGATCGCCGTCGCCCGCGGCCATGACGGGTGCCATGTGGAACAGCAGCGCGATCGCGCCGGCGAAGCAGGCAACGCGGATGCGAGTACGAACGGTGCTCATAAGAGGCTCCTTGGGTTGGGTGGTCCTATAAGATGAGAAGCGCAACCCAGCGCCGTTTCCTCTCATGAGCCAATGACGGACCGCGTCGACGATGTCACGGGACTGCTCCTGTCGTGGCGCCAGGGCGACGCCGCGGCGCTCGACCGCCTGATCCCGCTCGTGTATCAGGAGCTGCGCCGCGTGGCGGGCCGCCATCTTCGGGGCGAAGCGCCAGGGCACGCCCTCCAAGCGACGGCGCTCGTGCACGAGGTCTACCTGCGCCTCGTGGATGTGGACCGCATGACGCTGAAGAACCGGGCCCACTTCTACGGGGTGGCGGCCGTGCTGATGCGCCAGATCCTCGTCGACCACGCCCGCCGGCAACACGCCGACAAGCGCGGCGGCGGCGTCACGATGGTGAGCCTCGACGACGTGTCGCCGGCCATTCAACCCGCCAGTGTGGACGTGCTCGCGCTCGACCAGGCGCTGGAGACGCTGTCTGCACTCGATGCGCGGCAGTGCCGCATCGTGGAATTGCGCTTCTTCGCGGGGCTCAACGTCGACGAGACGGCCGACGCGCTCGAGATCTCGCCCGCCACGGTCGCGCGCGACTGGGCCTTCGCGAAGGCGTGGCTCTACCTGCGACTATCGCCCCGCGACTAGGGCAGATCTGCGCGGGCTGTCCTCACCCAGGACACGTTTACGTAAATAGGATATTTTCAGGCCATGCCCGTTCCCGCCGAGCGTCGTGCGCGCCTCAGCATCGATGTCTCGACTACGACACGACGCAGGGTCAGACTGGCTGCCGCCCGGCGTGATCAGTCCATTCGCGATTACGTCGTCGACGCGCTCGCTGAGCGGCTGCAAGAAGACCTCGGCGACGAGCGTCCCGATGAGGCAGGCGCGCTCACCGAAGGGACGGACCCGGTGCTCGGCCGCCTCTGGCGCAATGCAGCCGACGCGGTTTATGACGACCTATAGTCGCGGCGACATCGTCCTGGTGAACTTCGGGCCATGTCGATCGACGCACCGGATGGAGATGGCAGCAGCTCCTACGACGGCGACTGCGAGCCGCGCGCATCGACAGTGGCGTGCGGCACTGCTGGTACGGCGACGAGCACGCGCCTGTGGTGTCCCTTCGTGCCATGCCGCTGATCGTCACCGGCAGTCGGCGCGGCGCGGCCGCTCCTGAAGGCGAAATCTGAGGACCGGCCGTTCTGGCGGTCCCCCGTCGTTTCGGGTGCCGTTCCACTCCGCGGCAGGACGTCCCGACAGGCCGGACCGAAGTTGAGCCGGAGGGAGTGACCGCGTCGCTTCGACTGCCGTCAGCTCGCGCTAACCCATGATGCGCCTGAGGGCGTTCATCGCTTCCTGCGTGCCCGCCACCAGCAGCACCAGGATGGCCACCAGCAGCAGGTTCGTCGTGAGCGCGTTCTTGGGCACGTTTTCGGTCCACGCCACCCGGTTTTTCAGGTAGAGCAGCGTGGCTGCCAGGAACGGCACGAACAGGCCGCCGATCACCGTGTAGGTCACGATCACGAGCAGCGGGGCACCGGTGAAGGCCAGCGGCAGCGGCACCGGGGTGATGAAGATCAGGCCGAGCAGGTACGGCCGGCTCGTCACTTTGGACCTCGGCGCGCGCCCCCACAGACAGCCCCTTCATCACGCCGAAGATGTCGGCGTAGAGGTACGGCACGCTCTGCCACACGCCCAGGAGCGATGCGAACACCGCCGCCCAGAATCCGACCGAGTCGGCCACACGCCGAACGGGCCCAGCACGGCGCCCAGGAACGCGGCCATGCGCGGCACGGCTTCGGCATCCCAGAGCGCGACGCCCGGCAGGAAGAACGCCGTGCGCTTCTTCCCGGGCGGCACCCACGCTCGTGCATCATGCGCGCAGCGACGAGGCGGTGCCGATGTCCGAGGGAGCAGCAGCGAGTACCCAGGCTAGCCACGGCGGTGCAACCGGTTGCGGCGTGGCTCACCCGCCGAACAGACGCTGCGTGAACGTGGGGTCGATGGCCTCGAGCAGCACGAATCGGCCGTCGAACGCCTGGCTCGGCTCGTCTGGTCGATAGCCAATGGCATTGCGCACGGCTTCGATCGGAATCTCGAACAGTGGGTCGAGCAGCAGGTCCCCGGCGCCGTCGGCCTGCGACTTGGCCGTCAAGTCCTGCCGGATTAGCGCGAACGTGATGGGCAATTCGCCCGCGACCACCACCTCACCGGGTGCGTCCTCCCCCTCGTAGGTCACCGACCAGCGCTTGTGCCCATCTCGCCAGCCGGTGGCGGCGCTCGACAGGAAACTCTCCTGCACCGTACACGTCAGCACTTCACAGCCGGCCGACAGTGAATCAGGCGATGGTCGCGGCCCTCGGCGATGATCAGATACCAGCCGGCATCCGAGGCAGCCCCCATGAGCGCGAAGCGGGCGCGCCGCGTCGCCGCCATGCTCATCTGCAGTCCGAGAGTGGTGCAGATCGCCATTGCCGGTTTGCCGGTCACCGCGAGCCACGAACGGTTCTCGAGGCCCAGCGATAAGAATGCCATGCGCGGAGGGTACTCGAAGCGTGAGCCGGAACGGCGCTGGCGACCATCCACGAGGCCGCACGGCGGAGCTGACGCAAGGTCTGCGACGGCGACGACGACCCCGGGGCGCCGCAGTTGGCGCGATAATCCTCCGATGCCCACCATCCGCGACACGCTGATCTTCTTCAGCGTCGGCTCCGTCGTGCTCGGGATCGGGCTCTGGTTGATTCGCTGGTCGTCAACGCACGCGCACGCGAGGACAGACACGGCTGCCACCCGGCAGCATGGGACCGGGCCGGCGTGCGAGAGACGGTCTCTGGTCTTTCCCCCGGTGTGCTGAGGCCTGGCGCATGACCGACGAGATCGCGGACCTCATCCCGTTCTGGACATCGCAGGTCATGCGCAAAGAGAGCCTGCTCTTTGTCGCCGAGTCCGAGCACGAACCGGCGACCGCCACGCTGCTGTTCCCGCCCGACCGCATCGCGATGCTTGGCAGCGCCGATGGCGTGGCCGTCTACACCGAGGGCGAGGACTACACGGTCGACCAGCCGGCGGGGCGGCTCTACCTCACGCCTCGCTCGCGGATTCCGTTCGTCACTCGCGCTGCACTCTACCCACCTGCCGACGGGAACGGGGGATTCATGCATGTGCGCGGTGATCCGGCCACGTTCATGCTGTGCGTCGAAGGGAACTTCTTCCATCACCGGCAGACCGTGGCAACGTATGCCCACGCGCCGGGGCTGTGGCGTGGGTACGAGCCGGTCTTTGCCGGCGCCGCCTTGCCACACGCGCTCGACCATCTTCGACGCGGCGCACCGGTCACGCTCTGCCTTGCCGGCGACAGCATCTCCGAGGGCTACAGCGCATCAGGTGTCATGGGCGCACCCCCGTGGCAGCCGCCCTACCCGCAGCTCGTAGTCGCGGGACTCGAGCAGGTCTATCGTTCGCCGGTGACGCTTCACAACTTCGCGCAGGCGGGCTCCGCGTCAGATGCCGCGCGGTACACCGCCGACCGCATTGCCGACGCGCAGCCGCAGCTCGTGATCGTCGCCTTCGGGATGAACGATGCGGGATACATGGACGCCGACGAGTTCGGCGCCAACATCCGCGCGCTCATGGCGTCCATTCGCCGCACGGCACCGGACACGGAGTGTGTGCTGGTGTCTTCGATGCTGCCGCATCCCGACTGGCACTACACGGTCATGGAGCGCTTTCCCGCGTACCGGGAGGCCCTCGCGAGTCTGTGCGGCGCTGGCGTCGTGCTGGCCGACATGACGAGCCTGTGGCGAGACGTGCTCACCCGCAAGAGCGTCTACGACCTGACGGGCAACGGCATCAACCATCCCAACGATTTCGGCCATCGGCTGTACGCGCAGGTGATCCTGTCGCTGCTCGTCGACGCGTGGGATCGCGACCCGGCGAGTCGACCGAGCGGAGCGCCGGCACGGACGTGATCAAGGCCGAGCGGGTCGCGCCGAGGTCTTTGCCCTCGAAGAGACCGGAGTGCGGCCGGCGGCCGCCGCGCCAAAGCAGAAGTCGAGCATCGCGTTCAGCGGTCGGGCATCCCGCCGCAGCCGGCTTCGCAGTGCGGCACCCTCCCAACAGTCCACCAGCACGCTCGCCATCTGCCGGGGATCGGCATCGGCGGGGATGTCGCCGCGTTGCTTGGCCTCGTCCAGGCACGCGGCAATGCGGCTGGCGATCTCGGAAAAGCATCCCTCGATCTTGCGCCGGAACACCTCGTTCACGCCGGACAGCTCCTGTCCGAGTCCGCCCATCAGACAGCCCATGTAGCCTTCGGTCTCGTAGTGTTGGCGCGTCATCTCGAAGAACCGACGCACGCGTGCCAGCGGTCGACACTCCGGGTCTCCGAGGCAGGCATCAAGCCCGGCATGCACCCCCTGCATGTACTGGTCGACCACCTCGAGAGCGAAGCCCTCTTTGTCCTTGAAATGGTGGTAGAACGACCCCTTGGGAATCCCAGTGGCCGCCAGCAGCGCTTGGATGCCCAGGTCGTTGTAGCCATGCTCCAGGAGCATGGTCAACCCGGCGTCAACCAGGCGCTGCTTGGTGGAATGCGTCACTAGCCGTTCACTTTCCCGACCATGTGGTTGATGACGCGGCTGTGCTCGCGCTGGGGACTGAACATGACGATCTCTGCATCTGCCTCGACTTTGACGTTGTGCCCGGGCGGCCAATAGAACAGGTCGTTCGTGTTCACCGTCTCTTGCGCGCCGTGTGCATCGGTGGTCGTCAGTTGGCCTCGCACGACGAAGCCCCAATGAGGACACTGGCACAGGTTACCTTCCAGACCCTGGAAGAGTGGGGCGGTATCGACGCCCGCTGCCAGAGTGAAATACTCGCCGCTGATCGTGCCGAATCCGCTCACGTCACCGAAATCCGTTCGCTGGCGGATGACGGCACCTGGAATCTCCATCTTGACGTCGACGTCGTCTTTTGCAACTCGCATGGCTGTGCCTCCTCTTTCCCGGGCGGTCTTGAAATTAGACCGAACGGTCTAAAAAAGAGCATACACCTGATTGCTGACAATATCCGGACGAGGTCTACGTCTACATCAATAGATGCAGGGCGCACCGGGCGCGGCGCAGATGCCACTCGACCAGGACCAGGGGATCTTCGACACCGTCACGCGCGAGCAATCGCGGCTGCGCGCGTTCATCCGGCGGCGCGTGCCCGACGCGCGCGACGCCGAAGACATCCTGCAGGACGTGTTCTACGAGCTGGTCGAGGCCAACCGTCTCCTGATGCCCATCGAGCACCTCACCGGGTGGTTGTTCCAGGTGGCGCGCAATCGCATCACCGATCTGTTTCGGAGGCAGGCGCCGGAACGGCTGCGCGAGCTGGCTGCGGCTGGTGAGGACGACGAAGAACTGCGGCTGGAAGACCTGCTGCCGTCGCCCGACGCGGGACCGGACGCCGTGTACGCGCGCACCGTGTTACTCGACGAACTCGCGACGGCCCTCGAAGAGTTACCCGCGGAACAGCGCGCGGTGTTTGTGGCGCACGAGTACGACGGGCGCAGCTTCAAGCAGCTGGCCGCCGAGACGGGCGTGAGCGTGAACACGCTGCTCTCGCGGAAGCACTACGCGGTGCGGTCGCTGCGCAAGCGCCTGCAGCGGGTCTACGACGAACTTGCGAAAGGATGAGGCACGAATGATGAGAAGGGGATGGAAGCTGCTCTTTCTGGCGCCGCTGGCGATCGGCGGGATGATTCTGTTTGTGGCGCTCGGGGGCGCCGTGGTGCAGTTCCTCTGGAACTGGCTGCTGCCGGGGCTCTTCGGGTGGCCGGTCCTGACCTTCTGGCAGGCACTTGCGCTGCTGGCGCTCTGCCGGATTCTCTTCGGCGGACTTGGCCGTCACGGCCGCGGCCCGGGGTTCGGTCACCGCATGGGCGGGCGCTGGTCGCGCCTGTCGTGCGAGGAACGAGACCGGGTACGGCGAGGGATGCGCGAACGTTTCGCCGGCCTGTCGGGCGACGGCAAGGCCGAGCTGTGACGCGCGGCTACGAGAGCATCGCGTCGGCCACGCGCTCGCCGCTCTCCATCGCGCCCTGGATCGACGCGGAGCCGCGGAAGTCCCCGGCCGTCCACACACCCGGACGCACGGGCGTCGGCGCTGGGCGCTCAAGTGGCATCCGCACCGGCAGCGCACGCGCAATGCGGTAGGTCCTCAGCCAGCGCCACTGCTGCACCTGCGTGCCAAACCAGCCGCCCAGCTCGGCCTGCACCTGCTGGGCGATGGCGGCGTCGTCCCCGGACGGCTCGCGGAGCACCGATACCGACACGAGCGCCTGGCCGGCCGGTGCGTAGTGCGGCGCCACGTCGCTCATCACGGCGACGTTGTTCACCAGTCCAGCGCCCGTGCCATTGAGCGCCAGCGTGGGTTCGCCGAGCGGACTGCGCGGCGCCGCAAAGTACAGGCACATCACACGGCGCCACGCCGTGGGAGGTAGCTCGGGCAGCAGGTGCGTGGCCGCAGTGCCGTCGGTGGCTACCACGATGTGGCTCGCGGTCACGCGCTCGCCACTCTGCAGAGTGACCACGCCGTTGCCAATCGCCGCCACCGGCGCGTTGACGCGCACGCTGCCTGGGGTCAAGCCCGCGGCCAGTTGCTCGGGAATAGCCTGCATGCCGGCCGCCGGCACCGCGGCGTGCCCCTCGCCAAACATCCGCAGCACGAAGTCGAGCATGCGGCTCGACGCCGTCAGCTCCGCGTCCAGGAAGATGCCGCCGAACCACGGCCGCAGGAACCGCTCGAACATGACGTCGCTGAAGCCATGTGTGCGCAGCGCCTCCATCGCCGTCGTTTCGGGACGCGCAAACAGTTCGTCGAGCGTGCCTCGGCGAGCGGCCGAGCGCAGCGTGGCGATCTTCAGCTTGTCGCCCATCGAGCCAACCGGGGCCTTTAACGTCGCCATCAGGTCGCCTGGCTGGCGCGTGGGGTCGCTCACGAGGTGCATGGCGCCGTCGCACCAGACGCGTGCTCCCGACGAGAATCGGCCAAGCGCGAGCGCCTCGTAGTCGAGCCACCGCTCGGCTGCTGGATAGGCCGTGAGCAGGACCTGGAAGCCCCGATCGAGCTGGAAGCCGTCTACAAGGTCGGTGCGTACTCGGCCGCCCACGGCGTCGGCGGCTTCGAGCACCAGACACGCGCGTCCTTCGGCCTGGAGCCGGCGCGCGCACGTCAGGCCTGCCAGTCCTGCTCCAACAATCACCACGTCGGTCATCACTACGAGTCTCTCCCACTTTGCCAGGCATACGCCAGCCGGTGTCCCGTGCCGTCGTGCGGCAGACCCCGCCGAAGTCGTGGGATGATGCGCGCGTGCCCACCGACATCGCGCGCCCGAGACCTCCGATGCGTCGCCAGATTCTGACCGACGTCCACCTGTGGGTGCCCGTGGCCGTCCTGGGACTAGGCGTGGCCCTGCTCTGGATGCTGCCATGACGCCGCTCTCGAATCAGTCCCGTCACTGGCTCGGGGTGGCCTGCGGCGTCGCCGCCGGCGCGTGGCTGGGCGCCGCCGAGGCGCCCATGAAGCTCGTCACGACCGGCATGTCGCCGTTTGTCGTGTCGCTGGGGATGGTGTCGGGCGTGTTCCTGGCGCGCTTCACTCTGCCGGCGCTGCTCAAGGGCACCGACTACGTCATTGCCGACGTGCGTGAACGGCCGCACCTCATCGTATGGGCGATTGTGGCCGGCATGCTGTGGGCGGTGGCCAACGCGCTCACGGCCTTTGCCATTCGCGACGTGGGTCTGGCCGTGGCCTTCCCGCTCTGGAACCTCAACAGCCTCGTAGGGCTCTTCTGGGGCTGGTTGCTCTTTGGCGAGCTGCCCGTGGCGCGCGAACGGTCGACGGTGCGCGTGGTCGGCGGCGTCGTGGTCCTGCTGACGGGCGCGTGCTTGATTACCTGGGCCTCGGCGCAGCTGGCGCCGGCGTCGAGTACCTCGGGGCACGCGGCCGCCGGCATTCTCGCGGCGCTTGGTGCGGCGCTGCTGTGGGGCACGATGTATGTGCCCTACCGGAAGTCGTACCTCAGCGGCATGAACCCGCTGTCGTTTGTGGCCATCTTCACCGTTGGCGAACTCGTGACCGCCCTGGCGCTGGCCTTCGCGTTTGGTGGCGGGCCGCGCGAGGTCTACGCGCAGCTCTCCGCCGCGCGTCCCGTACTCTTCTGGCTGTTTCTCGGCGGCTTCTGCTGGGTGCTCGGCGATCTCTTCCAGCAGTACGCCACCAAGTACGTGGGCATCGCCCGGGGCATTCCGCTCTCGAACACGAACCAGCTCTGGGGGCTGGCCTGGGGCGTGCTGGTGTTTGGCGAGCTGCGCGGCATGGGCACGACGGGCCAGGTAATGATCGTGGCTGGCTCGGTGCTGATGGCGCTCGGCGCCCTGGCCATCAGCCTGGCGGCGGCGCCCGAACACGAGCTGCACGCGTGGGAGGCTGCGGTAGACCGCGAATGCGAGCGCTACGGCCTGTCGCGCGACCGCGTGCAGGCGTCGATGCGGGGCGAGGACCCACTGGCCGCCACCCACAACACCCGGCGCTGGTGGGAATGGGTGATGGCGGCCACCGCGGTTGGCATTGCCGTGTGGCTGGCCACCGCGGTCACGCCGCTGGCCGTTCACGTCAGCGGGGCCTGGATTGCCGCGCTCGTCACCGTCACGCTCGCGATCCTTTTCGGCAGCGGCCTGCTGCTGTGGCGGCGCACCCGGTTCTCGTAGGCCCGCGACCGATCCGCTCCGTCCGGCGCGCCCTGACGTACGAGAGAACCGCGGGAAAATTTCCGCGCTGAGGACCGTGCAGAAATTCCCACGCTGGAGGGGCTCCTCCCAGACCACACGACTCCCGGCGGAAACACACCGGAATCTTCCGCTCGCCCTCAGGCACGGGTACTGCAAATTCTCGCGACCACTGGGGGCTGTGCCAAGTAGCGAGCCCCATCGGCTGAGCTAGCAGACCGTCAAGGAGTCGACGATGACCGGATTGATGCCTCGTCTCGGAATGGCGGCTCTGGCCGCGGTTGGTCTCCTCTCGGCGCCTGGCGCCGCTACCGCCGCTCCGCCTGAACGAGCGCTGACGTTCTCGAAGGACATCGCGCCCATCTTCCAGGCCAAGTGCCAGTCGTGCCACGAGCCCGGCTCCATCGCTCCGATGTCGCTTGTGACCTTCCGCGAAGCGCGTCCCTGGGCCAAGTCGATCAAGGCGCGCGTGGCGACCCGGCAGATGCCGCCCTGGCACATCGACCGCAGTGTGGGCGTGCAGAAGTTCAAGAACGACATGTCGCTCACCGACGAGCAGATCGACACGATCGTCGCGTGGGTGGATCAGGGCGCGCCAGAAGGCAACCCGGCCGACTTCACCGCCAAGCCGGTCGCACAGGGCCTCTACTGGCAGGGGCAGCGTGATGGCTACGGCCCGCCCGACCTCGTGATCACGGCGCCCATGCAGACGATGCCCGCGGTGCACCAGGACGAGTGGTGGCGCCCGATGCAGGACATCCCGATCACCGAGCCGCGCTGGGTGAAGATGGTCGAGATTCGTCCGGCCAACATCGCTGGCCGCAAGATCCTGCACCACTCGATTGCCTATCATGTGCTCAACCCCGACAACACGGCTGCGGTGAACACGGGCATCGGCTTTGGCGGCCGCAACATCTCGCTTTCGGGCAACGCGAACACGCCGACCGCGGCCGAACTCGTCAACCGCCGGCCGCAGCTCATGGAATGGGCGATCGGCAAAGGCTACGACCACTACATGGAAGGCACCGGCAAGCTCATCATGCCCGGCGAGAAGATCTCGTGGGACCAGCACATCCACGCCGCGGGTGAAGAGATCACGAGCGCGTCGGAGATCGGCCTGTGGCTCTACCCGAAAGGCCAGGAGCCGACCAAGCGCAGCTACCTGGTGGGCTTCACGGGCCTGAAGAACGGCACCGCGGGCCTCGACATCCCACCCAACTCGATCGCCTACACCGAAGGCTTCAACGTGCTGAAGGAAAATACCCTCATCACGAACTTCCAGCCGCACTTCCACTTGCGCGGCAAGGCCATGCAGGTTGAAGCGATTCTGCCCGATGGCCGCACCGAGGTCGTCAGTTACGTGAGCGACTTCAACTTCAACTGGATGACCAACTACATCTACGAGGACGACGCGGCGCCCGTGTTCCCGAAGGGCACGCTCATCCACGTCACCGCGTACTACGACAACACCAAGGCCAACAAGAGCAACCCCGATCCCGATCAATGGGTGGGCTACGGCGACCGCACCGTCGACGAGATGGCGCACGCCTGGATGAACGTCGTGTACCTCTCGGACACCGAATACGCCGACCTGGTGGCGAAGCGCAAGGCGCAGAAGACGCCGACGACCACGGCGCGCGAGCGCTAGTTGGGAAGAGGAGATACGACGATGGCATCTTTCCGCCTGCTCCGCCTCGCCCTGCCGGCTGTCGCCGTGCTGGCTCTCGCCAGCACGACCGTGTTCACCCAGTCGCAGCCGCTACTGCCGAGCGCGCCGAAACTGGCGTTCGGTGGCTCGATTTCACCAGCCTACGACGGCTGGTTCGACAACGCCGACGGCACGCGCACCTTTCTGATGGGCTACTACAGCCGCAACTGGCAAGACCCGATCGATATCCAGGTCGGGGCAAACAATCA
Organism: Acidobacteriota bacterium; assembly: GCA_031376505.1. Lineage (GTDB taxonomy): Bacteria > Acidobacteriota > Vicinamibacteria > Vicinamibacterales > UBA2999 > CADEFD01. Next base: position 11,084 of record JANMDX010000377.1, read on the forward strand.
CTTCGAACCGGGTGAGCCAGACCGCGGGCAGCCCACGCACTTCCTGCCAAACCGGAACTTCGGCATGTTCACGGTGACGGTGCCTAAGGGCAGCACCGAGAAGCTGTGGTGGGTGATCACGGCCAGGGGCGTCACGCAGCGCGTGCCGCTCTCGACGACGCCCGACTACAACATCACGCCCCAGCACGCGTCGGAAGAGAGCCCGGGCGGGAAGCACAACCAGCCGGCGTTCCTGCGCTTCGCGGAGAACGGCCCGAAGCTGCAGAGTCCGGTCGACAGTCAGGCCAACGCGATCGCGCGCGTGGCGGTTGTGAGCGTGCCGATGGCGCTCGACTTCTGGGTCGACGACGACGCGCTCTACGCGTCGGGTTCGAACGCGCCCATCAGCGACAAGGAACCGATCATCGAGATGGTCGTGAACCAGTACCGCGGGCCAGGCAAGGTCACCGTGGGCGACGGCCATCACACGCTCACGGTGCTCGAGGGCGGCACGTTCGGCGAGCCCTATTCGGCGAAGGGCTCCACGACCGTGACGTTCAGCGCACCCGGTGAGTACCAGATTCACGTGACCGCCGTCGACCTGTCGGGTCCTGGCGGCGGCGCCACGGGCTGCTGTTGGACGACGGGCCTGTTCAGGGTGTTGGTCAAGCCGGCCGCGGGCGGACCGCCTACCGGCGCACGGTAGCCCACCGGATGAGCCTCGTGCTGCACGGCGGACAGGGAAAGACGTTGTTTACGTCGCGCGATGCCATCAGGATCGTGCAAGAGCACCCGGGCGAACGGCGCGACAAGTCGGTCCTCATCCGGAACATCGCGGCGGTTGAAGTCAAGAAGCCGGGTGCCTTCCACGGCTTCATTCAGTTCGCCTTTGCCGGTGCCACGCCGCACGACAGCGGACACACGCTGACCGGCGGCGCATTCGACGCGGCCAGGGGCGAAAATTCCGTGACCTTCGCCGGGGCCGACGACTACGACCTGGCGCTGAAGATCAAGATGTTCGTGGAATCGTGGTCGCCCGCTGACGCGGATCGACCAGCGGAGCGCGGCCGGCCGCCGGTGGCCGTGGCCGACGAGGTGCGGAAGCTGAAAGCGCTCGTGGACGACGGCTTGCTCACGCCGGCGGAGTTCGCGGCACAAAAGACGCAGCTACTGGCGTCTTGACCGCCCGTGTCAGGGCCAGGCGTTCTCGTGCGAGAATCGGCCCCTATGGTCCGCACCCTCGTTGCGCTCGTTGCCGCCGGTCTCGTGATTCTGCTCGATGTCGCCGTGCCGCGGGCGGCCGACGACGCGCAGCGATTGCTTACAATCGACCACTACGTGCGGGTCACCTCGAGCGTGCTGGCCATCAACGGACAGCTCTCGCAGATCTACGTGCGCGAGCGGGTGACCGCCGGCGTGGCGCTCCGGGGCGCGCCGGCGCCCGACAAAGTGGTGTTGTTCGTCCACGGCGCCGGTACGCCGGCAGAAGTGGCCTTCGACGCGCCGATTGGCGACCACAGCTGGATGGCGTACCTGGCCACGGCCGGCTTCGACGTGTTCTCGATGGACACGACCGGCTATGGACGTTCCACGCGGCCAGCGCCGATGAACGACCCCTGCAACCTGGCCGACGCGCAGCAGGCGCAGTTTGTGCCCAGTCTGATTCCGGCGCCGTGCAAGCCGTCGTATCCCGGCCAGCTCACGAGCCTGGCGTCGGACTGGCACGACCTCGACGCCGTCGTCGACCACATCCGCAAGGTGCGCGGCGTGCAGAAGGTCAGCCTCGTGGCGTGGTCGCTCGGCGGTCCGCGCGCAGGTGGCTATGCCGCGCAGCATCCAGACAAAGTGCACCGCATGGTGCTCTTTGCGCCGGCCTACAATCGCACGGCCGCGGCCGCGGCGCCGGCACTGCCGAATCCCGGTGTCGTCTTCAACACGCAGTCGCGCAGCGAGTTCATCGCCAACTGGGACCGCCAGGTGGGCTGCGCGAATCAGTACGAGCCGGCCGTGCGCGACGCGGTCTGGGCCGAGATGCTCGCGTCCGATCCGGTCGGCGCCACGTGGGGCACGGGCGTGCGGCGTGCGCCCTCAACGACCACCTGGGGCTGGAATGCGGCGGCCACTGGCGGCACGAAGATCCCGACGATGGTCGTCGCCGGCGCGCACGACAAGCAGGTGCCACCCGACCGCGTGAAGCTGGCCTACGACGACCTGGGGGCCACCGACAAGGTGTTCGTGGATCTGGCCTGCTCGTCGCACAACGCCATGTGGGAAAAGAATCATCTGCTGATGTACGCGGCTTCGCTCGAGTGGCTCACCAAGGGCGCCGTGGGCGAGCAGAAGACCGGCGTCATTCGCCTCGGCTACTAAGCGCCAGGAGCACGGATGTCGGCCGAGCCCAGGATTCCAGCCACCGAAGTGCTCGCGCTGCACGCGCTCATCACACCGACCGTGCAGGGCATCGCCAGCCGCATCCTGGCGAAAGCGTCGGGCGGCAACGTGACGCTCTTTGCGTTTGACGCGGGACAGGGCCTGACCGAGCACACCTCGCCCTTCGACGCGCTCGTGCTCGTGCTCGAAGGTGCGCTGACACTCACCGTGGCCGGAGTCGCGGTGCAGGCCACGCCCGGCACGATCGTGCGGCTGCCCGCTGCCATTCCTCACGCGGTCGACGCCGCGGCGCCGGCGCGCATGCTGCTGGTCATGCTGAAGAACGGGTGAGCCCCGCGAGCGACAGCCGCCGTCGGTCGATCCCCAGCACCTCGAGGCGCGACGTGAGCGTGCGGGGATTCACCCCCAGCAACTCGGCGGCGCCGCCGCGGCCCGACACCCGGAAGCCGCTGGCTTGCAGCGCGGCCATCACGTTTGCGCGTTCCCGGGCGCGCCACTCGCGTTCGGGGACCACCAGGCGCGTCTCGTCCGTCTCCGGCACGGCGGACGCGCGCGTCGCCTGGCGGCGCCCGCTGTCTGGCAGGTCGAGCGTGGCCGCGCCGCCGCTGGCCACGATCACCGCCCGCTCGACGGCGTTCTGCAGTTCGCGCACGTTGCCCGGCCAGTCGTAGCGCTGCGCGCGTGCCACCTCCGCCCTGGCCAGACGTGGCACCGGCACATGCAGGCGCACACTGGCCTGCCGCAAGAAGTGGACGACCAGGTCGGGAATGTCGTCGCGGCGATCACGCAGCGGCGGCACCTCCATCGGGAACACGCCCAGACGGTAGAACAGATCGAGCCGGAACCGGCCCTCGTCCACCTCGCGCCGCAGGTCGCGATTGGTGGCGGCGATGATGCGCACGTCGACCCGCCGTGTGCGCTCGTCGCCCACGCGCTCGAACTCGCCTTCCTGCAGCACGCGCAAGAGCTTCACTTGCAGCTCGAGGGGAATCTCGCCCACCTCGTCGAGAAACAGCGTGCCGCCGTCGGCGAGCTGGAACCGCCCGACCCGGTCGCGCACCGCACCCGTGAAGGCCCCGCGCACGTGCCCGAAGAACTCGCTCTCGAACAGCTCGCGCGGAATCGACGCGCAGTTCACTCGCACGAGCGGCTTGCCGACCCGGGGACTGCGCTGGTGAATCGCGCGCGCGACCAGTTCCTTGCCGGTGCCGCTTTCGCCGAGCACGAGCACGGTGGCGTCGGTCGGCGCCACCATCTCCACCTGACGGAGCACGCGCTGCAGCGCCGGGCTGTGTCCCAGGATCTCGCCGAAGGCGCCGACCTCCTGCACCTCAGTGCGCAGGTAGTCGCGCTCCTGTTCCAGGTCGTGCCGCAGCGACTCGACGGCCTCGAACGCGTGCGCGTTGGCAATGGCCACCGCCGCCACGTCGGCCATCACGCGCAGCCAGTCCCAGCAGGCGTCGTCGGGCTCGCTGCGCCGGAACACCGCCAGCACGCCGAGCACTTCGCCGCGAAAGACGAGCGGGTGTCCGGCAAATCCCACCAGGCCCTCGGCGCTGGCCCAGCCGGGATCGCGGAGCCAGCGTTGGTCGTCGGCCAGGCGCTGCACCCGGATGGACTCGCCGGTCGAGGCCATGTGCGAGAGCTTCAGGCCGCCGTCGAGTGCGACGCGGTGAAAGCTGCCGCTCGTGCGCGACCAATCCACGCCGGGCGTGCGCGGCGCGCCGGCGCTGGCGCGCAGGTGCAACGCCACGTCGCCTGAGGCCGGATGGCCGCCGCACCAGGGGCAGTCGCCGTCGGACTGCTTCAGCCACACGCGCGCCAGGGCCACGTCGGGCGCCGCCGCCACGGTTTCGATCACCTTTTGCAGCACGGCCGTGAGCGAGCGCTGCTCGGTGATGGCGAGAATGAGCGAGGGAAGCGACCGAAGGTCCACGGGCGAATGTTCTCATGAAATATCGCCAAGAACAGGACTGATTATTTCTATTTGGCGGTTATTCGCCACTCCAGGCTGTCTAGCCTTGTTGTTTGATGTCTATCACTTGCGGGGATTATCTTCGTGGAGCGGCACTTGCTCCTTCCATTGGCATGACCGCACCGTCTCCGATCCGTCCGCCCTTCACCCGCGAGAGCGCGACCGCCAAGGTACAAGCCGCCGAGGACGCCTGGAACAGCCGAGACCCCGAGCGGGTCTCGCTGGCCTACACCGAAGACTCGGAGTGGCGGAACCGCGCCGAGTTCCCACGGGGCCGCGCCGAGATCCGCGCGTTCCTTACGCGCAAGTGGCAGCGTGAACTCGACTACCGGCTGAAGAAGGAGCTGTGGGCGTTTGACGACCACCGTATCGCCGTGCGCTTCGAGTACGAGTGGCACGACGAGGCGGGCCAGTGGTACCGCTCGTACGGCAATGAAATGTGGGAGTTCGACGACCGCGGCCTGATGGCGCGCCGCTTCGCCAGCATCAACGACGCGCCCATTCGCCAGGACGAACGGCGGCTGTTCCAGCCGGAGCGGTCGGCCACCGTTGGGGGATCGCGATGAGCCTGTATGTCGCGGGGTTGTGGCGGTATCCGGTGAAGTCGCTGGCGGGGGAGCGGCTGCCCATCACGGCCATCACCACCGACGGCGTCACCGGCGACCGCCTGGTGCAGGTGCACGGACCCGAAGGCGTGCGCACCTCGCGCAAGCACTACCGCCTGCTGGGGCTGCGCGGCACGCTCGGGCCCGACAAACGCGCACGCATCAACGACCTGCCGTGGGACAGCGCCGAGGCCCTCGCGCTCGTCAAGGCCGCTGCCGGTGACGATGCGTGGCTCGAGGCCCACGACGGTCCCGAGCGCTTCGACATCCTGCCACTGCTCGTGGCCACCGACGGCGCCGTGGCGGCCTTTGGCCGCGACGTGCGGCGCCTGCGGCCCAACATCCTGGTCGGTGGCGTCGAGGGCCTGGACGAAACGCACTGGCCGGGCGCGACGCTGCGCATTGGCCAGGTGGTGGTGCGGCTCGACTCGTTGCGCGGCCGCTGCCCGATGACGACCGTGGATCCCGACACGCTGCACCGCGATCCCGAGGTGCTGCGCGACATCGGCCGGCGCTTCGGCGGCCGGCTCGCACTGAACGCGGATGTCGCGCAGGGCGGTACGATCCGTGTGGGCGAGGCCGTGGCGCTGTCGTCTGCGCGCCTGGTGGCGCCGTAGCAAGCGGGCGCTGAGCGCGGGCCGATACGAAGCAGCGCGGGCTGCAGTCCGCCCCGCGGTTGCTGATTGCCTGACGTACGGCGTTGCGTTAGTGTGCCCACGTGGCTGATTCCCCCAGCCGTGGCGACACTGCGGGTCTGCCCCGAGACTTGACCGACCTGGCGCTCGAGTTGTCGGTCGCTGTCCACAAACACGCGATGTACCCGCCCGGGCACCCCGCCCTGGCCCGCGTCGCCGACGGCGTGCTGCAGCGCGCGGCGAAGCTGTTTGTGCAGCGCGAGCAGATCGCCATTGGCGTGGCGCGGCGACAACTCATCATCGAAGGCGTCGCCACCGACGAGGATCATCCGGTGCTGCGGCGTCTGGCCGAGAATCTGCACGGTCATCAGCTGGGCGCCGTGAGCCTGCTGCGGGGGCTCGAGGCCGGAGAGCTCGGCGAAGCGCTGCGCGTGTTGTCGACCGAGCCAGACCACGGCGGCGCTATTGGCCTGGCGTCGCCAGAGGCGCGGCCGTCGTGGCCACACGTGCGCCTGCACCCGCTCACGTTCGACAACCTGGCGATCGTCGCGCCCGCAGTCGGCGATGCGGCGTCCAGCCCGGACGGCTCGCCCGGCGCCGAGCTGTGGCTCGGCCTGGCACAGGCCGCGCTGGCCGGCGATGCCCCGCGCGGAGGCATCGCCGCGCCACACGACACGACGCCTGAGGCGCTCGCCCGCGCCATCGACGCCCGCGACGGCGCGCAGGCCTACGACCAGGTGATCACCGGCTACCTGCTGCAGATCGCGCACGCGCTGCGCACCGCCACCGGCGCCGAGGCCGACGCGCTGCGGGCTCGCACTTCCGGGCTGATCTCGGCCCTGCAGCCGTCCACCTTGCGTCGTCTAGTACGCACGAGCCGCGCCGAAGGCGGGCCGAACACGTTTGTGGGCGACGCCGTGCAAGGGCTGCGCGTCGATGCCGTGCTCGAGGTGCTGAAGGCCACGGCCGACGTCACCGGCGAGACCATCTCGCACGGTCTGATCCGGATGCTGACCAAGCTGGCGGCGCACGCTCAGGGCAGCGTTCCCAGAGTCCGCGTGGTGGCCGACGACGCGCTGCGCGGACAAGTGACCCGCTTGCTCGCCGACTGGAAGCTGGCCGATCCGAATCCCGAATCCTACGGCCGCCTGCTGCAACAGCTCGCCACCTCGGTGCAGGCCGACGCCAGCGACGCCAGCGACGCCGTTGACGAGCCCGACGTCGACCCGTCGCTGCGCCTTGTGCAGATGGGCCTGGAGCTCGGCGACCTGGGTTCGCTTGGCGCCAAGGCCGCGGCTCGCCAGTTGGAACAGGGGGGTATCGGGGCGATGGCGGCGCTGCTCGACGCGCCGCCCGCAGCGGCCGGCCACGCTGCCGACGTACTACGGGAACAGCTGCGCGCCCCTGGTTCGTTGACGCGCCTGCTCGCCGAGGATCCCGTGAACTTTGCGGCCCTCGACACGCTGCTGCCGTCGATGACCGTGGCGGAGCACGAGCCGCTGCTCGAGGCCCTGGCCGAATCCGAGAACCGGATGACGCGCCGGCGTCTCATCGACCGGCTGGCCCAGTCGCCGCTCGACCTGTCGTTTTTGATCGCGGCGCGGCTGTCCGATCCCCGGTGGCACGTGCTGCGCAACATGCTGCTGCTGCTCGAGCGCACCGAGCGCGTGCCGCCCGGTTTCACGGCGTCGCCGTGGCTGGCGCACGACGACTGGCGGGTTCGGTACGAGGCCGTGCGGCTGGCGCTGACGCTGCCGGCAGAGCGCGACGAGGCGGTGCGCGCCGCGCTGGCCGAACGCCACCCGCGCATCATCGCCGTCGGCCTGTCGGCGCTGCCCGGCGAGTGCCCGGCCGGGCTCCTGGACCGGGTCGTCGGCGTAGCCACCGACGCGACGCTGCCCGACGACACCCGCGTGCTCGCACTCCGGGTGCTCGGCGACGCGGTGTATCCGGGACTTCTGCCAACCTTGACGGGCCTCGTGGACGGCGGCCGCACGCTGTTTGGTCGGGTCAAGCTGGCGCCACCATCGCCGGTCACCGTGACGGCGCTGCGGGCGCTGGCACAGCACTTCGCCACCGACCCCGTGGCACATCCCTACCTGAAGCTCGCCCGCGCATCGGCGAATGCCGAGGTGGCCGCGGCGGTCACGAGTCCCGCCTCATGAGCGATCCGGTCCGGTTCCTGAACACGTTCGCGCAGACGCTGTCGGTAATGACGCTCTATCCCGAGGGCCATCCCTCGCGCGAGCGCGTCGTGGATGCGGCCTTCGAAGACCTCGATGCGCTCTGTGCCGATGGGCCTCTGCCGCGCTTCACCTTCCTTGAAGGCGAGGTGATCTACGGTCGTCAGCAACTGCGGGACATGCGCGGCTGGGAGTGGTCGGCGCGCCTGGCCGAGAGCGGCGTGGGCCGGCTCGAGTTCGAACGGCGCCTGAGCCGCGACGAGTTCGAGGGCTTCCTGCAGGAGGTGCAGGCGCGGCTCACCTCGTCCACGCTCAGCACCTCGGCGCAGCGGCAGATGCGCGACCTGGGCGTGCGCTTCGGGGCCGTGGGGCTCGACGTCGATCCCGCGCCGGCGGCACCGGCCGAGGTCTTTGGCGGGATGGCCGGGCTGGCGGAGGAAGTGGACACGCTGCACTGGATTCACGCGGAACTGCTCGAGGGCCGCGCGCTCCCGATGCTCGAGGCCGAAGCCGTCGTGCGGTCGCTGTCGGTGGCCATGCACACCGATGCCGGGATGCTGCTGCCACTGCTGCAGCTCAAGGAGTTCGACCAGTACACAACCACCCATTCACTGAACGTGTCGGTGCTGGCCATGGCGCTGGCCGAGGCGTTGTCGCTCAGCCCTCGCGAAGTGCGCGCCATGGGCGTATCGGGCCTGCTGCACGACGTGGGCAAGAGCAAGATTCCGCTGGCGGTGCTGACCAAACCCGGAAAGCTCACCGACGAGGAACGCCAGATCATGAACCGGCATCCGAGCGACGGCGCGCGAATGATTCTGCACAGCGACGCCGATCTGGACCTGGCCGCGGTCGTGGCCTACGAACATCACATCATGCTCGATGGCGGCGGCTATCCGACTCTGCACTATTGCCGCGGCTGCGCGTTCGGCAGCCGGCTGGTGCACGTGTGCGACGTCTACGACGCGCTCAGTACCCGGCGCCCGTACCGCGAGGCGTGGCCTCAGGACAAGACGCTGGCCTACCTGGAAGAGAGGGCCGGGACGGAGTTCGATCCGTTCCTGGTCGGCGTCTTCACCCGGCTGATGCGCGAAGGCGCCACCCGGGTGCAACGGCTGGATGCCAACGGGTCGCCGGCGGCGTCCTGAACGCCCCACGGTCGATTCGTGCCGGCGCCGGCCAATGCCGTAGGATCTAAGGACACATGCTGAGAGCAGGAATCGTCGGTCTCCCGAACGTGGGCAAGTCCACGTTGTTCAATGCCGTCACCCGCACCAGGGGCGCCCAGGCGGCCAATTATCCCTTCTGCACCATCGATCCCAACGTGGGCATCGTGACCGTGCCCGACGCGCGGCTGGCCGTGCTGCAGAAGATCGCCAAGACGAACGTCGTTATTCCTGCGGCCGTGGAGTTCGTCGACATCGCGGGCCTCGTGAAGGGCGCCAGCACAGGCGAAGGTCTGGGCAACAAGTTCCTGACGCACATTCGCGAGGTGGATGCGATCGTCCAGGTGGTGCGCTGCTTCGACGACGACGACGTGCTGCACGTGTCGGGCAGCGTCGACCCGGTGCGCGACATCGAGGTGATCAACACCGAGCTGATGCTGGCGGACCTCGAGACGGTGAGCAAGAAGCGTGAGCGCGTGGCGAAAGACGCCAAGCGCGGCGACAAGGCCGCAATTGCCGAAGAAGCCGTGCTGGCCAAGCTCGTCGCGGCGCTCGAGGCCGGACGGCCCGCGCTCGTGGTGCCGCTCACGTCCGAGGAGCGCCTCGTGGCCAAGCAGTTCTTCCTGCTGAGCGACAAGCCCACGATCTTTGCGTGCAACGTGAAGGACTCCGACCTGGCCACGGCGGACGCGAATCCCTACGTGGTGAAGGTGCGGGACTACGTAAAGACGCACTTGTCGTGCGAGGCGGTGGTAGTCAGCGCGCAGATCGAAAGCGAACTCGTGGACCTGACGCCGGACGAAGGCGACGCGTTCCTGAAGGAACTGGGCGTGCAGGAAAGCGGGATGGGTTCGCTCATCCGCTCCACCTACCATCTGCTTGGCCTCCAGACCTACTTCACGGCGGGCGAAAAGGAAGTGCGCGCCTGGACGATTCACCTGGGCGACACGGCACCCAAGGCGGCCGGCGTGATCCACTCGGATTTCGAACGCGGCTTCATCAAGGCCGAAACCGTGGCCTACGACGCACTCGTGGCTTGTGGCTCGGTGGCCGCCGCGCGCGAGAAGGGCCTCTGCCGCATGGAAGGCAAGGAGTACGTGGTGAAAGACGGCGACGTGCTGCTGTTCAAGTTCAACGTGTAGCCGGCGGCAATGTAGGATTGTGCCGCCAACCGGCGGAAGTGTCGACAGGACGCAATTTCGGCTTAACAGGGAGTCATCGATGGCGAAGACGCAGAAGCAACTCGTGCCCTATCTCACGGTCAGCGACGGGAAGGCCGCGATTGCTTTCTACAAAAAGGGGCTCGGCGCGACAGAAGTCATGCGCATGCCGGCCGAAGACAAGAAGCGGCTGATGCACGCTGAAGTCGAGATCAACGGGCATGCCGTCTATCTCTCCGACGATTTTCCGGAGTTCACCGGTGGTAGCACACCGCAGAAACATGGTGGTACCGCGGTGAGCATGTTCGTTCAGCTGACCGAATCCAAGGACGTCGATCGATGGATGGGGCGTGCGGCAAAGGCGGGCGCGAAGATCACGATGCCCGCGGCCGATCAGTTCTGGGGCGACCGGTTCGGCCAGCTTCTCGACCCGTTCGGGCATTCCTGGTCGTTTGGAGCCCCACTGCCGAAGCCCAAGAAGAAGGCGCCCGCCAAGAAAAGCAAGGCGAGGTGACGACCGCGCGTCTTCCCCTGATGCCGGTTGGGCATATGGTGAAGCGTTTCAACACCCAGGGCACCGCGAATCTGACGCAGCCGATCGAGCGCAGCGTGGCCGCTCGCTAGGGCGGCAGTTCGCGTTCAAGGTGCTGCGGTAGCTGAGGACACTCGCCACGGCGGATTCTTTCGGTTCGTGCCGGCATGAAACAGGCAAATGACGTTCCCGGACGGGTCGCGCAGCCGCGCTTCCCGCCACAGCCACGACTTGTCGGTCGGCGCCTGATCGAACACGAAGCCTATGGCCACAAGTTGCGCCACCTGCGCATCGAGCTGTTCGCACTCGAAGTACACGACGACGCCTGACTCGGCGTGTGGCGTCGCCTCATGCAGCGAGAACGTCGCGTCGCCCGTCGGGCATTCGAACCTCGCATAGCGGGGCCGCGCGTCGACGATGAGCCTGAAGCCCATCGCCTCGAAGAACGCGATCGAGCGGGCGACGTTGGCCGCCGGCAGCGTGACCTGGTTGAGGTTCATCGACGGCTACGGCGTGGCCCGCACCACGCTCAGCGACTGGATGCGCGGCGACGGCGTGGGTGCCAGCAGCAGCTCGCCCTGCACGCGTCCGTGCTCGCAGGTCCACGTGAACTCGCCAGACAACAGGCCGCTTGGCGCAATGGCCGAGGCCGTGTCGCACGCGCCGACTTGCGTCTTCAGCGTCGTGAAATCCGCGGCCCAGTGCTGCGCGTCGCGGTCCATCAGGAAGTTCATGGCCAGCACGTCGCCGGCCGACGTGACCGACCCCGCCTTGAACATCGTCGCGACTGCGGCGTAGGTGGTGGCCAGCGCCGAGGACACCGTGGACGGGCGCTCCACCAGATGCCCACCGCGATGCAGCGCCACGGCGGCGTCCCACAGTGGTGGCCGCGGTCCAGCATATGTGCGGTTCGCCAGCGCAAAGAGGCCCACGCCGTAGTCGGGCAGCACGAGCACATGGGAACCATAGCCGGGGTACCCGCCGCCATGGCTCAGGGTGAGGCCCAGCTCGCAGTCCGTGGCGGCATACATGCCCATGCCGTACGCCATTGGCGCGCGACAGCCGTCCGGCCCACTCGCCCCAGGGCGGACGCGAATTGATGGGAAGTTCGCGCCTTGCGCCAGTTCGCGAACGCTCGACCGCTTCACGGGGCCTGCATCCGCGCCGTCGCGTGGGGGCCAGGCCTGCAGCAGGAACGCCACGTACTTCGCGTAGTCGTTTGCGCTCGTCTGGATACCGCCCATTGCGCCAAACGCGCCGTGCGCCATGGTGGGCTCGAGTTTCCAGGCGCCGTCTTCCCACCGGTACCCCAGCGCGCGTCGCTCCGCGGGCGCCGTCGCCACGTCGTAGCTCGTCGACGTCATGCCAAGCGGCGTCAGCAGCGTGCGCTGCACGAAGTCTTTGTAGGGCCCCTGCGACACGTTGGCCACGATGCGGCCCAGCAGCGCGTAGCCGAGGTTCGAGTACTCCATCTGCGTGGCGGGTGGCCGCGTGAAGGGCACGCCGTCCTTCAGCAGCCGCGTGAACTCGTCTTCCGGCAGCGGCGTCTGCCGATCGCCCCACGGGTCGTCGGTCGCAAAGCCGGCGGTGTGCGTCAGCAGCTCGCGCACACGGATCTTCGGCGAGTCGTCGGTGGGGTACTTCCAGCCGCGCAGTTCGGGCACGTACGTCTCAGCGGGCGCGTCGAGCGACAGCTTGCCCTCGTCGCGCAGCTTCAAGATGGAGAGCGCCGTGAACGACTTGGTCATCGACGCGATGCGGAAGAGCGTGTCGGCGTTCACGGGCCGCTTCGCCTCGATGTCCTGCATGCCGAGGCCTTTCACATGCACCAGTCGGCCGTTTTTCACGATGCCGTAGACCATGCCGGGGATGTGCGCATCGAGGCGGAAGTGCTCCATTGCGCGGTCCACCGCGGCGAGCGTGGCGGCGTCCTGCGCCAGCGGCGTCTGAGCCTCCGAAGGCGCGGCCGTGGCGACGAGTGCCAGAGCCAGGCCGATCCTGGCGATGCGACGTGCGTGCGTGGCTGCCATGCGTGGCTCCTGACTGACGACGAGATGAACGCGACTCCGCGTGGTCTTCCGCGCGACTGGGATCAGGCCGGCGGTGGGCCCAGCAGGTCCCACTTGTTGCCCTCGAGGTCGAGGAACACCGCGATCGTACCGTACGACTCCACGCGCGGCGGCAACACGAAGACGACGCCGGCGGCGGTCATCCGAGCGTGGCTGTCTTCGAAGTCGTCAACGCGCAGGAAGAAGCCGACCCGGCCGGAGAACTGGTTGCCGACCGCCAGGGCTTGATCCTTGCCATCCGCACGAGCCAGCAGGATGCCAGTCTGTCCGCCCACGGGTCGCACGACCACCCACCGCTTGGGCCGGCCGTCGTTGGTCAGAGATGGCACGTCCTCGACCAGCTCGAACTGCAGTACGGTGACGAAGAAGTGGATGGCGGGGTCGTAGTCGCGCACGACCAGCGCGACGAGCTGCAGATTCGCCATGCGGGGCTCCGAGGCTAGCGGTCCATGATCGGCAGATACGCACGCCACGGGCCCACGGCGTCGCGGTACTGCTTCGCCATGACCCGCGAGGTCTGGGCCAGGTGGCCCAGGTCGTGCGCCACCCACGTGGCCAGTAGTTGGCGCAGCGTGACCCGGCCGAACGCGGGATGCTCGCCTTCGAGCGCCAGCTGCGACGCCGACAGGTCCCACGCGCGCAGCGTGGCGAGATTCTGCGCACGCAGCGCCGCGAACTCGTCGAGCAACTGTGCCAGCGTCTTGCCCGCGCTCTCGCGTACCTGCGCGAAGCGGTCGTAGGGCGCAAACGTGCGATTGGCACTTTGGGCCAGAATGATGTGCGCGCGCGGAATCCAGTCGGCGCGTTCGCCGTGAATCAAGTGCCCCAGATTGTCGAACGCGCTGAAGGTGTCGGGACCCTCGTTGGGCTCGGTCCACGCGGGTGGCAGCCCCGCCAGCAAGGCGCGAAAGGCGGTCGGCGTGCGTTCGAGGACGGCGATGCCGGTCGATACGTCGAAGGTCATGGGTGGCGCCGCGCAATGCCTACTGCATGTACGCGTCGATGTGAATCTTGCCGGTCGCCATGTTCAAGGTGCCGACCCCCGAGATCTGGCGGCTGTTGACCCAGGCGTAGCCCTCGGCTGCGGTCGTGAGCACGACGTTCTCGCGAAGGTCGGCAACCGGCTCGCCGGCGCGAAGCGTGGCCGTTCCGTCGGCCGATAGCGCGATCCGGTGCCCGTGACATCCAGGTCGTACTCGTAGATCTTTTCGCCCGTCATTGAGAATCTCCGTTCGTTGATTACGCGAGCACGGCTTCCACGATGCTGACTGCCGACGCGGTCGGCACGACTCGAAGGACTCGGAAGCCGGCCTTGCCAAGCAGTGTCGAATATTCCTCCGCGGTGCGCTCCTGACCGCCAGGCACTATCAGCATGACCATGTCGAGAATCTTGCCCGGATGCGGCGTGTCGCCATGAGGCAGCACCATCTCGACAATCAGCAGTCGGCCGTTCGGTGTCAGCGCCTTGCGGCAATGACCCAGGATCGTGAGGCACTGCTCCTCGTTCCAGTCGTGAATGACGTGCGAGAGCAGGTAGGCATCGCCTCCATCGGGAACGGTCATGAAGAAATCGCCCGCTTCGATCGTCACGCGCTTCTCGACGCCGCGTGCCTTGAGCAACGCCGGCGCATCAGCCACCACGTGTGGCCGGTCGAACAGCACGCCCCTGGGGCCTTCATGACGCGCCAGAATCGCGGCCAGCATGTTGCCGGTGGCCCCGCCCACGTCCACGACCGTGCCCAGACCAGAGAAGTCGTAGGCCGCAGCGACGGCCGCCGGTTCGGCCCCGTGAACCCCGACCATGGTCTCGCTGAACATGGACGCCTCCTCGGGATGTTGGGCGAGGTAGTCGAAGGCGGGCATGCCCATGGCCTTCTCGAAGCCGGTATGACCGGTTTCGAGCGAATACAGAATCTGCTCAAAGGCAGTCACGAACCAAGGACCACAGAGCGTCAGCACGCTGGCACGTGCTGAGCCTGGCGCGCCCGTTTGCAGCGCCGCTCCAAGCGGGGTCAGAGCAAACCGCTGCGCGTCGCCCTCGGTGAGCAGGCCCAGACTGGCCAGCGTACGCATCAATCGATGCAAGGAGGGCGCATGGGTGCCGGTGACGCCGGCCAGCTCGGCTGCACTGCGCGGCGCCGCGGCCAGGTGGTCGGCCAGTCCGAGTTTGGCTGCGGCATAAACGATCTTGGACACCCAATACGCGCTGCTCATCTGGATGAGCTGTTCGTGCGGGGCTGGCGCTTGGGTATTTTGCGGCGTTTCTGACGACATGACTGACTCCGTTCCAACCACCAACCCGACCAGCTGCGCGTCCGACACCGGGCCGCGGCCGTACTGGCCTTGCATAGTACGCGCAGACGGGCCAGCGAGCGCCTCATCGACCGTGCCTCCTCCTTTCTGACGCTGGAGGACCGGTCGACACGTCCCACAGGCGACGTCAGGTCTCCCGGTGTAGAGTTCCACCCATGAACCTGCGTCAACTGCCGGTGGTCGTCGCCCTCTTCTTGTCGGCCGCTTGCAGTGGCGGCTCGAGCCCGTCATCACCCGCGCCGGGCACGGCCCCTGCGGCGGACCTGGTGATCGTGAACGGCAGGGTCCACACGATGGACGACGCCGGCACCATCGCGCAGGCCGTGGCCATCACGGGCCACACCATCTTCAAGGTCGGCACCACCGCCGAGATCAAGGCCCTCGCCGGCCCGGCCACCCAGGTGATCGATGCCCTGGGCGCCACGGTGGCGCCCGGCTTCAACGACGCGCACGTGCACTTCGTGTCGGGCGGACTGTCGCTGAACGACGTGGATCTTGCGGGCCTGGGCACGCTCGAGGACGTGCAGGCCAAGGTCCGTGAGTTCGCCGCGTCCAAGCCTGAGCAGGCGTGGGTCAAGGGTCGTGGCTGGATCTACACGCCGTTTGAGGGCGGCAGTCCGACCAAGGAGCAGCTCGACTTGGTGGTGCCCGACCGTCCGGCCGTGATGACCTGCTACGACGGCCACAGCATCTGGGTGAATTCGAAAGTGCTGACGCTGGCCGGGATCACGAAGGCCACGAAGGACCCGGCAAACGGGGTGATCGTGCGCGATCCCAAAACCGGCGAGCCTACCGGGCACCTGAAGGAGTCGGCCGTCAATCTGATTGCCGCGGTGCTGCCCAAGGTGACCGACGATGACCGTCGCGCGGCCATTTCGCGCGCGGTGGCGTATGCCAATCAGCTCGGCGTCACGAGCATCCAGAACGCCGGCGGTCCGGTGGCCGAGATGGCGCTCTACGACATGGCCCGCAAGTCGGGCAGCCTGACGGTGCGCGCGTACCTGGCGACGCAGGCGGAGGCAGGCATCACCGAGGCGGAGGTGGACGCCATGGACGTGGCCTGGAAGCAGTACGGCGATGACCCGACGGTACGCACGGGCATCGTGAAGATGTACGCCGACGGCGTGATCGAGAGCAAGACGGCGGCCATGCTCGCGCCCTATGTGGGCACGCGCAGCGCCGGCACGCCGAACATGACCGCTGCCGAGATGAACCGCATCGTGGCGATGTTCGACAAGCGCGGCTGGCAGATCCAGATCCACGCCATCGGCGACCGCGCGATTCGCATGTCGCTCGACGCCTTCGAGGCCGCGGCCAAGGCCAATCCCGCGCCCGCACGAGGACGCCGCCATCGTCTCGAGCACATCGAAGCCATCTCGGCCGCCGACATCACCCGCTTCGGCGCACTGGGCGTGATCGCGTCGCAGCAGCCGATTCACGTGGCCCTCGGCGACGCGAACCAGGCGGTGCCGAAGGGGCCGTGGCCGGATCCGATTGGTCCCGAGCGAGCCTCGCGCGCCTGGGCGTGGAAGAGCATCCAGGCCGCCGGTGGACGCCTCACCTTCGGCAGCGACTGGCCCGTGGCCACGCTCGAGGCCGGGCAAGGCATCTGGCTCGCGTCCACGCGCATCCGCGCGGAGAAGGCCGCAGACCAGCGTCTCAGCCTTCACGAGGCGCTGGCCGGCTACACGACGTGGGCGGCCTACGCGTCGTTCGACGAGCAGCGCAAGGGCAGCCTTGTGCCCGGCATGCTGGCCGACCTCGTGGTGCTCGGCAGCGACATCGCGTCGGGG
>JANMDX010000423.1:0-2315 GCA_031376505.1 Acidobacteriota bacterium
GCGGGAGTGGCTGGAGGCCGACGGCCTCGGCGGATTCGCCAGTGGCACGGTCGGCGGCGTCCGCACGCGGCGCTATCACGGCCTGTTGCTTGCGGCCACCACACCGCCCACCGGCCGGATGATGCTCGTGAACGGCCTCGAGGTGTGGGCGACGACGCCGGCCGGCCGCGTGGCGCTGTCGAGTCATCTGTACGCCCCGGGCGTGCGCCATCCCGACGGCGTGACCCGCCTGCGGTCGTTCACGAACGACCCGTGGCCGACCTGGACCTGGGATCTCGGCGATGGTCGGCTTATCGTCGGCGAAGTGCTCGTCACCCACGACGTGCCACACACGGTCTGTGTGTGGACGCTCGTCGGCTCCGGCCCGGTCACGCTCGAAATCAGACCGCTGCTCTCTGGTCGCGACTATCACGCGCTGCACCACGCAAACGACGCGGCCCGGCTCGGCACCGTCGAGCGCGGGGCCCAGCTCGAGTGGCGGCTCTACGACGGTGTTCCGGCCGTGCGGTGCGTCACGACCGGTACGTTCCATCCTGAGCCGGAGTGGTTCCAGCAGTTTCTCTACGCCGAGGAACGCGCACGGGGCCTCGACGACGTGGAGGACCTGGCCAGCCCGGGCGTGATGCACTGCGCGCTCGACGACGGACCGGCCATCTGTGTCCTGGCCGCCGCCGCGGGGGACGCGCCGCCACCTGATGATGCGACAGCGGTCCGTCGCCTTGCGCAGTCATGGATGGCCGCGGAGCGACGGCGTCGCAAGGCGCTTGGGGCGCCCCTCGCGCGCGCGGCCGACGCCTACCTGGTCGGGCGTGGCCAGGGCCGGACGATCGTGGCGGGCTATCCCTGGTTCACCGACTGGGGACGCGACACGTTCATCGCCGTGCGCGGCCTGTGCCTGGCCCAGGACCGGTTCGCCGATGCGCGGGATGTCCTGCTGGAGTGGGCGAGTGCGGTCGATCAAGGCATGCTGCCCAATCGATTCCCCGACCAGGGCAGCGCGCCGGAATACAACGCGGTCGATGCGTCGCTCTGGTTCGTCATTGCCGCGGGCGAGTTGCTGGAAGCCGTCGCGGGTCAGCCGCGGCTCTTGCCGAAATCGAAACGCGCCCACTTGCAAACGGCGATGGCGGCCATTCTGTCTGGCTACTCTGCTGGCACGCGCTACGGCATCCGGATGGACGCCGACGGCCTGCTCGCCGCGGGTGAACCCGGCCAGCAGCTGACCTGGATGGACGCGCGCGTGGACGGGCGCGAGATCACGCCGCGCATCGGCAAGCCGGTCGAGGTCCAGGCGCTGTGGCTGAATGCACTGTACGCCGGCGGTGCCTTCGACTCCCGCTGGACGGCCGCGGCCGAGCGTGGCCGGCAGTGCTTCGAAGCGCGGTTCTGGAACCCACACCGCGAGATGCTGTTTGATGTCGTCGATGTGGATCATCGCGCCGGCGTCACCGACGCCACGTTCCGCCCGAATCAGATCTTCGCGGTGGGCGGCCTGCCGCGGCCGCTGCTGTCGGGCGCCCGCGCCGACGCTATCGTGGCCGCCGTTGAGCGCGAGCTGTGGACGCCGATGGGCCTGCGCTCGCTGGCGCCCTCCGAGCCCGAGTACGTCGGGCGCTACGTGGGCTCGAGCGCCGAGCGAGACGGCGCGTATCACCAGGGCACCGTCTGGCCCTGGTTGATGGGCGCGTTTGTGGACGCCTGGCTGCGCCAGCGTGGCTACAGGGCCCGTGCCCGCGCCGAGGCAACGCGGCGTTTCCTCGCGCCGCTGCGCGCGCATCTCGATGAAGCCGGCATCGGCCACGTGTCCGAGATCGCCGACGGCGATGCGCCGTTCACGCCGCGCGGCTGCCCGCACCAGGCGTGGTCGCTTGGCGAGCTGCTGCGGATCGAGCGGATGGTTCGGCCAACGGTCCGGTCCAAGACAGACACTTGAGTCCCGCAGCCACGCGCGGGAGCACGCGCCAACGATCTCGCGGCGGTCGCGGACCACGGCTGCTTGCAGCCGGCCTCCGGCACGGTCGCCTGCTACTGGCCTGCGGGCGATCGCCTGCTACCGGCCTCCGGGCGGTCGCCTGCTACCATGGGCCGCTCAACGAGGAGGCACCCATGATCGGCCGGACGCTCGCGACAGGACTCGTGTTCACCGGGCTGCTCGCGGCAGCCCTGACCGCGCAGACCCCCGACGTGGCATCGCACCTTGCGGCGGCGCGGACGGCTGCAGGCGCCGACTTCACCCCGCTCTTCGACACGCTCTGCGTGCCGCCTGCGCCACCCGCGGCCAGGGCCGCCCGCCCGTCCGCCCCTGCGCGCCCGGC
>JANMDX010000424.1:0-1528 GCA_031376505.1 Acidobacteriota bacterium
GTCGGCGCGGACGCCCGACAGCAGCGGCCGCGGCAGGCCGCCCACCGCGAAGATCTGATTCGGGCGGAACGTGGCGTCGGTGACGCCGGCGCGATGATCCACATCGACGACATCAAACAGCATCTCGCGGTGTGGGTTCCAGAAACGCGCTTCGAAGCACTGCCGGCCACGCTCGGCCGCGGCCGTCCAGCGGGAGTCGAAGGCACCGCCGGCGTAAAGTGCATTCAGCCACAGCGCCTGGACCTCGACCGGCTTGCCGATGCGCGGCGTGACCTCGCGCCCGTTCACGCGCGCGTCCATCCAGGTCAGCTGCTGGCCGGGTTCACCGGCGGCAACCAAGCCGTCGGCGTCCATCCGGATGCCGTAGCGCGTGCCAGCAGCGTAGCCAGACAGAATGGCCGCCATCGCCGTTTGCAAGTGGACGCGTTTCGATTTCGGCAAGAGCCGCGGCTTCCCCGCGGTGGCTTCCAGTAACTCGCCGGCCGCAATGACGAACCAGAGCGACGCATCGACCGCGTTATATTCCGGCGCGCTACCCTGGTCGGGGAAGCGATTGGGCAGCATGCCTTGATCGACCGCACTCGCCCACTCCAGCAGGACATCCCGCGCATCCGCGAACCGGTCCTGGGCCAGGCACAAGCCGCGCACGGCGATGAACGCGTCGCGTCCCCAGTCGGTGAACCAGGGATAGCCGGCCACGATCGTCCGGCCCTGGCCACGACCGACCAGGTAGCCGTCGGCGGCGCGCGCGCGGGGCGCCCCAAGCGCGTTGCGACGCCGACGCTCCGCAGCTATCCATGACTGCGCAAGGCGACGGACCGCTGTCGCATCCTCAGGAGGCGGCGCGTCCCCCGAGGCGGCGGTCAGGACACAGATGGCCGGCCCGTCGTCGAGCGTGCAGTGCATCACGCCCGGGCTGGCCAGGTCCTCCACGTCGTCGAGGCCCCGTGCGCGTTCCTCGGCGTAGAGAAACTGCTTGAACCACTCCGGCGCAGGATGGAACGTACCGGTCGTGACGCACCGCACGGCCGGGACGCCGTCGTAGAGCCGCCACTCGAGCTGGGCCCCGCGCGCGCCGGTGCCGAGCCGGGCCGCGGCGTTCGCGTGGTGCAGCGCGTGATAGTCGCGACCCGAGAGCAGCGGGCGAATCTCGAGCGTCACGGGCCCGGGGCCTGCGAGCGTCCACCGGCAGACCGTGCGTGGCGCCTCGTGGGTGACGAGCACTTCGCCGACGACAAGCCGACCATCGCCCAGATCCCAGGTCCAGGTCGGCCACGGGTCGTTCGTGAACGACCGCAGGCGGGTCACGCCGTCGGGATGGCGCACGCCCGGGGCGTACAAGTGACTCGACAGCGCCACTCGGCCGGCCGGCGTCGTCGCCCACACTTCGAGGCCGTTCACGAGCATCATCCGGCCGGTGGGCGGTGTGGTGGCCGCAAGCAACAGGCCGTGATAGCGCCGCGTGCGGACGCCGCCGACCGTGCCACTGGCGAATCCGCCGAGGCCGTCGGCCTCCAGCCACTCCCGC
>JANMDX010000028.1:0-2466 GCA_031376505.1 Acidobacteriota bacterium
CCGCGAGCTCAGCGGCCGACACCTCGCGGGTGTTCTGGTCCGGCTCCAACTTCCACATGTTGGTGAGCGCGTCGAACTGTGACGCGTCGCACGGAGTGTTTTGCGCCGACGCCAGCGAGGCGTTCCAGGTGACCAGCACGACCAGAAGCAGAAAGCCGCGGATGATTGTCATGAGGTCTCGGTGGAACCACCGTCAACGAGTGTGCTGATGGTATCCGGTTTGCCACCCAGCTGGCTGACGACGTCGCCGGGCTTCGCGTCGCGACAGAGTACTCGCGTGCACACGCTCGCATCCTGCTCCGCTGGACCGAAACCCTGTTGGTGCTCACCTAGCACTGACCATCCGCACTCGTTGAACGCTGACCAGGCGGTGGAGCGCCAGATGCCCGCACGGAGCCGCAACCTCGGGTCTGAACGGCCGGCGGCGCCTGGTCATCGCCCGGTGAGCAGGACCGCCCTCTCCTGGTCAGAACTCGCCGAGCGACAATACGTCCTGGCCCCCTGTCGGACGAAGGGAAGCCGGCGATGGGACGCGGCGGGCGACATACACCGCTGGTGTGTTGCCGCCCGTTGACGACTGACCGGGGAACCGTGGCTCTGCTCGCCGAATACACCAGTTACTGCCGACGATCGGCTCGCCGTGTGGTGCCACACGACGCCATATTGGATGCTGCTCGGTTGCGGCGGTTACCGTGCGGCGCCGTCGAATCGGCGGCTGGCAAACGTCTCCAAGGCGGTGGCCGGCGGCCGCGCACGCCGAAGGAACAGAGCGCTGGCTGACACAGCGCCGCAAGTTCTGGCCTGGTCCGGAACCGCCTATTGCCTCTTTGCCAGCGTCAATGCGCGCCGACGCACCATCGCCGCCTTCAGGTCGAAGTTCGCCTGCAGGTGCATCCAGAACTGCGGCGACGTCTTGAAGGACTGCGCGAGCCGCAGCGCCGTATCAGCGGATACGCCGCGCTTGCCGCGCACGAGCTCGTTCAGCCGTACCGTGGACATCCCGAGCGCCTTGGCGGCCGCCACCTGGGTCATCTCGAGTGGCTTCAGGAACTCCTCGAGCAGAATCTCGCCCGGGTGAATCGCCGGTCCCAGGCTGTCGGCACGTCGCGGGATGCTCTCAGCGATAGTCCTCGCAGCAGACGTCGTGCGCATCATGCCCCTCCCATCGAAATGTGATCCGGTACTGCTGGTTGACGCGAATGCTGTGCTGCCCTTTTCGGTCTCCAGCCAGCGCCTCCAAGCGATTGCCAGGAACCGCGGCCAGGTCATCGAGACGCTGCGCCGCATCGAGCATCGTCAACTTTCGATGCACCGTCGGCCAGATGTCGCGCGGCACCCGCCGAGCGGCCTTGCTGTTTCGCTCATCAAACAGGTCAGCGGTCGCGGCGTCCGCGAACGACTGGATCATCACACCACGCTATACGGATACCGTGTATCCGTCAATCGACAGGCGGGTCGCAATCCCACCCACGTGGCGACTTCCAGGTACAAAACAGGTACAGCTCAGCCATTGGAAGACTGCACACTATTGATCTGAAAGGACTAATTGATGCGTCGGCAACCAGGCGCCGGTACTCCTCGATGGCGCCATTGCCGGGAGTCAGGCGCGAGTGCAGGAAGCGGCGATTGGCCACGTTCGCGTCGTACAGGTCTCCAAGCAGCGACACCAGGCCCTTCCGGTCGAGTGCCTCGAGCCGTGCCTTCACGTCGCTCCACTTCTTGCGCCTGGTCGGTTCGGCCATGATCGTTT
Organism: Acidobacteriota bacterium; assembly: GCA_031376505.1. Classification (GTDB taxonomy): domain Bacteria; phylum Acidobacteriota; class Vicinamibacteria; order Vicinamibacterales; family UBA2999; genus CADEFD01. The sequence goes on from JANMDX010000028.1 coordinate 1,751, forward strand.
GGTGGTGTCTCGATCGCTGACGGGCCTATCGCCGTCGAGCCCAACGGTGGTACGCCGCGACCCACTCGGCGCCCTTCGGTCGGGGGACAGCCAGCTCGAGATCCAACAGTCGTACCTCTCGACGCTTCCCGCGGCGGCGACACATGGCGATCAGTTCCTCCGCGCCGCTGAGATCGATCTTCTCGACGACGACGGCCTCGCCAAGAACGGTCGCACCACAGGGAAGCGCCAGATACTCCTCGAGCACCGTCAGGAAGGCGGTGGCCTGCTCGGATTCGCCGTAGGCGTCCACCGTGGCCTCCTCGATCAATGCGTCGAGCCGACGCGGACTCGGAGGCCATGAGCGGGTTGGCCTTCCCCCCTTGGCCGTCTGTCGATTCGAGGCTCCCGGCCCGATCACCGGCGCAGGCACGGTGGGTGCCGGCTGACTCGAGGCCTGGCTCCCGAGTCGACCATCGGCCAGCGGGCCGCCGACGACCTCGATCGTGTCTTCCACGCTCGCGTTCAGCGTGAAGCCCTCGAACGTCATCATCATCCGGCCGATCTGATCCCAGGTGAACGTTCGGCCATCGACGATGAGCAGCGGGAGTGCACCTTCGGTGTCGGGGTCCCACTCGATGACGCCGCTGAGCCGGTGCGCGGGCGTCAACTGCCACCCGTGCTCGGTCTGCTGGACGTGTCGAACGCTGAGCCCCTGGCGGATTCGCTCGCGCAAG
>JANMDX010000357.1:0-15606 GCA_031376505.1 Acidobacteriota bacterium
CTCGCGTGCTTCGATTCGTCAACCAGCTTGGCCACGTGCAGCAGCGCCTTCGACGGAATGCAGCCGCGATACAGACACACGCCGCCGGGATTCTTCTCTTCGTCGACGAGGGTGACCTGCATGCCGAGATCGGCAGCGAAGAACGCGGCGGCGTAGCCGCCCGGACCGGCACCTAAGACAGCAACTGATGGCATCTGATGAACTCGTGATCTCGTGGTCGGATGATCTGAACTGACGCCGAGCGACTCAGCAACTAACCACGGAGCGCGAGCGCGAAGGGGTTCTCCAGCGCCTCGACCACCCAGCGCAGGAAACGAATGGCGTCGGCGCCGTCAATCAGCCGGTGGTCGTAGCTGAGGGAGAGCGGCAGCATCTGCTTCGGCTCGAATGCCGTGCCGTTCCACACCGGCTCGAAGCCGCCGCGCGAGATGCCGAGAATGGCCACTTCGGGCCAGTTGACGATGGGCGTAAAGGCCGTGCCGCCGATGCCGCCCAGATTCGAGATCGACATCGAACCGCCCGACATGTCGTCGAGCGAGAGCTTCCGGGCCTTGGCCTTGTCGGCCAGTTGCTGAATCTCGACCGAAATCTGAATGAGATTCTTCTGATCGGCGTTCCGCACCACGGGCACGAGCAGGCCGTTGTCGGTATCGACCGCGATGCCCACGTGCACGTACTTCTTGAAGACGATGGCCTCGCCCGCAGCATCCACCGAGGCGTTGAACTGCGGAAACACCCTGAGCGCGCTGGCGATGACCTTCACGGCAATCGACGTCACCGTCAGGTTGCCGCCCGCCTTCTCCACTTCCCCGCGATACTTCTTGCGCACCTGTTCGAGGGCCGTGATGTCGGCCTTGTCGAACTGGGTCACGTGCGGGATCGTGTTCCACGCGTGCGACAGATGTTCGCTGGTCTTGCGGCGAATGCCGGTCATCGCCTTGCGCTCAACCGCGCCCCACTTCGAGAAGTCGGGCAACGCCACCGAGGCGCCGGACACGGTGGCCACGGCGCGCTGACCACCGCCGCCCAGGCTCGCCATTACCGTCTTCGTGAACGCCTTCACGTCGTCTTGACTGATGCGGCCGTTGGGACCCGTGCCCGTCACCTGATGCAGGTCCACGCCCAGTTCCCGCGCCATCCGTCGCACCGATGGCGCCGCAGGCGCCACGGGGCCGGCCGAGGCGCCCGCCGACGCCGAACGGCCCGGCGCAAACGCCAGCACCTTGTCGCCGCGATCGACGGCAGCCTCGGCCGGCGCCGCCATCATCGCGCGATCCGTGGGGTCGTCGGTCTCGCCGGGTCGCGAGGCCATGGCCACCGTCATCGTGACGGCCTGAGCGATGTCGGCCTTCGCGGCCGGCGCCGGGGCTGCAGGCGCCGCGGCGCTCGCGCTCGCGGCATCGACCACGAGGATCACCTGGCCGGGCTTCACCTTGTCGCCGACCTTCACGCGCACTTCGGCCACGCGGCCGGCCACCGACGAGGGCACCTCGAGCGTGGCCTTGTCGGTTTCGAGTTCGACCACGGCCTGATCAACCGCCAGCACGTCGCCCGGCTTCACGAGCACGCGCAACACGTCGCCCGCGGCCACACCATCGCCCAGATTGGGGAGCTTGAACTCAGTCACGGCAACACCTGCGCCGGCGCCCCCGCGGGGCGCCAGTTCTTAGGAAATGGCGGGATTCGCCTTCTCGGGATTGATGCCCAGATCCGTGATGGCCTGCGCGACCACCTTCGGATCGACCTGCTTCTCCTGCATCAGGGCATACAGGGTCGCCAGGGTGATGAAGCGCGCGTCCACTTCGAAGAAGTCGCGCAACGCGGCGCGCGACTCGCTGCGGCCAAAGCCATCGGTGCCCAGGCTCTGCAGCGGCTTCGGTAGCCAGCGATCGATCACGTCGGGCATCACCTTGAGGTAGTCGGAGGCTGCCACAAACACCCCGGGCGCACCGGCCGTCACCTGGGTCACGTACGGCACGCGCGGCTTGGCAGTGGGATGCAGGCGGTTCCAGCGGTCGCACGCGTGGCCGTCCTTGTAGAGATTGCCGTAGCTCGTGACGCTCCAGATATCGGCGCCGACGTTGTACTTGTCTTCGAGGATCTCTTGCGCCTTGAGGGCTTCGGTCAGAATCGTGCCGCTGCCGAAGATCTGCGCGCGCAGTTTGGCCTTGGGCTTGGCCGTGGGTTTGGCCACGTACATCCCCTTCAGGATGCCGTCTACGGCGCCGGCGGGCATCGCCGGATGCGCGTATTGCTCGTTCATCACGGTGAGGTAGTAGAAGATCTGCTCTTCGTCGCCGTACATCCGCTTGATCCCGTCTTCGATGATCACCGCCAGCTCGTAGGCAAACGCCGGGTCGTAGGCCACGCACGTCGGGACCGGCAGCGCCAGCACGTGGCTGTTGCCGTCTTCGTGCTGCAGGCCTTCGCCGTTGAGCGTCGTGCGGCCCGACGTGCCGCCCACGACGAAGCCGCGCATGCGCATGTCGGCGCCGGCCCACACGAGGTCGCCCACCCGCTGCAGGCCGAACATCGAATAGAAGATGTAGAACGGGATCGTGTTGATGCCGTGGCTGGCGTAGGCCGTGCCCGCCGCGATGAACGACGACATCGAGCCGGCTTCGTTGATGCCCTCTTCGAGGATCTGCCCGTCTTCCGCTTCCTTGTAGTAGAGCAGCGTGTCGCGATCGACCGGCTCGTAGAGCTGCCCCGCGTGGGCGTAGATGCCCACCTGGCGAAAGAGCGCCTCCATGCCGAAGGTGCGCGCTTCGTCGGGCACGATCGGCACGACCAGCTTGCCGATGGTCTCGTCGCGCAGCAGCTTCGACAGCATGCGCACGAAGACCATCGTGGTCGACGCCGGCCGGCCGTCGGTGCCGGTGTGGAACTCGGCGAAGACGTCCTTGAGGTCGACGCGTATCGGCTGCGATCGCACGTGACGTTTGGGCACCGGGCCGTTCATGGCCGTGCGGCGCTCGGCGATGTACTTGGCCTCGACACTGTCTGACGGCGGCCGGTAGAAGGGCGCGCTCGCCACGTCCTCGTCCGAAATCGGAATACCGAAGCGGGTGCGGAAGGTCATCACCTCGCTGTCGTTCAGCTTCTTCTGGTTGTGGGTGATGTTCTTGCCTTCACCCGACTCGCCCACGCCGTAGCCCTTGATCGTGCGGGCCAGGATCACCGTGGGCATGCCCTTGGTGTCGGTGGCGCGCTTGAAGGCATTGTAGACCTTGATCGGGTCGTGGCCGCCGAGCGTGAGCTTCTTGAGCTGCTCGTCGGACAGGTGCTTCACCATGTCGAGCAGGCGCGGGTCGGTGCCCCAGAAGTGCGTGCGCACGTAGTCGCCGGATTCCACGGCGTACTTCTGATACTGGCCGTCGACCACCTCACCCATGCGCTTGACGAGCAGGCCTTCATGATCGCTGGCCAGCAGGGCGTCCCATTCCGAGCCCCAGATCGCCTTGATCACATTCCAGCCGGCGCCGCGGAAGGCGGCTTCGAGTTCCTGGATGATCTGACCATTGCCGCGCACCGGCCCATCGAGCCGCTGCAGGTTGCAGTTGACGACGAAGATCAGGTTGTCGAGCTTCTCGCGCGAGGCGAGCGTGATGGCGCCAAGTGATTCGGGTTCATCGGTTTCGCCGTCGCCGAGGAACGCCCATACCTTCGCGTCGGTGACCGGCTTGAGCTTGCGGTCCTCCAGATAGCGATTGAAGCGCGCCTGGTAGATGGCCATGATCGGGCCCAGGCCCATCGACACCGTGGGGAATTCCCAGAAGTCGGGCATCAGCCACGGGTGCGGATAGCTCGACAGCCCACCGGGGGCCGGCGTCAGCTCGCGGCGGAAGTTCTCGAGCTGCTCGGCCGAGAGGCGGCCTTCGAGGAATGCGCGCGCGTAGATGCCGGGCGAGGCGTGGCCCTGGAAGTAAACCATGTCGCCTTCGTGGCCGTCGCGTCCGCGGAAGAAGTGGTTGAACGCCACCTCATAGAGCGTCGCGGCCGAGGCGTAGGTCGAGATGTGGCCGCCGATGCCGTCTTCATGACGGTTGGCCCGCACCACCATCGCCATCGCATTCCAGCGCACCAGACTCTTGATGCGGCGCTCGATCTCGCGGCTGCCCGGATACGGCAGCTGCTCGTCGGCGTGGATGGTGTTGAGGTAGGCGGTGTTGGCGGAAAACGGAATCTTCACGCCGCTCTGCTCCGCGTAGCGGCCCAGTTCGCCGAGCAGGCGTCCGACCCGCGCCGGACCTCCCGAGGTCAGGACGTAGTCGAGGGACTCGAGCCATTCGCGCGTTTCGAGGGCTTCGAGTTCCGCAGCGTCCGGTTGGGCGGTGTTCCTCATGTCTTCAAGTACCCTTTCGTCACGGTTTGACAATCGAACTATTGTACTGCCAGCACTCAAGGGGCCCCAAACCTCGCGGCGCCCCGTGCAGCATCGCTTCGTGCCACCCCAACCACCCGTTCAGGTTATCGGTCCAAAGGCGCTGGCCCAGGCGCGGCGCGCCATCGTCGGCTGCACCCAGTGCCCGCGTCTGCGGAGCTACTGCCTCGAGGTGGCGCAGACGAAACGGAAGGCTTACAGGAACGACGCGTACTGGGGCCGGCCGGTGCCAGGATTCGGCGACCCAGTCGCGCGCATCCTGATCCTGGGCCTGGCTCCGGCTGCGCACGGCGCCAACCGTACGGGACGCGTCTTCACCGGCGATGGACGTGGCGGTTCCGGCGACTTCCTGATGGGCGGCCTGCACCGCGCGGGCCTGTCGTCGATTGCGACGTCGCAGCATGCGGCCGACGGGTTGCGGTTGCGCGGCGTGTTCGTGGCGGCGGCGGCCCGCTGCGCGCCGCCGGCCAACAAACCCCTGCCGCACGAGGTGGCGAATTGCCGCATGCATCTGGCGGCCGAGGTGGCGGCCCTGCCCCACCTACGGGTGGTCGTGGCGCTCGGCAAGGTGGCCTGGGACGCCTGGCTGGCGTTCGTGGCCACGAGCACCCCACTGCCCCGCCCTCGGCCAGTCTTCAGGCACGGGGCCGTGGCCCGGCTCGCCCCGACCGGCAGGCCGGGGCCGGCCGGGCTGACACTGGTCGGCGCCTTCCATCCGTCGCGGCAGAACACACACACCCGGCGCCTGACGCCCTCGATGTATGACGACCTGTTCGGGCGGGTGCAGCGCCTCAGCAGGGACTAGGGAGTCGGGACTGGGGTAATCGGGCCTACCGTATTGATTGAGTAAGAGCCTGGATGTGGTCATAATGACCACATGGAACGTGCCGTGTCCACTGTCGGCTCCCGGGAGCTGAAGACTCGCCTGGGCAGTTATCTGAAGCGGGTGAGCCGGGGTCAGGCGTTCATCGTGACCGACCGGAGTCAACCGGTCGCCGAGTTGCGCCCGCTGCACTCGATCGGCAGCGCCGCCGATGCCCGGTTGGCGGCCATGGCGGCATTGGGGGCGATCACCTTGCCCAGTTCCGCTCGTCTCTCGGCCCTGGCGCCGGTGTCTACAGGGCGACAGCTCGGTTCGGACATGATCCGCCAGGATCGCGATGAGCGTTTCTGACCCGTCGCGTTTCTTCGACGCCAGCGCCCTCGTCAAGCGGTACGTCCGAGAACCGCACACTGCCTCGGTGCGCCGTTGGCTGAGCGAGGGGCGGACCGTAATCAGCCGCCTGTCCGAAGTAGAAGTCGCGTCCGGGCTCGCTCGGTTGGCTCGGCACGGCGCGCTCTCGCCTTCTCAGCACGAGCGGGTCGCCGCCGCACTCGCGAAGGATCTCTCGGCCTGGCACATCGTCGAGTTGACGAGCGACGTGACAGCGCTCGCGCGAACCCTGCTTGCGCGGTATCCGCTGAGGTCAGGAGACGCGATTCAGCTGGCGAGCGCCATCCGTTTCCAGCAGATCTCGCTCGTTCCGCTGAAGGCCTTCGTGGCCTACGACATCAAGCTGAATGCTGCGGCGAGCACCGAAGGGCTGAAGGCGCCCTAGATGGACGTGTCGCTGGGCCTTCACACCGGCGACAACGGCGGCCGCCGCCGGTGCCAGTCGGTCGCCTGCTCATAGGCGTAGGCCGCCCGCAGCACCGTGGTCTCGTCGAAGGCGCGACCGACGAGCTGCAGCCCGATGGGGAGTCCGTCGTCCGTGAACCCGCACGGCAGGGACAGGGCCGGCACGCCGAGCAGGTCGAAGGGGATGGTGAATCTGACCGCGTCGTCGAACGTGGCAGCGCGGCCGGCGATGTCCGGCCATGATCCGAATGGGCGGCGTTCGAAGGCATAGGACGGACACACCAGCACATCCACGTCGCGGGTCGCCCTGGCGTACTGGCGTGCCAGCACGCGACGCCGCTGCATGCCTCGAATGTAGTCCACGGCCGGCACGAGCTCGCCCGCCACCTGCCACGCGGTGTCTTCCGTCCCGAACTCGGTGGGATTGTCGCGCCAGAGCCCGCCCAGGCTCGCGCTGAACTCCGGTCCCATCGCGTAAGACACCGCATCGAACTCTGCATACGGCGGGAGACGCACTGCCCGAACACTGGCACCGAGCCGTTCGAGCACGCCAACGGCAGCCTGCACGCGTTCCAGGACGGCGGGTTGGCACACGGCGTCGTAGTCAGCGTCGACGCCGATCCGCAAGGCCCTGAGTGGCGCCCGCATGGCCGTGACGTAGTCGGGCACTGCCCTCCGAACGGTTGTGTCGTTGCCTGGGTCGTGTCCAGCGATCGCCTGCAACGCGAGAGCCGAGTCCGCCACGGAGCGTGTGAGCGGACCGACGTGGTCAAAGGTGTAGGCGCGAGGGAACACCCCGTCGAGGCTCACGCGACCAAACGTGGGTTTGAAGCCGACGACGCCGCATAGGGCTGCCGGGATACGGATCGAGCCCCCGTTGTCGGTACCGATCGACAGCGGCACCAGGCCAGCGGCCACCATGGCCCCTGAGCCCCCGCTCGAGCCGCCGGCGGAGAACTCGGTCTTCCACGGCGTGCGGATCCGGCCGAAGTCGGGGTTGTCGCCAGACTCGCCACCTGCGAACTTGTTCATGTTCGCCTTGCCCATCACCACGGCCCCAGCCCCTCTGAGCCGACGTACGACAGCCGCATCGGCCGTGGGGACGTTGCTCAGCCGGAACCTGGCGCCGGCCGATGTGGCGATGCCGGCCGTGGCGATGTGGTCCTTGATGCTGACCGGGATGCCATGAAGGGCGCCCCGGTCGACGCCGCGTCGCAGTTCGTCGTCGGCGGCACGCGCGTCGTCGAGGGCGCGCTCGGGCGTGCGCGTGATGTAGCTGTTCAACCGCGGATCGATCTGATCGGTCCTGGCGATCAGTGTCTTCGCGAGCTCTTCGCACGACACCGCCCGGGTCCGCAGCATGCGCCCCAGATCAGAAATCGACGCGTAGGCCAGCTCGTCACTCACCGTCGACCTCCGGATCGAACATCACCGCAGGTTACACTTCCCGAGACGTCGAGCCGTTGAAGCGCATTCGCACGAAGAGCTCGCGCACTTGGATCGCTTGCGCAGGCGCCAACGTCACGCCCGTCATGAACGCAACGAGGCGCGCGACGTCGTCCGCTGACAAATCCTCTGACGTATTGGGATTCGAGCAGCCGGCGGCGGCGGCCGAGGCCGCTGCGGTCGCTACCGCCAGACAGCGCAAGACGTGGCGTCTCTCCATGATCTCACTCGTGGCTGCGGTCGCCGACACGTCAGCGTCTGCGTGGGTCGACGGACCCAAGGTCATCGCGGCGACATCATGTCAGAACCACAGGGCGCTGGCCGAAGACTTCGCGCTCTAGTCCCCAGTCCCTTCGAACCCGGCGCTATGCGCCGGGCTTGAACGAGAAGCTCCCGTCCGCCGCCTTGTCGCGATACGTCGCGTGGCAGCCCGCGCAGGTCTTGGCCAGTTCGCCGGCAGCCGCATTGGCCGCTTCGGCGTTGGCCGCGGCCGCAATCGCATCTGACGCCTTCTTGGCGGCCTGCGCCAGTTCCACGCCGTCGGCCTTGCCGTGGCTCTTGAAGAACGCCTCGGTTTCCACGAACGCCTTCGACAGCGTCTCGGCGCTGGTCCTGGCTTCGGCCATCATGCCGCCGCCGATGGCCTTGCGCGCGGCGCCGAACGCCGGGCCCACGGTCTTCATCGTCTTGTCGATCACGGCGGCATCCTGCGCCTGCTCGGCGCGCACCACCGTCATCGGAACCATCAGAGCCACGCCAAGACCCACACCACTTACCGCCAGAAACATCCGTCGCATGCTTGCCTCCTCGATCCGAGTAACGCGTCACTGCTGCCCGAAAACCCCGCCCCCCGCAAAGACGATCGGGGGACAGACGACCTACACGTGCGCCCGCAGCGGCGGATGCATCCGCCGTCCGTGGGTGAGTGACATCAGGACCACGTCGGACGTGACCGGCGCGCGCCGGAACGCGTCCACGCCAACAGCCGCGGCAATCGCATTCAGCACCGCCCCGTAGCCCGCGCCCACCGGCGGCTCGCCCACGCCCTTGGCGCCCGTGGGCGTTTCCGGATCGGGAATGTTGAGGGCCACGGCCTTGATCTCGGGGATGTCCATGATGGTCAGCGGTTTGTTGTGATGGAAGCGCCGCGCCAGCGACACGCCGTAATGCGGGTCGTAGACCAGTTTCTGGAAGAGCGCGTGGGCGATGCCCAGGCAACAGCCGCCGTTCAACTGCCCGATGAGGCTGCGCGGGTTCACCACGGTGCCCACGTCGCCTACCGAGAGGAAGTCCACGAGCGTGACCACGCCCGTCTCCACATCCACTTCCACTTCCGCGAAACCCGCCACGAACCCGTAGGTGTCGCCGTCGCGCGGATACGTGTCTTTCGCCACGCCCATCAGGCCCAGGCCCGCGAGCTGCGTGGCCGACGTCTTGGTCACGGCGTGGATGTCCTCGGGCAGTTCGTGTCCATCGTACCGGCCGCCAAGCGCCAGGGCGCGCGCGGCCGCCTGGGCGTAGGTGAGGCCGCGGCCGGGATTGCCCTTGCGGAAGACCCGTTCGCCGCCCAGATCGTAGTCGCTGGGCTCGCCGCCAAGATCGCGCGCCGCAATTTCCTGCAGCTTACGCTTGGCGTCCTCCGCGCCAGCCAGGTTGGCGCGCGTCATGGCGTGGGTGGTCTGGCTGCCCACCGACATGCACGTCCACGGCAGGCCCTTGCCGGTGTTGCCCCACACGACGTCGACCTTGTCCCACGGCATCGCCAGCACGTCGGCCGCCACCCGAGCCAGGTCGATCACCGAATGGGTGCCCAGATTGCCGACGCCCGACTGTACCTGCAGCCGCCCGTCGGGCCGGATGAGCATGAGGCCATCGAAGCCCACCGAGCCGGCGCCGTGCGGGCCCACGCCCACGCCCACGCCGCGCACCTTGGACCCGCGTCGCTCGCCCGAGCGTGCCACGCGGGTGGGCCAGTCGAACAGCTCAGCGCCGCGATCGAGCGCCTCTTTCACGAAGGCGCCCGTCACGTAGCGCCTGGTGCCGTCGGCCGCGGTCGGGCCGTACGAGGCCTTGCCTTCCGGCGCGTTCAGCCGGCGAATCGCCACCTGATCGATGCCAAGTTGCGTCGCCGCCTTCGTGACGATGCCCTCGATGATGCCGTTGGCCTGCATCGGCCCCGGCGATCGCTGCTGCGTGCGCGGCGGCGTGTTGGTCAGCACGTTCACCGCGCGCCAGCGCATGGCGGGCGCCTGGTACACGAGCGACGCGGCAAGCCCCGCCGATCGATGGTCGCCCATCGGGCCGTAGGGGCCGTTGTCCTGCACGATGAAGAGGTCGAGCGCGGTGATACGCCCATCCTTCGCGAAGCCGATCTTCGCGCGGCCCGTCATGTTCGTGCGGGCGCGACCGAAGTAGCTCTCTTCCTCGCGGCTCACGCGCATCATCACGGGCGCGCCGACCTTCTTCGACAGCACGCACGGAATCGCCATCGATACGGCGCCGGCGCCCTTGCTGCCGAAGCCACCGCCGGTGTACTCGGAAATCAGCACGAGCTTCGACGGGTCGATGCCCACCCAGCGCGCCACCGGATCCACCGTGCGCACGATGCTCTGCGTGGAGCAGTGCAGAAAACACTTGTCGTTCTGCCAGTAGGCCATCGCGCTGCGCGTCTCCATCGGGTGATGGCCGGTGGAGTTCACGACAAACGTCTCGTCGAGCACGACCGCGGCACTGGCAAAGCCCGCGTCGAGGTCGCCGTGCGACCACTGCTCCATCGCCTTGCCGGTGGGCAGACCGCCCTCGGGCGCGGCCGCAAAGTCGGCAGGCGTCCACTTCAGCCGCTCAATCGGCGGACGCTGGGGCGGCTGGCCCGGCGTGGGCGGCGGCGCCACGCCCCACACGTTGCCCTCGGTGCGCGCATCGGGCCCGCCAGGCCGCAGACTCTCGAGCGGATCGGTCGTGAACGGCAGCGGCTCGAGGTCGAGCTCGATGAGCTCGATGGCTTCGGCGGCCACCGCCTCACTGACCGCGGCCAGCGCCAGAATCGGTTCGCCCTGGTAGAGCGGTTCGTTCGTGAGGGCGCGCTCGAGGCCCGGCAACTCGGGCAGATCGTCAGCGGTGATAATGCCGCGTACGCCCGGATAGGCCAGCGCCCGCTCCAGGCCCAGACGCCGCACGCGGCCGTGCGGCATGGGGCTCAGCAACAGCTTGCAGAAGAGCATGCCGTCGGCCCGGAAGTCTTCCGCGTACCGGGCCCGGCCGGTGACCTTGGCCACGAGATCCGGCGTCGTGTAGTTGGTGCCGACGAGTCGTTCAGCCACTGCGGTGCCCTCCCGGCTTGGACGTGCGCGTGCATGGATTATACGGCCCGCGCGACCGCGAGTGCGGCCCATCGTGCGATGCTGGACGCACTGCATGACCACCACCGGCGCCCCTGCGCTCCGCGCCTTCTGGGATCGAGAGGCGTTCATTGCCCTGCTGGCCCTGGCCGGTATCGCGGCGCACCTCGTCATCCGGATGACCGCCGCAGAGGCGTGGTGGCAGGCATGGCCGCTGTACGGCGTGCTGGTTCTTGGCGGTGCGCCGCTCGTGTGGGACCTGGCGCGCAAAGCGCTGCGGCGCCAGTTCGGGTCCGATCTGCTGGCCGGGATCTCGATTGTGACAGCGGTCGTGCTCGGGGAGTACCTGGCCGGTGCGTTCGTCGTGCTGATGCTCTCGGGCGGCGAAGCGCTCGAGCACTACGCCGTGGGACGCGCGTCGTCGGTGCTGCAGGCACTCGCCAATCGGATGCCGTCCTCGGCCCACCGGCGCACCGACGGCCACGTCGACGACGTGCCGCTCGACGCGCTGCGCATTGGCGACCACGTCGTGGTCTTCCCGCACGAGATCTGCCCGGTCGACGGCGAAGTGGTGGACGGTCACGGGGTGATGGACGAGTCGTACCTCACCGGCGAGCCGTTCCTGATGCCCAAGGCCCCGGGCTCGTGCGTGTTCTCTGGCGCCATCAACGGCGACAGCGCCCTCACGCTGCGCGCGGTGCGGGCAGCGGTCGACTCGCGCTACGCCCGCATCATGCACGTGATGCGCGACTCGGAGCAGCGGCGTCCGGCGTTGCGGCGGCTCGGCGACCAACTGGGGGCGTGGTACACGCCGCTGGCGCTGGCCGGCGCGGCCGCTGCGTGGGCGTGGAGCGGCGACCCGGTACGCTTCCTGGCCGTGCTGGTCGTGGCCACGCCGTGTCCCTTGCTCATCGCGATTCCGGTCGCCATCATCGGCTCGGTATCGCTGGCGGCGAAACGCAGCATCGTGATCCGCGATCCCGCCGTGCTCGAAACTATCGACCGCTGCCGCACGATGGTGCTCGACAAGACCGGCACGCTGACCTACGGCCAGCCGTCGGTTACCGAACGGATCATGGCGCCCGGGTTCGACGACGCCGACGTACTGCGGCTTGCCGCCAGCCTCGAGCGATACTCGAAGCATCCGCTCGCACGACCCATCCTCGCCGCCGCGGCCCACGCGCATCTGGTCGTCTCGGACGCGAGCGAGCTGCGCGAGCCCCCGGGACAAGGCATGGAGGGCATCGTCGCCGGCACGGTCGTGCGCATCCTTGGCCGCCGTCAAGCCGTCGCCGCGGGCCTCGGCGACGCGCTGCCGCCGATTGCCTCGGGCCTCGAGTGCGTGGTGCTCGTGGACGGACGACTGGCCGCCACCTATCGGTTCCGCGATGCCCCGCGCGAGGACAGCCGCGCGTTCATCGATCACCTCGGGCCGCGCCATCATCTGAACCGCGTGCTGCTCGTATCGGGCGACCGTGAGTCGGAAGTGCGCTACCTCGCCGAGCACGTGGGCATCACCGAGATCCACGCCGGCTGCACGCCCGAGGAGAAGGTCGCCATCACGCGCGCGGAGGTGGCGCGCGCGCCCACGATCTTCATCGGCGACGGCATCAACGACGCCCCCGCGCTCGTGACCGCCACGGTGGGGCTGGCCTTTGGCCACCAGAGCGAAATCACCGCGGACGCGGCGGGCGCGGTCGTGATGGACACGTCGCTCAAGCGCGTGGACGAGTTGCTGCACATCGCGCGCCGCATGCGGCGCATCGCCCTGCAGAGCGCCGTGGGCGGGATGGCGTTGAGCGTCGTGGGCATGGGCCTGGCTGCGGCCGGATGGCTGCCGCCAGTGAGCGGCGCCGTCGCCCAGGAAGTGATCGACCTGCTCGCCGTGCTGAACGCGCTGCGCGCGGCCAGGCCGGGTGGCGAGTTGAGCGACTACTAGCGAAGCTGCGCCTCAAACCGGCAAGAAGAACCGCGTGGGCTCCGCTTCGCTAGAGCAGTGTTTTCTGGCCCGGCTCCGCCGGGCGTAGACATCTCCCATGGCCGACGGAACACTTGGTTCATTCGTCACGACCTCGGCAATAGGAGATGTCTAGTGGCCGGTCTATCATCGAATCATCCAGACGATGTTGAGACGCACCATGTTCCTGGCCGTGTCGCTGCTGGCGGCGTGCGCGCCCGCGCCCTCGGCCGGTGCGGGTGGTACGACCGTCACGGCGCCGAGCGTTCTGTTGGTCACGCTCGATACGTTTCGCGCCGATCGTCTGGGCCAGGGCTTCACGCCGACACTCGACCGCCTCGCGTCGCAGAGCCTGCACTTCACCGAGGCGCGCAGCGTCGCGCCCCTGACCCTGCCGGCGCACGTGTCGATCATGACGGGCCAGCGGCCGCCCCGGCACGGCGTGCGGCTGAACGGCGCCGTGCTCGACGGGGGCGGGACGACGCTCGCCGCGCAGTTGCGCGCGGCGGGATACCACACCGGCGCGGTGGTGGGCGCCTTCGTGCTCGACCGGCGGTTCGGTCTCGCTGACGGGTTCGACGAATACGACGACGACATCGCGCGGGATCCCGATGCGATGGACACGCTGCATGCCGAACGGCCCGCCGGCCGGGTGGTCGACCGGGCCGTCGCGATGCTGGCCCGGGCCGCGGCGACCACGCCGTGGCTGCAGTGGGTGCACCTGTACGACGCCCACGCGCCCTACGCGCCCCCGCCCGCCGCGCTCGCGCGTGCCAGCGGCAACGCCTACAACGGCGAGATCGCGTACCTCGACGAGCAACTGGCGCGACTGTTTGACGCCGTCGCGCGCCGGCCTGATGCCGCGGGCACCGTCATCGTGGTCGTCGGCGACCACGGCGAGAGCCTCGGCGCGCACGACGAGGCCACGCACGGCATGCTGGTGTTCGAGCCGGCACTGCGGGTGCCGCTCGTGATCCAGGCCCCGGGCGTCACGGCCGAAGTTCGGCACGACGCGGCCAGCGTGATCGACATCGTGCCTACCGTGCTGGCGCTGGCCGGTCGGTCAGCCGAGGCCGCCGACGGCCGCAACCTGCTCGGAACCGCTGGGGCTGACGTCGACAGCTACGCCGAGTCCGAATATCCAACGGTCGCAGCCTGGACGCCGGTGGCCGCGCTCGTGCGCGGCCCGTGGAAGCTCGTCATGGCCGACCGTGCGCGGCTCTTCGACCTGCGGACCGACCCGGGCGAATCCCAGGACGTGGCGGCAACCCACGCCGCGACGGCGCGCGAGCTGACCGCGCACCTTCAAGGGATGCGGCGGGTTGCGGCCACACCCGGCGCCAGCGATGCCGCGACGCCGGTGTCGGCCGAAACGGCTCAGCGGCTGCGGTCGCTCGGCTACGTCGTCTCGAGCCCGTCTCGAACGGGCACCGCCGAGGTGGACCCGGCCTCGGCCATTCGCGATTGGTCGGCCTTTGAGGCCGCGCTCACCGCCAGCCGCACGGGACGCCTTGCGCAGGCGGTGCCTGTGCTCGCGCGCATCAGTTCCGCGCATCCAGACTCGCCCATCTTCGCGTCCACCTACGCGCGTGCCCTCGCGGCGAGCGGCCGCACGACCGAGGCTCTCACGCGCTTTCGCACTGCGGTGGCACGCTGGCCAGGCGACTGGTCGCTCTATCACGAGCTGGCAGTGGTCGCCAGAGCCACCGGCGCAGGCGCCGAGGCGTTGCGGGCCGAAGACGCGGCCCTGGCGCTCAGCCCACGCGAGCCCTCGGCGCTGAACGGCAAGGGGCTGCTGCTCACCGACACCGGCAGCCACGCAGAGGCCGCGCGCGTCTTCGCGCAGGCCGTCGAGCATGACCCGACCAACGCGGGCTACCGCGCGAACCTCGGAAACGCCTTGCGCGCAAGCGGGGACCTCGACGGCGCGGCCGGCGCCTACCGGCAGGCCCTCGAACGCGTGCCCGACCTGGCTGATGCCGCCAACGGACTCGGCGTGGTGCTGGTGCAACAAGGGCGAGCCGCCGAGGCGGTCCCGTGGCTGGAACGAGCCTCGCGCGATCCGCAATTTGTCGAGGCCCAGCTCAATCTCGGGATTGCGCTTCTGCACTCCGGCAACCTGGCACGCGCCCGGGAGCAATTCCGGATCGTCGCCGCGACCCGCGGCCGCACGCGCGAGCGCGACGCCGCGCGCGCCCTGCTGGGGCAAATGGAGCCGCGATGAGGACCGGGTTCAGGGCGCTGGCCCTCGCGGCTGGGCTACTCGGTGCCGCCTGTGGCGCGTCGCCACCGCCATCCGCGGCAACTGCGCCAACCGCGCGGAGTGTGGTCCTCATTACGATAGACACGCTCCGCGCTGATCGCGTGGGCGCCTACGGCGCCGCCGACGCGCGGACCCCCACGCTGGACGGGTTGGCGCGTGAGGGTGCGCGCTTCGATCGCGCCTGGGCCACGGCGCCAGTCACGCTGCCCTCGCACGCCAGCCTCATGACCGGCCGGTATCCGCCCGGACACCGGGCGCGCCACAACGGCATCGCGGTCGAGGCCGGCGTGGCCACCCTGGCCACCCGTCTCAAGGCGGCCGGGTTCGCCACCGCGGCCTTCGTATCGGCGTTTCCGCTGGACCGCCGGTTTGGGCTGGCAACCGGCTTCGACCGCTATGACGACCAGTTGCCCCGCACACCCGACGGACGTCCGCTCAACGAACGGCCGGGCGCCGACACGGTGAGCCGCGCGGTGACGTGGCTGCGCGCGGAACGCGCCGAGCGCATCTTCCTCTGGGTGCATCTGTTCGAGCCGCATGCGCCGTACGGCACGCCCGGGTCGGGCGCGCCGGCGTCGACGCGCTATGACGACGAGGTGG
>JANMDX010000170.1:0-73704 GCA_031376505.1 Acidobacteriota bacterium
TGGCATTGCCGATGTTGAACACGTCCACCTGCGGCGTGAGGCTGCGCGCGCCGAAGCGGAACGTCTTCGACAGACGCATGTCCACCATCGTCACGTTGTCGAAACGCTCGTCGCCGCGCTCGCTCAAGAACACGGTCTGCGTGGCGCGCGTCATCGTCACGCCCGCGGCCGCCGCCTGGGCGCGGGTGACCGACGCCGTCGACACAAACGGGTAGCCGCTGTTCGAGATCATGGTCCCGGCCAGGTTGACGTCCCACGGCAGGCGGTAGCTGCCCGACAGGCGGAACGCCACCTGCGAGTCGTTGCCGATGATGCCGTTCGGGTAAGTCGTGATGTTGGGGTCGTTCAGGTCAGCCGTGCCTGATTGCCCGCCGGTGGCATTCACGCCGCCGGTGTTCTTGCCAATCGTGAGGCCCGCCACCATCTGCCAGCTCTTCGAGAACCGCTTGTTGGCCGTGAACTCCACGCCCTTGTAGTCGGTGTCGAGGTAGGCCTGGTTGTCGCGGATGTTGTTCTGCGCGCTGGTCAGGGTCGGGCTCAGGTTGTAGACCGTCACCGTCTGCGACTTCGGACTCGCCAGCGAGCCGCCGGGGCCGTTGGCAATCGTGAGCTGGAAGGGCGTGTAGGCACTGGTCGGCACGGCCTGATTGCGCACGCCGAGCTGGTTGCGGTTGGTGCGGTAGTAGAACATTGCACCCACGCGGATGGCGCCGCTCAGCTGCTGCTCGACGCCGGCCGTGAACTCGTCCGAGTAGGGCCAGTTCACACCGTCGGCGTAGAACGTCGACACGCCGCCGCTGAAGCCTGAGCAGGTGGCGACATTGACTTCCGACTCCTGGAACTTGCCGTCGCCGTTCGGATCGGTCCACGGGCACGTGCGGCTGCCCGACGAGAGCGGGTTCACGTTGGTCACGCGGTCGATGCCCGTCTGCAGGCCGTAGCGGCTGTACGACACCTTGAGGGCCGTCGCGCCGTTCCCCGTCAGGTCGTAGGCCAGGCCGGTGCGCCACACGAAGATGTCCTGCTTGAGGGCATCCTGCTTGGCCACGGTGCGGGCGGGCGCAAAGCGGCTGGCGGCAGCCGACTGCTCTGGCAGAATGCCGGTGTACTTGTCGTAGCGCACGCCCAGGTTCATCGTGAGCCGGTTCACCGACCAGCTATCCTGTGCGAAGAATCCGAGCACGTTGGCGTTGTTCGTCGACGTCACAGGCGTGTTGAACTGCCGCACCTGCGCTGGAATGCCGTTGTTGTACTCGACGTAGTGGTCGCCTTGGACCGAGAACTGCGACTCGTAGTCCAGACGCGCAAGCTGCAGGCCGCCCTTGAACAAGTGGTCGCCGCCCTTGTTGGTGCTGTAGCTGAAGATGTTGTCGAACTGCGTGCGCGCGTTTGGCTGGTGCTCTTCGCGCGAAGCGGCGAAGAACGCCTCGGAACGCGCGTTGTCGACCTTTCGGATGGTGTCGGCCGCGGTGCCCGGCTGGTAGAGGTAGTTGGTCTGCCCGTCCATCCGGCTGAAGTTCGCTTCGTAGACCAGGCGGTTCCTGATGCCGGTGTACTTCACCTGCGTCGTCGACGCGGGATTGGTCTGCACGAGCGACGCGATGTCTTCCACGATGTTCGGCGGAATATCGCGGCGGTGGCCACGGATCTTGTTGTTCCACAGGTACGACGCAATCAGCTTCTGGTTCGTCGTCAGCTGCGCCACCGCCTTGCCGGAGTAGTTCTTGAGGTCGTTGTCGTCAAGGGCCTGGCTGCCGTCAGGGTTGCGCGCGTTGACGAGCTTGTTCACCACCCACTTGCGCACGGTGCCGTTGACCCACAGGCGGTTCTGCACAATCGCGCCGCCGCCCGAAAGGTTGAAGTCGTAGGTCTTCTTGGTGGGATTGCCGAGGAAGCTCGGGTTCACCTTCTGCGGCCCCGACCAGTTCTCGCCCTGCAGGCTGTCGTTGGCGAAGTTGTAGCGCGCGTTGCCGCTCCATTTGTTGGCGCCGATCTTGGTGACCATGTTGATGGAGACGCCGCCGGCCAGCACTTCCGCGGGAATCGCCGAGGTCATGTAGTTGACCTCTTCGAACATCCCCTGGTCGTAGTAGAGCATCGTCGCGCCGCCGTTGCCGCCAGGCCAGTTCACCGTGGCGCCGTCGATGTTGTAGCTCACGTCGGCGGTGTTGGAGCCGTGCGACGACATGCTGCTCTGCTGCATCGACTGGGTGCCGCCGACGTCGTAGGTACTGACCTGCACGCCGGGGATGATCTTGGCAAGCGACCAGGGGTCGCGACCCGTGGGCACGCCCTCGAGAATTTCCTGGTTCATCACGGTCTGCTGCAGGTTCGACCGCACGTCAACGGTCGGCGACTCACCCGTAACCGTGATGGTCTCGGTCAGGGCGCCCACTTCGAGCTTCGCATTGATGCTGGCCACGAAGCCGGCGCTGATGCGCACATCGGGACGGTCGACGGTCTTGAAGCCCTGCAGCTCGAACTTCACATTGTAGGCGCCGGGCGCGAGGCGGTCGAACCGGTACGCGCCGCTCGCATCGCTGACCATCGTCTGCGCGCCGCCGATGAGGCGATCGCTCGTCAGAGTTACGTTGACGCCAGGAAGCACCGCGCCGCTCGCGTCCGACACCGAGCCGGTGATCGACCCGGACTGCTGTTGCGCGCGGGCCATGGGTGCCGCAAGCAGGATGGCCGCGCACGCGGCCACAGTCACTACCACTCGACGAATAGTCATCGCTTCTCCTTCAACGTGAATCTCACTAGAACCATCGCGATCGTCTGCGAGGCGCGAGGCGTAACTTTACCGTAAAACGCGCTGTTTCAGGCCAGACAATGGGGGGCGACGACAACGCAGCGACGCAATCCAATAAACAGAACTATCGGGGGACTTCGTCTTCAATTTGTGAGATCAGGCCACCAGGCGGCACCTGGTTGAGCTTGCGGTCGAGCCGCGCGAGGCGCCGCTGCGCACTCAGGCGATGCCGGTCGGCCAGAGGTTCCGCCAAGGCATCCAGAACGAGCGTTCTGGCAGCGCCGAAATCCCGCGCTCGATGTTCGTGATAGATGGCCAGAGCCTCGCGGGCCTCACGGCGTACGAGTGCGGCAACCCCGCGCGTGGCCAACAGCGCCCGCCACGTCTCAGCCGCGGCATCCACTCGGCCGGCCCGGCGCTGGCAAAGCGCCAACCGGCGCAGCGATTCGCCCCGAAGCCGCGGGTCCGACATGCCAGTCCCCTGCCCCGCGGCTCGCGCGTAGCAGGCCTCGGCCTCGGGCTGACTGGCCAGACGCTCGTAGAGGCGTCCCAGGCCGAGACACTCGTAGCCGGAGTCGGTGGCGCTGGGTCCATAGACGACCATGGTGGCCGCGCGGGCGCAGACAAAGAGCGTGGAGAGCAGATCGAGCCGATTGTGCTCGAGCACCGCCTCGAGCGGTTCGGCCCGGCCGTCGCGCGCGAACTGGAAGAAGCGGGCTGGGATCTCGAACCCAGGAACATCGCCCACGCGGTGCACGCCCGACAAGTGCTTTTCGAGTACGGCCAGCGAGCAGCTCGACTCGTCGGGACCTGGTCCGGCCACCTCGGGGCGGTCACGCCAGAAGCGGCGGGCGGGATGGAGCGCATCGAGATGTGGCAGGTGGCCCCAGGGCCAGACGAGCCGATTGAAACTGAAGCGCATCTCGAGCAGCGGCAGGTCGAACGTGCGGCCGTTGAACGTGACGAGGTGCGACCGGTCGGCCATCCACTCGGCCAGCGTGGCCAACTGCGCGCGCTCGTGCTCGAACCCGGGCGACAGGAACTGCCGCACGAACACACCGTCGCCGTCGATGCGGGCACAGCCCACCAGGAAGGCCTGTGTGCCGGCGCCGCCAGCCAGGCCAGTCGTCTCGAGATCGAGCACGCACAGTCCGTCGAGTTCCGGCACCGCTTTGATCGGCGTGAGCGCCTGGCTGAGGGGGCGGGCGGGTGGCCACGCCCGGCGCAACATCCCCAGGCCCTCGACCGACCGGCGCAGCGTGGCCACGACGTCGCCCACGTGGTGCCGCCCATGACACGCATCGCTCGGGTAGTACCGGTCCACCACGATACACAGACCTTCGGCGCGCTCGACCACCACGCCGCCCAGCGCGTGCGCCGCCGTCCGTACGCGTTCACCGCGGGAAGGCGCCGCCACCGAGGCCAGCGTGTAGCGTCCCCCGCCGGGCGGCAACGGCGGTTCGGACGCGGGCGGCAGCCCGGCCGCATTGGGATCCACACGCGGTACGGCTGCCCCGCCGACCACGGCGCGCAGACGCTCGGCAAGCGATGGACGCATGACCATCAGAACGGCACGTCCGCCTTCGCCACGGCTTCAGCGGACAGGTCGGCCGACACGTCTCCGGCTCTGTCGGGTAACTGCCCCACGAGCAGCGCCTGCAGCAGGGCCAGTGCCACGGTCTTCGCCCGCGGGCCGGTTTCGCCGATCGGGCCGACGCAGGTGGGACAGCCGTGGTCGCAGTCGCACCCGGCGATGAGCTCGCGAGTGCGGTCGAGCAGATCTGCGTGCATGCCGTGCAGCGGCGCCGAGAAGCCGATGCCGCCTGGAAACGCGTCGTAAAGGTAGATGCGCGGCTCGTCGCCGAGGCTTTCGGGAATCGCCGTGCGTCCGCCGACCGGCTGCGTCTCGCCCTCGGCGTCGTCGCCCTGCCCGAACGCCAGGCCCACGTCACGCCCATCGCACATGAGCAGCAACGTGGCGACGTGCTTCATCGCAAAGCCCAGCCCCACCACGCCGTCGCGCTTGTCGTCTTTCGACCACGGCAGGGCCTGCATCGTGTCGCGCGGCACCGACAGCCAGTAGGCGGTCGTGTGCATCTGTTGCTCCGGCAGGTCGAGTTCGCCCGAGCCCACGTTCTCGTTCGTGTAGAATTTGATTTTCTTGAAGCCGACGACGCGCGACGACACGTGCACGTCGCCGTGCGCGGCTACCTGCCCCTGGCCCTCAGCGAGGTCGAGCACGGTGACCTTCGAATACGAGATCGCGGTCGTGTAGTAGTCGCAGTCCACATCGCGGACAAACGCCTTGCGGTTGTCGTAGTCGAGCGCCTCGACCTGATAGAGGCGGCCCTCTACGATGTAGATGGCCTTGGGGTGGAGTGTGGTCGGTCCGCTCGTGAAGTCCGTCTCGCCGATCACCTTGGCGCCAGCCCCCACGTCGACAATCACGAAGTTGTCGGAGGTGATCGAGCGCAGGCTCACGGCATCGGCCGGATAGCTCTCGCTCGTCCAATTCCACTGCCCGGGCTCGTCGCTATCAGGATCCCCCGAGCGGTGCACCAGGCCGTTCTCTCGCAGGATCATCAGCACTTCCTGTACGTCGACGGTGCCAAACGTATCGGTGCCGCAGAACGGCAGTTCGAACGCGGCGCACTTTACGTGGTCCACGAGGATGTGCAGGTTGTCGGGATTCACGAGCGCGTGCTCGGGCGACGCGTCGAAGAAATACGACGGATGCCTGGCCACGAACTGATCGATCGGCGCGCTCGACGCCACCATCACCGCGGCCGAACGGGCCGAGCGGCGGCCGGCGCGGCCGGCGCGCTGCCAGGTGGCCGCAATCGTGCCGGGATAGCCGGCCATGATCGACACGTCGAGGGCGCCGATGTCGATCCCGAGCTCGAGCGCATTGGTCGAGACGACGCCTCGCACCTTGCCCTCGCGCAGGCCCTTCTCGATCTCGCGCCGGCGCAGGGGCAGATAGCCGCCCCGGTAGCCGCGGATCTGCTCGGCCATGCCGGGCACCGTCTCGAAGTCCTGTTTCAGATACGTCGTGAGGATCTCGGTGGCCAAGCGGCTCTGCGCAAAGACGATCACCTGCAGGTTGCGCCGCAGGAATTCCCCGGCGACGCGCCGTGCTTCGGCCAGATACGAGCGGCGGATGCCCAGCTCGCGATTCACCACCGGCGGGTTCACGAACACGATGAACTTCTCGCCGCGCGGCGCCCCGCTCTCGCTGATGTGCGAGAACGGCCGCTCGGCCAGGCGTTCCGCCAGCTCGCGCGGGTTCGCGATGGTGGCCGAGGAGCAGATGAACTGCGGATCGGATCCGTAGTGGCGGCAGATGCGTTGCAGACGGCGCAGCACGTTGCACAGGTGGCTGCCGAAGACGCCGCGATAGGCGTGCAGCTCGTCGACGACGACGAACTTCAGGTTCTCGAACAGCTTGGCCCAGCGCGGATGATGCGGCAGCACGCCCGCATGCAGCATGTCGGGATTGGTGAGCGCGATGTGCGCCCGCGCGCGGATGGTCTTGCGTGCATCAGCCGGCGTGTCGCCGTCGTAGGTGTGCACGCCGATGTCGTCGGCGCCCTGTGCGCTGATCAGAGCCGTGAGCTCGTGAAGCTCGGCCATTTGATCCTGCGCGAGTGCCTTGGTCGGGAACAGGTAGAGCGCGCGCGACGACGGGTCCTTCAGAATGGCGTCGAGCACGGGCAGGTTGTAGCAGAGCGTCTTGCCCGAGGCCGTGGGCGTCGTGACCACGATGTGCTCACCAGCCGACACGCGCTGATACGCCTCAGCCTGGTGACAGTAGAGCTGACGCAGCCCGCGCCCTACGAGGGCCGCCTGCAGCCGCGGGTCGAGACCGTCGGGATAGGGCTCGAACGTCGCCTCGACCGGCGCCAGCCGCCGCACGGCCGTAATGACGCCATCGGGCGTGTCTGCGCGCTCGAGCCACGGGCCTGGCGCCAGGTGTTCGAGTGCGCCCCGCAGGGCTAGGTCCTTGCGCTCGACCGTGGACGACGGCGCCGGGAGAGAAGAAATCGGCTTCGCTGGCATGCGCAGTTCCGTAGGGGCTTGCGCATCGTACTCGCCCGGCGAAAGACGATCAACAGGCGAAAGTGGTTCCGGACTGGCGGGCGAACGCGCCCAACCGCTCGGACGGTCAATCCCGCAACACCGGTAGCGGCTCGACGATGAGGCGCGTGACGATGTCGATGAGCTGCTGGCGGTGGGCGCCTCGCTCCTCGCTCACGCTGGGCGACGACGTCGACACGATCACAAGCCGCAGGTCGGGCACCACCAGCGCGTGCTGGCCTCTGGCGCGGTCGGGTGACGCGTTCAGCTCCGGAAAAGAGGTGGCGAGACGCTCGGGGGCACCCTCACGACGCCGCAGTCGATGGCGATGCCCACGAGCGCAGCGACGATGCTCTTTGACGCAGACTTCACGTTGGCGGGCCGGTCGGCACGGGCGCCGTGGTCGTAGCGCTCGAAGATCACCGCGCCGCGATGACTCACAATCAGACTGCGCAGTTGCGGCAGTGGCGCGCCGCTGCGTCCGCGGCGTCTGCGCTGAACGGCGTCTGCGGCGTCACGACGACGCTCACCAGCACGAGCACGACCATCGCCGCCGCAAAGGTCCTCCCGACGCGCAGTGCCGTCATAACTGTCACTCGCTCGGCCCTCTCGGCACGATTCCTGTAACGGGGGTCAGACCCCAGTCCCGGCCGCGATACGCGGGCGGCGGCCGCCGCCGAGCGCCACGACCCCGAATGCCACGAGCAAGGCCGGATACACCACGCCGCCGACGGCCACCGCAAGCAGCGACGTGCGCAGACCCAGGCCGGTCACCGCGAGCCCCATGCCCGCCCCGGCGAGCAGGCATTTCAGCAGCGCGACCACAGGCGTCGTGCCGGGAATCACGTGGCGCGCCGCAACGAGGGCCACTCCCAGCCGCACGACTTCGCTGACCACCGTAGCCCACGCGGCACCCACGAGCCCGTAGCGGGGAATCAGGATCACGTTGAGCGACACGTTGACGATCGCGGCCACGGTGTTGACGCGCAGCAGTGCCTGATCGCGGCGGCGCGCGACAAGCGACGCCAGGGCGATCTCACGCAGCGCGCCGATGGGCACGACCAGCACCAGCACCTGCAAGGCGGCGGCCGCGGGCGCGTAGGCTGGGCCGAACAGCAGTTGTACAACGAGCGGCGCGATGAGCGCGCCGCCCGCGGCCACCGGCATCGTGACCACGCCGGCCGTGACGAGCGACGACGCATACGTGGTCGCGGTCGCCGAGGTCGGCTGGGCATCGTCTGCCAGCGCCGGCAGCACGGTGTGCGAGTAGGCGATCATCAGGTTCGCGCAGAACGAGATCAACACGTAGGCCGCGGCGTAGTATCCGGCGGCCGCTTCGCCGCCGAGCACGCGCAGCATGAGCAGGTCCACGTTGTAGAGCACGAGTCCCAGCAGCGTGAACAGCACCAGGCGGCGGCCACGCCGCAACAGGGCGCCCACCGGGGCCTCACCATCGACACGGCGCAGGTGTACGCCGAGGGCCGGCAGCCCCCGCAGCAGCAGCACGACCGCCGCCAGTCCGCCCACGAC
Source organism: Acidobacteriota bacterium (assembly GCA_031376505.1). GTDB lineage: Bacteria > Acidobacteriota > Vicinamibacteria > Vicinamibacterales > UBA2999 > CADEFD01. Next base: position 8,360 of record JANMDX010000170.1, read on the forward strand.
CGCGGCCACCGGCGCACCGAGCACATCGCGGGGACCTCGGACGAGCGCGAGCGTGACGGCCGCCGTCACCACGTCGCCGGCGATGCGCGAGAGCGCAACTGGCTGAGGCCGCTGCAAGCCCAGGTAGACCCAGCGCACGCTGAGCGCCACGGCGGGCAGCCCGAAGACGGACAACGCCAGCACCTGCCCGTCGGGCTGGGGGAGGAGCCAGGCGCACGCGGGCGCGAGCACGAACAACAACACGGCTGCCACCCGCAGTCGGTACGTCAGAAGGCCCGACAGGACCGCGTTCACCCGTGCAGGCCCGCCTGACGCCTCGGTCAGGCCGGCCAGTTCCACCCCTGAGTCGGCGATCTGCGACAGGTAGAGCATCACACCCGCGGCCACGGCGACCACGCCGTAGGTCTCCGGCCCGAGCGTGCGGGCCAGGAATACCGTTGTGCCGAACGCCACCAGCCGTGCCGCGGCCTCGCCGGAAACGAGCGCGACCGAGCCAGACACGGCGTGCAGCGCCTTCACGAGGGATGCAACGCCGCGAGGCCCGCGGCCACGGCTGGATTCGCCAGGACGCCGGCAAAATCCGGGTCGCGCGGCAGACGCCACCGCGTGAACGCGCCGAGCTCTGCGAGCGGCGAGGCCAGGTGCTGCAGGACCGGCTCGACGTCGTCCTGCAGTGCATAGAGCGCCGCCAGATAATAGCGCGTGTGCGGATCGTCGGCCCCGGTCGAGAGCCGCCGATTGAACGCGTCAATAGCGAGGGAGGCGTACTCCCGGGACTCGCGCGTCGCGCCCATGCGGTGATACACGGCGGCGAGCTTCTGGTTGACCTCGATAATCGATCGGTCGCGCAGTCCGTGGTCGGTGTGCGTCAGAAACGTCAACTCCCGCTGGTACTCGCCGATGGCCTCGTCGTACCGCCCGCGCAAGTAGAGCACGTAGCCCAGGCGCGTGTGCGCGCCCACGACCATCAAGCCCTGCGACCCCGACATGGCCTTCTGCTGCAGATCGACGGCGGTGCGTGCCGAGCGCTCGGCGCCGTCGAGATCCCCGGTCAGCGCCTGCAACAGCGCGAGTTGCAGATGCACGTAGCCGGCCTCGGGTGCGAGGGCGACGGAGTGCTCGAAGTGCGCAATCGCTTCCGGGATCTCGGCGCGTCCGAGCCACAGCACGCGCGCCATCTGACTGTGCGCGAGGGCGCTGTCAGGTTCGAGCGCCAGGCCGTGGCGAATCGCCGCCTCGGCGGCGGTGTTGTCGCCCATGCTCGCCAGCGTCTGTCCCAGCCGCACGTGCGCTTCGGCGCGGGTCGGCGCACTGGTCACCGCGCGTTCGAGCAGCACGCGGCTGCGCTCGAGCACCTGCGGCAGGTTCAGGAACGAACCGCGCAGCTGCAACGCTCCGCCGAGCGCGATGAGCGCGTCCACATAGCCGGGCTCCAGCTCGAGCGCCTGCTCGAAGAGCGCAATGGCCCGCTCTACCGACTCGGGCGTCGCAATGCGCAGATTGAGCATGGCACGCGAGTAGGCCTCGAACGCCTCGGGCGCATGCGCGTCTTCGCCGATCGCCCGGCGTTCGCTCTGCTCGAGTTCGCGCTGCAGGCCCTGCCGCACCAGGTCCTCGACGAGCTGATCCTGCAACTCGAAGATGTCGTTCATCGACCCGTCGAGCTTGGTCGCCGAGACCGTACGCCCCTCCTGCACGGCGATGGTCTGCGCCGTGATGCGCACGCGGTCGCCGAGCCGCTGCACCGCGCCAGCCACGACCCACGTGGCGCCGAGACGGCGTCCCAGCTCGATCGATTGACGCTCATCCAACACGCGGCCCTGGGCCGCACCCGCGCTGCGCTGCACGTCGAAGATCTGCTCGCGCGAGATGGTGCGTAGCCCATGCACCTTGGCGAAGTCGGTGGTGAGGGATTCGGCCATGCCCTGCCCCACCCACTCGTCGGTGGGATTGCCCGTGAGATTCGCAAACGTCAGCACCGCCACGGTGCGTTCCGCCGTGGACCCGGCCGGCGCCGCCGGCGCGTCGTGACCGAAGCCCACTGGCGGCAAGTGCATGCCGGGACGCCAGGTGTGGTGGCTGGCCGACGGCGTGTCGCGCATCACGCGCTCGCGCGCATGATGCAGGTCCACATAGAGTTCCCGCGCCGACTGGTAGCGGAATTCCGGGTCCTTGGCGAGCGCCTTGCGCACCACGGCCTCGACATCGGCCGGCACAGCGTAGTTGAAACGCGCGAGGGCCTCGGGCTCGTGGTTCAGGATGCGATCGGCGGCATCCGCCATGGTGTCAGCCATGAACGGCGGCCGGCCGGCGAGCATCTCGTAGAGCACGGCGCCCAGTCCGAAGAGATCGGCGCGGTGGTCCACGTCGCCGCCGCGGAGCTGTTCGGGCGCCATGTAGTTGAGCGTGCCAAGGATCATACCGGGGCTGGTCACGCCCATGGTGTGCGCCGACGCGCCCCCGGGCCGGCGCAGGAACTTCGCCAGGCCGAAGTCGAGCACCTTCACAAGCTGCCGGGGCGTGATCATCACGTTGGCGCTCTTGATGTCGCGGTGCACGATGCCGCGCGTGTGCGCCTCGTCGAGCGCGTCGGCCACCTGCATGGCAATCTCGAGTGCTTCGGGCACGGCGAGCGTCCCGCGCGTGAGCCTGATGGATAGCAGTTCGCCTTCCACGTACTCCATCGCGATGAAGAGGTCGTCGCCGTGCTCGACCAGATCGTAGGTCACGGCGATGTGCGGCGAGCGCAGGAGCGACGCCGCCTGCGCCTCGCGCACAAGCCGCTCGCGGCCCTCTGGGTCGTCGCCGCCCGACGACGCCAGGAATTTCAGCGCCACCTGGCGACCCAGCCGGGTGTCTTCGGCCAGGAACACTTCGCCCATGCCGCCGGCGCCGAGCCGGCTGAGCACGCGGTAGTGCAGAAGTTGGGTGCCGACAGCGGGAACGCCCGAGGCCATCCCCCCATTCTAGTCGGCGCCCTGGGTTCGGCTCACGTTCGGTCCGGATAGGCGACCCATGCGGGAGGCCGCGGGCTGATGCGACGCGCCAGTCGGCACGGCATCTCCCGTCGGCTCACCCTCGGTATGACCTGACGGGACGGACCGCGAACGGGCGTTCTAGAACGAGCGGCTCTGGCAGCCGTCGACGACAATCGAGGTGCCGCTCACCCAGCTGGCGCGGGCCGAGGCCAGGAACGCGACGACGTCGCCGACTTCTTCGGCCGTGCCGAAGCGGCCAAAGGGCAATTCGGCGGCGATGAACTTCGCGATGCCATCCGGATCGGTCTGCTGGCGCTTGTGCCACGAGCCGCCGGGGAACGAGATCGACCCGGGGGACACACTGTTGACGCGGATGTTGTCTTTCGCCAACTGCTGCGCCAGGGACTTGCCGAGGCTGATTTCGGCGGCCTTCACGGCGTTGTAGGTCATCCGTCCGCCGGCTTCGCGGCCAAAGATCGACGAGATGATGACGATGACGCCGCCGCCGCGCTGCGTCATCGACGGCACCACCAGCCGCGACGCGCGGATGGCCGGGAAGAGCGTCTGGTCAAAGGCCTCCTGCCAGTCGGCGTCGGTCGTCGTCACGATGTCGCCGCCGCGCGCGAGCGCGACGTTGTTGACGAGGACATCGACGCCGCCAAAGCGCGCCAGGGTCGCCTCCACCACATCGGCCATGCCGTGCGTCGTCGAAAGGTCCGCACTTACCGCGAGCACCTCGGCCGACGCGGTCGAGGCCGCGGCGAGTTCCAGCGCAGCGTGCGACAGCGCCTCCTCCCCGCGCGCCGAGATGCACACGTGGCACCCTTCGGCCACGAGCGCGCGCGCGCTGGCTAGGCCGAGCCCACGGCTCGACCCGGTGACGATGGCCACTTTGCCCTGCAGTCCGAGATCCATGTCGGTAACGGCCTCAGGCCGTGGGCAAGCCAGCCAGAAAGTCGTCGATGCTGGCCTCGAACGCCATGCCCTGCTCGAGATTCGACAGGTGGCCCGCGCCCGAGATTCTCACGAGCGACGCGTTGGGCATGGCGGCCACCATCGCCTCGGACTCGGCAGGCGGCGTGAGCACGTCTTCCTCGCCGACGATCACGAGCGTGGGCACGAGCAGCGATGGCAGGAGCGCCGTCGAATCGGGCCGTTCCATCATGCGCACCACGGCATCGCGGATGGCGTGCGGCGACTGGCGCTTGATGAGCAGCCGCACGGTCTCCTCGGCGTCGGGATTGTGCTCGCGCGTCGTGGCCCCGAGCAGGCGCGGCATCATCTCGCGCGCGACGCCTTGCGGGCCGTCGTGCTCGAGCACCGTCAGCATCGCCCGGCGCGCGGCGCGTCCTTCGAGCGTGTCGGCACCGGCGCGGGTGTCGGCCAGGATGAGCGCCCGCACGAGCGCAGGCGTACGCCGCATCACCGCGAAGGCGACGTAGCCGCCGAGTGACAAGCCGCCGAGCACGACCGGCCCGCCGGCCACCTCGCGCACGAGCGCGGCGATATCCTCAGCGTAGTCGTCGATGGTCGGTTCCACGTCCTCAGCCCGTGGATCGGTCGAGCCGCCAAAGCCGCGGAGGTCGGGCGCCAGGATGCGCCAGCCGTGGAACGCACCGCGAAACTGCGGTTCCCACATCTGCGCGCCGAGCGGAAACGCGTGCACCAGCACGAGCGCGGGCTTCCCTGTCGCGCCCGGGTCATTGTCCAGGTAGGCGAGCGTCCGAGAGCCGATCTGAAGATACTGGCGAACCACGAAGCTGATCTTACCGCACCGCCGAACTCGCCCCGGCAACAAGGTGAGGCATATCAGCTAGCCCTGAATCGCCTCCAGCACCGCCGGTCCCAGGTCGTCGGCCTTCTTCGCACCCACGCCGTAGACGTGGCGCAGCGCGTCGATGGTGGTGGGCTTCAGGCGCGCCAGTTCACGAAGCGTGGTGTCGTGGAAGATCACATACGGCGGGACTCCGCGGGCACGAGCCACCGTGAGACGCAACGCGCGCAACCGTTCGAAGAGGTCGCGGTCCACTCCTTCCCAGCCCTCGGTCTCGGCGCGCGGGCGTCGCACGGTGCGGGTCGGATCGGGACGCCGCTGACGCGCCAACGCCAGGTCGTGCGCGGCGCCCGCGTCCTTCAGCAGCTCCACGCCACCGTCGGTGAGCGCGAGCACCGGATACTGGTCGTCGGTCTGGCGTAGCAAGCCGAGCGCGAGCAGCTGGTCGATGTAGCCGCGGACTTCGTCGATACTCGCCGCCGACAGCAACCCAAAGGTCGTCAGCGTGTCGTGCCCGCGGGCCGTCACCTGCTCGGAGGCGGCGCCGCGAAGCACGTTGGTGACATGGGCGGCGCCGAAGCGCTGACCCACTCGAGCCACGCATGACAGGATCTTCCGCGCGGTCGTCACCGCGTCGGGCACCGTCTCGAGCTCGCCCAGGCAGAAATCGCACGCGCCGCAGTCGGCCTTGCCGTAGACCTCGGCAAAGTGCGCCAGCAGGTGCTTGTGGCGACAGCCCACGGCCGACGCGTAGCGCTCGATATCGCGCAGCAGCGTGCGGCGCTGGTCGGTCATCTCGCCGTTGCGCTCGAGCATCTGGCGCCACTTCAGGAAGTCAGCGCCCGACACGATCAGCACGCACTCGGCCTCGAGCCCGTCGCGGCCGGCGCGACCCGATTCCTGCTGGTAATGCTCGAGGGACTGGGGAGCGCCGGCGTGAATCACGTACCGCACATCCGACCGGTCGATGCCCATGCCGAACGCCACCGTGGCGACGACGACGTCGGCGTTCTCGTCGAGAAAGGCGTCCTGGTGGCGATGCCGCTCGACGTCCGACAGACCGGCGTGATAGGGCACGGCGCGCAGGCCTTCGTCCTTCAGCCACGCGGCCAGCATGTCCACGTCCTTCCTCGACGTGCAGTAGACGATGCCGGCCTGGCCACGATGCCGCGCGAGCACGTCGAGGATCTGCTGCTTGAGCGCGCTGCGCGGCAGCACCCGGTACGTGAGATTGGGCCGGTCGAACGACCCCACGAGCTCGAGCGGCGCCTGCAGCCCGAGCTGGCTCACGATGTCCTTCCGCACGCGTGCGGTGGCCGTGGCCGTGTAGGCGTGCAGGCTGGCGCCCGGGAAGATCTCGCGCAGACGGCCGAGTTGGCGATACTCGGGCCGGAAGTCGTGGCCCCATTGGCTGATGCAGTGCGCCTCATCCACGGCCACGAACCGCACGGGCGTACCACCCGCCGCCACCCGAGCCAGGAATCCATCGGCGCCCTCGCCCACGATGCGCTCCGGCGATACGTAGAGCAGGCGGAAGCGCCCGTCGCGGATCCCCGCCAGCACCTGCGATTTCTGATCCGACGACAGGCCACTGTTGTAACAGGCCGCCGACACGCCGTTGCCGACCAGTGTGTCGACCTGGTCTTTCATCAGCGAGATGAGCGGCGACACGACGAGCGCAAGCCCGTCGGTGACCAGCGCCGGGGCCTGAAAACAAATGGACTTGCCGGCGCCCGTGGGCATCACGACGAGCGAGTCCCGGCCAGCCAGAATCGCCTCCATCGCCTCTTGCTGCAGGGGACGAAACGCCGTGTACCCCCAATAGCGCTCGAGCACCGACACGAGCGACACGGGCGTGGACGCAAGGGCGGAAGTGGACGGGACGACGGTCGCAGGCATCGAGAGGGTCTGCACATGGTGACACAGTGGCGCCGTGGCCGCGAGCACGGAGGACGGCTATAATTCGCGTCCACAGCCGTGGAGACCGTTCTGTCCCGCCATCGCCGCTCGCTCGGGCCGGTTGGCCTGCTGGCGCTGCTGATCCTGCCGGTCGCGACCGGCCACGCGCAGCGCGGGGTGCTTCCTGGCGGCGACCTCGACAGCACGCTGGCCAGGGCCAGCGCCCGCGTCGAGGAGTACTTCGCTCGGGCCCAGAGCCTGGTCTGCACCGAGACAGTGCACGTCCAGCCCCTCAGCGCTGGCCTGACCGGCGACGGCTTCGGCCGCACGATCGAGTCCGAGCTGCGCCTCTCATGGGACGGCGGCGGTGAGGGCGAGACCGCTGGCGAGGCGCGCACGCGCCGCCAGGTCATGAAGGTGAACGGGCATCGGCCGCGTGCAAGAGACCGCGACAACTGCACCGGCCCGGAACAGCACGACACCGAAACGCAGCCCCTGTCCATGCTGCTCGCCTCAGAACGCGCCGACTACGCGTTCTCCTGGGCGGGACTGGGCAGAGTCGACAAGCGCGACGCCCTCATGATCGACTTCAGACAAGTCGAGAAGGTGAAAGTCGATGTACGACTCCTCGAGGGCACCGAGGACTGCGTCAGCTACGATCTGACCGGCGGCATGCGGGGGCGGCTGTGGATCGACGCCGAGACGCACGATGTGCTGCGGCTCGATCAGCGGCTGGCCGGCCAGGTCGAGGTGCGGTTGCCTGAGGTACTGGCGCGCAGGCCGGGCGTGTCGCCCATCTGGACGCTGGAGCGCTGGGACAGCTCGATGCGCTTCAAGCGAGTCACCTTCGACGAACCGCAGGAACTGCTCGTGCTGCCGGTGTCGACGACCACGCTGCGAGTGACGCAGGGCTCGGGCACGCCGCGACAGCGCACGACGACGACCTACTCCCGCTACAAGCGATTCCTCACGGGCGGGCGACTGGTGCCGGGTACACCGCCGCCGCCCGAACCGTAGCGGTCGTCGCAACGCCGGCCCCCGCCATTGTTCGATGCGGCGCGGCTCAAGCCCTGGCGCATCCCGCCGATTCACGGGCTGCAGGAGTCGCATCCAGTGGCCAGTCCCCTTGCCCCGCAGACCGTCATCGCAGCCCCGCCGCCACACGGTGCGGCATCTGGCATGTCGGCCGACCGGCCACCAGCGGCGTCAGTCGCCGAGCAGCTCGCGGCGCTGCTGGTCGCGGACGGCCAGCTGACACCGACCCAAGTCGCACTGGCGACGCGGGTGCACTCGAAGGTCCAGACGTCGCGCACCCTGTCGTCGGTACTGATCGAACTCAAGTTCGTCACCGAGGATCAGATTCGTGCGGCCCTGCGTTCCGGCAAGGTGGACGCGCCTCTGGGTGAGATGCTCGTGGAGCTCGGCCGGCTCGAGCCCCAGGAACTGAAGCTCGCGCTGGCGTTGCAGCACGAGCACCCCGACACCCCGATTGGCGAGATCCTCGTCGACCACCACTTCGTGAACGAATTCCAGGTCGTGGAGGTGCTGGCCGATCAGCTCGGACTGTCGGCGGTGAAGGCCGACTCGGCCGCCTTCGACGCGCAGCTGCTGAGACGCGCGCCCGCCGCGGTCTACAAGACGAACCTCTTCGTGCCGGTGCGGCGCGAGGGCGATCGCGTGGTGGTGGTGTTTGCGGACCCCATGAACCGCCAGCACGTCGACATCGCCAAGCGGCACTTCGGTCAGGACCTGGTCGTGGCCATCGGCGGCCGGCGTGCGCTGGCCACGGCCGTGGCCAGGGCCGAACGCGAGGTCGCGGCGGCCGCCGTGGTCGTGCAGGGCGGCGAACGCGGCGCCGTGGCGCGCGTGAACCAGGTACTCGAGGACGCGCTGGCCAACCGCGTCAGCGATATCCACTTCGAGCCCGGCCGGGACCGCCTGCGCATCCGCTTCCGTCAGGACGGCGTGATGGTGCCGCACGGCGACGTGCCCAACGACGAGGCCGTCGCGATGATCGGCCGCATCAAGGTGATGGCCGGCGCCGACATCGCCGAACGCCGCCGTCACCAGGACGGCCGCATCCAGTTCGAGACCCCGCGGGGCACGGTCGACATCCGGGTGTCGATCTACGCCACGATTCACGGCGAGAAGGTCGTGATGCGGTTGCTCAACAACCGCGACACCTTGCTTGCGACCCGCGACATCGGCATGCTGCCGCGCATGCTGGAGGCCCTGCAGCGCGACGCGCTCGATGCGCCGAGTGGCGTCGTCATGGTGACGGGTCCGACCGGCTCCGGCAAGACCACCACGCTCTACGCCGCAGTCAACTATCTGAACGACGCCAACACCAGCATCATCACCGCCGAGGATCCCGTCGAGTACATGATCGACGGCATCTCGCAGTGCTCGATCAACCCGAAGATCAACGTCTCGTATGCCGAAACGCTCAAGCACATCGTGCGGCAGGATCCCGACGTGATCGTGATCGGCGAGATTCGCGATCAATTCTCGGCCGAGGTGGCCATCAACGCCGCGCTCACCGGGCACAAAGTGCTCACGACGTTCCACACAGAAGACTCGATTGGCGGCCTCATCCGGCTGCTCAACATGAACATCGAGGCTTTCCTGATCTCATCGACCGTCGTCAGCGTGGTCGCACAGCGACTGGTGCGGCGCGTCTGTCCCCACTGCGCCGAGCCTCACGTGCTGAATCCCCAGGAGCTCTCGCGACTCGGCTACCATCCCGCCGAAGCCGCCGGGCTGACCTTCACGCGCGGGCGCGGGTGTCCCGCGTGCCGTCACGCCGGCTACAAGGGCCGTGTGGCTGTCTTCGAGATCCTCGTGCTCAACGAAATGGTGCGCGACGCGCTGCTGGCGCGCAAGACCGCCTATGAAATCCGCCGCGTGTGCATCGACGCCAGCGGCCTGGTCACGCTCATCGAGGACGGCATCGCGAAAGCCGCGGCGGGGCTCACGAGCTTCGACGAGATCATCCGACAGTTACCCCGATTGTCGCGCCCCCGACCCATTGGGGAGCTGCGACGCCTGCTTGGAGTGAACGAATGAGCGACGAACGATCCCTGCTGCAACAAGCCCTCGACTTCGCGGAGCAGCGGCAGATCACGCTGCCGGTCTTCAGTGACGTCGCGCTGAAGCTGCAGAAGGCGGTACGCGAAGAATGCTACGACATCACCGAGATCGAGAAAGCCATTGAGTCGGATCCCGCGCTGGTCGCCGAGGTGCTGCGGGCCGCCAACTCGGCTTTCTTCGGCGGGCTGACGGAAGTGTCGAGCATCCGCATGGCCGTGCTGCGACTGGGCTTGCAGCGCGTCACCAACCTCGTCTTCCTCGCCACCGAGAAGAGCCGTTACACGGCCCGCCAGCCCTACATCGTGGACCTGATGCGCGACCTGTGGCATCACGCGTCGGCATGTGCGATGGCGGCCGAGTGGATCTCACGACGGGTGCGGTTTCCACACCTCGGTGAGACGGTGTTCATCGGCGGCCTCGTGCACGACATCGGCAAACTGTTCCTGCTCCGCGTGCTCGACGAGATGGCGCGCGAGCCTGCGCAGGGCGAGGCGGTGTCGCCGGCGCTCGTGCGCGAGGTGCTCGCCAACGCTCACGCCGACGTGGGCTACCGCCTGCTGCAGACGTGGCACCTGCCCGACATCTATCAGACGATCGTGCGGGACCACCACGTCGAGCATCCGGATCCGGCCAACGTGGCGTTGCAGATCGTGCGGCTGGCCAACCACGCCTGCACCAAGGTGGGCCTCAGTCTCGACCCCAATCCCGCGCTGGTGCTCGGTGCCTTGAGCGAAGCCACGACCCTCGGCATGACCGAGATTGCCATCGCCGAACTCGAGATCATTCTCGAAGACGTACAGGCGCAGAGCGCCACGGCGGCCCTCAAGGCCGGATGAGGCGCTCAGTCTGCCTTCCAGGGATTGGTCGCAAACACCGCCAGCTCCGTCCACAGCACCCGCTGCGGCAGGTGCACGCCGGCGAGAATCGTGGCCGCGATGTCTTCCGCGAACAGCTTGTTCGGGTTGTTGCGGCCCGCGCGCCCGCCGAAATTGGTCTGCACCTCCGATGGGCAGATGCACCCCACGCGGATGTTGTGGGGACGCAGTTCGGCCTGCCAGCACTGCGTGATGCCGCGCACGGCCCACTTGCTGCCGCTGTAGGCCGTCCCCGTGGGCGCGCCCTTCATGCCGGAGGTGGAGGCCAGATTGACGATGTCGCCGAAGGCCTGGGCCTTCAGGTGCGGCACGACCCGGTTGGTGATATCCACGAGGCCAAAGACGTTTGTCTCGAACATCGTTCGCATGGCGGCGAGATCGAGTGACCCGATCTCGGCGCGGTAGGCGTAGCCGGCGTTGTTGACGAGCACGTCGATCCCGCCCATCCGCGCGAAGGCCTCGTCGACCGCGCGCTGGTTGTCGTCGCCGCGTGCCACGTCTGCGACCACGCCGTGAGCACCAGTCTTCGACGCCAGCGCGTCAATGCGCGCGCGATCCCGCCCCGTGAAGGTCACCTGGTGCCCGGCCGCCCGCGCCTGCTCGACCAGCGCCGCGCCAATGCCCTGACTTGCCCCCGTGATCAAGAACCGTCGTGCTGTCATCTGCGCATCATAGACCCGTGCGCGATCGACCGCAGCGTCACTCTAGCGCCTGGTCTGACGCCACCTGCGGAATCTTGGCACTCTCGGCTGGCGTCTGCTGCAATCGCGCGTCCTCAAAGGATCGGAAGCTCGCCACCATGGCATGGAACTCCGCGATGTCCGACACCACCGCAAGGCCGGGAAGCACGTCGCCCGTGGCGCGATTCGGAATGTAGGCCGACAGCACTCCGATGACTGCAATTCCGTCGTCGCCCACGGGCTTGAAGGCCGGCCCGCCACTGACGCCGTTGATGGCCACGCCATCCACCAGGTAGCGCTCGGTCCCCTTGTTGTACGAAGATACGCGCCCACTGAAGAAGCACAGCTCGCGGGTCACTGCAGGGAAGCCCAGCCAGCCGATTTCGACACCAACTTTGATGAAGTGTCCCTTGGAACTCAGCGGCAATGGTTCGGCCGGCAGGTCGAGATCCTGCGTGGGGAAAATCACCGCGGCCACATCCTTGTCCGGCTCGATCAACATCGCGCGGTTCGTGACGCGCACAATCGTGCTCTTGCCGGTGGCGGCGTTCTGCACGCGGATCGGCTCTTCCCAAAAATGAGCTTCGTTTACGACATGCGCCGCCGTGGCGATGACCGAGAAGCCCTTGGACGCCGAGTTGTAGAGAAGGAAACCGGTGCCGCTCGAGCGCGGCGTCATGATTCGCACGATCTGGAGGTGGACTTTCGAGACGACCGATGGCCAGGGCAACATGGGGCAATATTCTACTCTCCGCGTGCCGGACGAAGACGCGTCTCGGCGAGCTCTAGGGTCTCAGTGCGAGGCCGAAGCCAGAGCGCGCCGGTGGCGCCGACGGAGCGCGTGCGGCGTGAGTGAGCACGGCTTGCAGCCGACATCCGCCCGTGACAGGAACCGCCGGGCGAGAGTAGACCGTTGCCGCACTCTGTCAACGGCTGAGACGACAACGGGCGGGATGGATGCTCCACCCCGCCCGTGATGTCCATTCTCAGTGCCCGTCCCCTCGACCATTTGTGCAGGGGGCAGGCACGTCACAGCAGACCGGGTCAGTCCCCGGACCATGTGCGCTGGGGCCAGACCCTATGCGCAGCCGCTCGTGGTGCCGCAGTTGCTGCACTTGTAGCAGGCGCCGCTGCGCACCATGATCGAGCCGCACGTGCTGCAGGGCGGCGCGTCTTCCTGGTTCTGCATCGCCGCAAACGACGACTTCGACTTCACCGGCGGCGCCGGCACCGACACCGACGCGTCAAAGGCTGCGGGCTTGACCGCCGCCGTCTCGACCGGTGCGGCCTCGTCCCGGTTGTTCACACCCGCCGCAAACTGGGCTTCGGGCGACAGGAACTTCGAGGCCATCCACCGGAAGATGTAGTCGACAATCGACTTGGCGAAGCGCACGTCCGGATTGCGGGTCATGCCCGACGGCTCGAAACGCACGTGGCTGAACTTATCGACCAGCGAGCTAAGCGGCACGCCATACTGCAGCGCGTAGCTGATGGCCTGCGCGAAGGCATCGGCAAAGCCCGAGATCGTCGAGCCCTCCTTGGCCATCACCAGGAAGATCTCGCCCGGCATGCCGTCCTCGAACAGGCCCACCGTGATGTAGCCCTCGTGTCCGGCGATGTCGAACTTATGGGTGAGGGCCTGCCGTTCGTCGGGTAGCTTGCGCCGCACGGGCGTGCGCGCCGCCATCGCCGCCGCCACGGCGGCGTCAATGGCCTCCTTGGGCAGTTGCGCGGCCGTCGTCGTGTCCTTGCTGGTGTTGAGCGGCTGCGACCGCTTGCTGCCATCGCGGTAGATCGAGATGGCCTTGGCGCCGAGACGCCAGCTCTCGAGATAGGCCTGCTCGACTTCCTCGACGGTGGCGTCTTTGGGCACGTTGACCGTCTTGCTGATCGCGCCCGAGATGAAGGGCTGGGTGGCGCCCATCATCTTGATGTGGCCCATGTAGTGAATCGACCGTTCGCCGTTTGAGGCCTTGAAGGCGCAGTCAAACACCGGCAGATCGCGTTCGAGCAGGTGCGGCGCGCCCTCGATCGTCTCCTGCTCGTCGATGTATTGCACGATGTCGGCCACCTGCGACGCGGTGTAGCCGAGCTTCCTGAGCGCCATCGGCACGGTCTGGTTGACGATCTTCATCATCCCGCCGCCGACCAGCTTCTTGTACTTCACAAGCGCGATGTCGGGCTCGACGCCGGTTGTGTCGCAATCCATCATGAAGCCGATGGTGCCCGTGGGCGCAAGCACCGTGGCCTGCGCGTTGCGGTAGCCAAAGTCCTCACCGAGCTCCACGGCTTCGTCCCACGACTGCTTCGCGCCGTTGTAGAGATCCGCCGGCACGTGCTTGGCGGTGATGTCCTTGATGGCGTCGCGGTGCTTGCGCATCACGCGCAGGAACGGCTCGCGGTTTGCCTCGTCGCCGCAAACCGGACCGCCGTGGTCGCGCGCAACGCGCGCCGACTGCGCGTAGGCCTCACCCGTCATGATCGCGGTGATCGCGCCGGCGTAGTCGCGGCCCATGTCGCTGTCGTAGGGCAGGCCGCGTGACATCAGCAGGGCGCCGAGATTGGCGTAGCCAAGGCCCAGCGGGCGGTACGCGTGGCTGTTCTTCTCGATGGCCTTGGTCGGGTAGCTCGAGTTGTCGACCAGGATCTCCTGCGCCGTGATGAGCGTGCGGCACGCGGCCTTGAAGCCCTCGACGTCGAACTCGCCGTCGGGCTTCACAAACGTCATCAGGTTGATCGACGACAGGTTGCACGCCGAGTCGTCGAGGAACATGTACTCGGAGCAGGGATTGCTCGCGTTGATGCGCGCCGTGTTGGGGCTCGTGTGCCACTCGTTCACGGTCGTGTCGAACTGCATGCCGGGATCGCCGCACACCCAGGTGCCCTCGGCGATGAGCCGCATCAGGTCGCGCGCCTTGTAGGTGTCGACCACGTCGCCGTTGGTGACGGCGCGGGTCTGCCAGACGCCGTCGTCGAGCACGGCACGCATGAACTCGTCGGTCACGCGCACGGAGTTGTTGGAGTTCTGGAAGAACACCGAGCCATAGGCCACGCCGTTGAACGAGCCGTCATAGCCCGAGTCGATGAGTGCCCAGGCTTTCTTTTCTTCCTCGACCTTGCAGCTGATGAACTCGACGATGTCGGGGTGTTCCGCGTTCAGAATCACCATCTTGGCAGCCCGGCGCGTCTTGCCGCCCGACTTGATCACGCCAGCAAACGCGTCGAAGCCCTTCATGAACGACACCGGCCCCGAGGCCGTGCCGCCGCCCGCCAGGAGTTCCTTCGACGAACGGATGGCCGACAGGTTGCTGCCGGTGCCGGATCCGTACTTGAAGAGCATGCCCTCGGTCTTGGCCAGGCCGAGGATCGACTCCATCGTGTCGTCGACCGAGTTGATGAAGCAGGCCGAGCACTGCGGCGCCTTCTCGAAGCCGCAGTTGAACCACACGGGGCTGTTGAACGCCGCCTTCTGGTGCACCAGCAGGTGCTTGAGATCGTCGCTGAACGACTGCAGCGCGTCGGGCGTCGCGAAGTAGTCCTGGCGACGCGCCCACATGGTGATCGTGTCCACGACCCGGCCAATCAGCTGCTTCACGGAGAACTCGCGTTCCGGGGAGCCGACGTGACCACGGAAGTACTTGGACACCACGATATTGGTGGCTTGCTGCGACCACGCCTTGGGCATCTCGACGCCGAGCTGCTCGAACACGACCTTGCCGCGTTCGTTGCCAATCACTGCATCGCGCAGTTCCCACTCGACTTGGTCGAACGGGTCGACACCGGCGGTCGAGAAATAGCGCGGGAAGTCGAGGCCGGAAATCGCCCCCAACGCTCCTGCGCGCGTGCCCGCCGCGGGCGCGTTGATCTCTGTGAAGCTGTCAACCGCTTCTTGCCCAGCAGCCGCAGCCGCCAACTTCTGCCCAGCGCCTTCTTGCATACGTCCTCCGCCAAAATCTCAAGAGACAAGGCATCCACCCCCCGCGGGGGGACCTCGTCGTTACGTCCGTTCCGAATGGTGTCAGGTTGTTGCGCGCGTGTTACAGACGTTCCCGGTCGTGCACATCATTGCGTTGCTACTCTCGCTCGACGGACTGACCTATTACGAAGGCTGGGAGTCTTCGATGGGGGGCCAGACGCCTCGCGCGCGTCGCCAAATATGCGCGTGCAACCGCAGTTTGTCAAGCGTCGTAACCACAACATGTAGCGCTATAAAATTAGGTCAGACGCAATATGTGCCGTATTTTGGCCAAAATATTAATATTCGCCTTATTTTCGCTTTTACGGAGCCCCAACACAAGGAGAACGGCGCCGAGGGGGACCGCGCGAGGCTAGCGGACGAGCACGGCGGCCATCGTGGCCGCCTTGTCCGCGAGTTTGCCGGCAAACATGACGTTGCGGCCCTTGAGGGCCTCATCGGCCTGCTGCATGAAACGACGGGCGGTGTCGTACTGGGCGCGCCCGTTGGCGTCGAGCGCCTGGTAGTCCACCCGCCCCAGATCGCGGGCAGCCTGAGCCAGCATCGTGCGTACCGACTGGTCCGCACGCGCGACTTGACCCGTGCTCTGAAGCGCCAAAGACGGCTGTGGCGTGGGCACGGGCGGTGGCATCGGTGGTCCCTGCGTTTCGTCAGGCGCAGCGTCGGCGCGCACGACGTCCCGCCGGGGTGGCCGAGGGGGCCGGGGGGCCGGGATGACGGCCTCTGCCGACACCGGCTCGGCCGGCAGAGGCGGGTCGGGCAGATATTCCGCAATCACCCTGGGAGGGACGTCGGGCGGCACCAGCGTGGGCAGCGGCGAGGGCGACGCCGCCTTCGCGGTGGCGCACGCGGACAGCAATCCGGCCGCAGCCAGGCCGCACACGACCGCGACCACGCGAACGAGCATGATCGCATTGTAGCGCGGGCGGCGCGTCCGCGGGTGGGCGCTCAGGCGGCCCGCGGCAACGAGATCGTGAAGGTCGTCCCGGTGCCGGGTGTGGACTCGACGTCGATGTCGCCGTTGTGCAGCTGCACCGTGCGAAAGACCATCGAGAGCCCGATCCCGCTGCCGCCGGTCTTGGTGGTGAAGTACAAGTCGAACACCCGCGCCAGCTGATCGGCCGGGATGCCTGTGCCCGTATCGCGCACGCGGATGAGCGCCCGCCCGTCGCGTCCCGTCTCGCTCGAGAAGCGCAGCGTGCCGCCGTGCGGCATCGCCTGTACCGCGTTGACCGCCAGGTTGAGCAGCGCCTGCCGGAGCATCGACGGGTCGGCGTCAACCGTCAGGGTCTGGTCGGGCGCCGCGATCTCGACGGCGACTCGGGCCGCCTCCGCTTCGGGACTGATCGAGTGCGCGACGTCAGCCGCGAGTGCCGCGAGTGACACGCGTTCGATCCGCATGTCTTCGGGACGCGCGAACTTCAAGAAGCCCTGCACGACGGCGTCGAGCCGCTTGATCTCATGGCCGATGACATTCGCGTGCGTGCGCACGTCGGCGGCCGGGGCACCGCTGTCGAGTTTCGCGCGCAGCAGCTCGAGGTGAATCGTCATGGCGTTGAGTGGGTTCTTCACTTCGTGGGCCACGCCCGCGGTCAGCCGGCCGAGGGCCGTCACGCGCTTGGAGAGCTGGGCGATCTCGCGTCCGGCCGCGCCCTCGGCGGGCAGCCGCCGCAACTGCGCGCTGACGGCGTCGAAGACCCCTCGCAGGTCCTGTACCTCAGCTTCCTGCAGGTCGAGCGTCACACCGAGTTCGCCCCGTCCCAGACGCGTCAGGCTGCTCTGGATCACGTGAATCGGACGCAGCACGGCCTGCGCCAGGAAGATCGCCACGAGCACCGATACGAGCAGCGCACCGGTAGCCGTGGCCAGGGCGGGTGTCACGGCGTCGGCCACCGACCGGCGCACGAGCAGGGTGGAGATGCCGATGCGGATGTCGCCAAACACCTGGTCCTCGAGCAGCAACGGGGCGCGCCATTCGAGCGTCCGGCCGCGGGTGGACCAGATCTCGCCCAGCTGCAGGAACGCATTGCGCGCGAGCAGCTCGTCGAGGCTGCCGGCGGGCGCCAGCGCGCGCCCAACCTGCGTGGGGTCGCTGTGCGCGATGGCTACCTGGTTGGCGTCGACGATGGCCGCGTGGGTCACATCCTCGGAGTAGATGGCGGCTTCCAGAATCGATCGCACGCCGGCATCTGCGGCCAGCTCCGCATAGGCTGTGTCGCGGCTGGTGACCACCTGGCGCGCGCGGTGGAATACGGCATTGGTGAGCAGCTCGCCGCGGGCACGGCTTTCCTCGAGCGAGAGACGGGCGATCCGCGCCATGTTGACGACGCTCAGCGCCACGACCACCGCGCCGACCAGCGCCGTCACGCCGAGAATCTGCTTGAGCCGGATCGACATGCGGATCATGGGCGTGTCGGGGCGCACGGCGGCCGCGATGCCGCCCGGGTCACACGCCCTGCTTCATTCGGTTGAGCTTGTTGTGCAGCGTCTTCAGGCTGATGCCGAGCATCTCGGCCGCGCGCGTCTTATTGCCGCTGGCGGCGTCGAGCGTGGCGACGATGAGCTTCTGCTCGGCCTCATCCACCGTCATGCCGGGCGTCAGCAGGACGTCGCCCGATGTGCTCGACGAGGCGTTCGCACGGCGGTCGGCCGAGAGCGGGGGCAGGTGCTTGGTCTCGATGAAGTCGCCCTTGGCCAGAATGACCGCACGCTCCACCACGTTCCGCAGCTCGCGAACGTTGCCGGGCCAGTGATAGGCCTCGAGCCGCCGCATCGCCTCGGGATCGATGGCCTTCACCGCCTTGTGGTCACGCTGGTTGAACTCGTCGAGGAAGGTCTGCACGAGCAGCGGCAGGTCCTCCTTGCGGTCGCGCAGCGGCGGCAGGGCGATGGTGAAGACGTTGAGCCGGTAGTACAGGTCGTCGCGCAGCTTGCCGCTGCGCACGGCGCTCACCGGGTCCACGTTGGTGGCAGCCATCACCCGCACGTCCACGTCTTGCTCGGCCCGCCCGCCCAGACGACGGAAGCGCCGCTCCTGCAGCACCCGCAGCAGCTTCACCTGCGTAGCCGGCATCATCTCGGCGATCTCGTCGAGGAAGAGCGTGCCGCGGTCGGCCAGTTCGAAGCAGCCGGCGCGCCGTTCGTAGGCCCCGGTAAACGCGCCCTTCTCATGACCGAAGATCTCGCTCTCGAGCAGGGTCTCGGGAATGGCCGCGCAGTTGATGGCCACGTAGGGCCCCTGGTTGCGCGGGCTGAGCTGGTGCAGCGTCTGCGCGACGAGTTCCTTGCCGGTGCCCGACTCGCCGGTGATGAGCACCGAGGCGGTCGTCGGCGCGGCTTGCTCGACGACGTTGTAGACCTTGCGCATCTCGCGGCTCGCGCCCACCATGCGGCCGAAGCGGCCCTCCTCGCGCAGACGGCGCCGCAGGTCGGTGTTCTCGCGTCGCGCCGCGCTCAGCTCCGACAGACGCTCGAGCAGATGGCGCAACCGCTGCGGGTCCACCGGCTTGGTGAGATAGTCTTCGGCGCCACGCTTCAGCGCGTCGACCGCCGTCTCGACCGTACCCTGCGCGGTGAGCAGCACGAAGTAGAGCTGCGACAGGTCGTCGCCAAGCGCCTCGAGCAGTTGCAGTCCGTCCAGCCGCGGCATGACGAGGTCACTCACGATAATCGTGGGCCGGAACGCCGTCACCTTGGCCAATGCGGCTTCCCCATCCGCGGCCGCGTCCACCGTGAAGCCCCAGGTGCGGGTCAACTCCGTCAGGCCGACGCGCGCGGATTCGTCGTCTTCGACAATCAGCACACGCTGGGCCGCAATCGCCGCCTTCGCCGCATCAGTCACGGGGAAAGTGTACCATCGCACACCCGCGCCGATGCTCAGTCCCGTTCCTGTTCCGCCCGCCACGCCATCGTCAGACCCTCCGCCCTGGGTGGACGCCCTGAGCGCTGGCGCGCCGCCCGGGCTCGACACGCCCGCAGCCGCCCCCATGACGCGGGGCCGGGCGATTGGCGAGACGGTGCTCTGTTCCAGCTATCCGACGCAGGTCGCCGCGGCAGCCGTCATGGCGGTGGCCGGCGTGCCTGCCCAGGACGCCGCCGGTGGCCTGAACGCCACGTTCGTGTTCGCCGTGTCCGGGCTCGACGCGGTGCTCGTCGTCGGACTGATCGTCTACCTGCTGCGGCGCCGCCGCGAGTCGCTGGCCGCCGTGTTTCTCGGGGATCGGCGGCCGTGGCGCGAGGCGATGCTCGGCGTGACCCTCGTGCCGCTCGTCACGCTGGGCGTGGCGGGCCTCGTCCTGGCGGCACGCGTGCTCATGCCAACTCTGCATAACGTGGCCGTGAACCCGCTGACGTCGCTGATGTCCGAGCCGCTTATGGCGGCCGCCTTCGCGGTGGTCGTGGTTCTGGCCGGCGGCGTGCGCGAAGAGATGCAGCGGGCCTTTCAGCTGCATCGCCTGTCAGGCCATGTGTGCCCGCCGCTCGTGGCGCTGGCCGTCACGAGCACCGCATTCGGCCTGGGGCATACGGTGCAAGGGCGCGACGTGGCGCTCGCCACCTTCGGCCTCGGTGTCTTCTGGGGTGCGCTCTACCTGCGCCGGCGCAGCCTGGTCGCCGCCGCCGTGAGTCACGGCCTCTTCAACCTGGGCCAGGTCGCGATCGGCCTGGCCGCGAGCCGCGCCGTCGTGCCGTAGCCTCGGGCCGACCGACGCCGTCAGCCTGGGCGAACAGTAAACTCCACGACGTCGGTGCGACGCCGCAGTTCGCCCAGCCAATCACCGATGAGATCGCGGCGGCGTTCGGCCACGAGCCGCTCGCGCGCGACCCGAGCCAGGTCGGCCGGCGCCACTGCGCTCTCCTCGAGCGCGGCGTGGTGCGCCTCGATGTAGGCCGTGACCTCACCGTCACCCGGCGTGCCGGCAGATGCAAACCGTTGATCGAGATACGCCGTGATGCGCAGGTCGTCGCGCAGCCACGCGGTGAGGCGCGCCGTGGTGAACCCGCCACGCGCCAGCACGGCCGCGAGCGGTTCCTCGCCGCCGATGCGGACCCGCACCGCGTCGAGACGCGCCTGCAGCATCGTCCCGTCGGGCTCGGCCGGCGAGAACCGCGCCACCTCGTGCAGCATCAGCCAGCGGTCGATCACCGCGCCGGTCGCGGTCGCCGGGCGACCATCGGCGCCGGCCGCGACCAGGCCCAGCGTCACAGCCAGGTCGACATCGGACTGGGTGACGACGGCGCCGCCAACCACCGCCACGGTGCGTTCAAGCAGCACCTCACCCGCGGGCCCGCGGGCAGCGGGGGTCTGCGCGCTGGTCGCCAGTGGAGACAGCGTCAGCAGCGCGGCGAGGCCGTATCGCCACGCGAGGGTCGGCAGGTCGCCGCGACGCGTCGCCATCAAAAAGCCTGTCCGAGCGACAGATGGTATACGGCGCGGCGCTCGGAACCGCGCGTGAAGTCCCGGCGATCGAGCTTGAAGCCGACGTCAAACCGCAACGGCCCAAGCGGCGAGCGGTACCGGAACCCGACGCCCGCCGCGGCGCGCATCTCGTCGACCGCGAAGTCGCGGGCGCGTCGGAACACGTTACCGGCGTCCACGAACCCGACCAGGCCTACGCCCTTCACGTGCGGCGTGCGCAACTCGGCGTTGAGCACCAACAGCGCGTTGCCGCCCGTGGGAAATCCATCGGCATTGAGCGTGGCCCGCGTGCCGAGACGATCGAGCGCGAAGCCGCGCACCGTGCTGTCGCCACCAGCAAAAAAGCGCTCGCTCGCCGGCAGATCGGCCACCACGTCCACGACCTGGTTCCCGGCGGCGTCGAGGACGGTCTGTCCCGCCCCGTCGAACCGCGGGACCCGCTGCTCGAACCCCCGGGCCAGGCCGACGCGGGCGCCGGCCGCCACGACAAACGGCCGGCGGCCCGGCAGGCGGCGGTAGCCAAACGCCTGGCCGAATCCCTTGGCGAACCCGACCTCCGAGCCAAGCGGGCGCAGGGCCAGCTCGACATCGGTGCCGAGCACGCTGCCGCGTTCGGGGTCGAGCACGTCATTGCGTGAATCGCGCAGCGCCGACCCGAACAGCGCCGAGATCGTCACCTGCGGGAACAGGCGGTCGATGAGCAACTGATCGGCCGCGGCGATCTTGGTGTCGAAAAGCGTCGTGAAGTCGTAGAGGTAGCGACCGAGCAGGGTGATGCCGCCCGGCCGTCGCCGCGCGTAGTCGGCGCGCACGCCACGCCGGTCGAAGTTGAACGACGAACGGATGCCTCGTTCCAGGAACGCGCTCAGCTGGGCATCGCCAGGTGTCTTGAACGCCCGCGGCTCGCGAAAGGTGCCGACCACGCGGTACTGATTGAGACCGTAGCCGCCCTGCGCGTCCGGCCCCGCGTCCACCCCTGGGTCGGTGGGCCGCAGACTCACCGACGTAAGCAGGCTCAGCGACCGGTTCTTCCCCCAGAGATTCCGCCGCGTCACCTCGAAGAAGCCGCGAGGCGCCACGTCGAGCCGGTCGGTGGCCTGGCCGCCGGCGCCAATCCGGGGCCGCCGCCCGACTTCCAGGCCGCCGCCGTAGCTGAGGGACGCAGACGACGCCTCTTCCACCTCGACGAGCAGATCCCGGCTGGTGTCATCGGCGCCGTGGGGCGCCTCAGTGATGCGCACGCGCCTGAAGAGGCCGAGCGCGCTCAGGCGCTGCTGGCTCTCGAGCACCGCGTCGTAGCCGAGCGGACTGCCGGGGGCGAGCGTGAGTTCCCGGCGCACCAGGTCCTGCGACGTGCGCACCGTGCCACTGACCAGGACGTGATCGACGCGCGTCTGCGGACCCTCGCGCACGGCATAGGTGAGCTCCACGGCGCCCCCGTCCGGCGTGAAGCCGGTGCGCGCCTCGACGGCGGCCCGCTGGTACCCGAGGTTCCGGAACCGCCGCTCGATGGTCTCGCGATCGATCGCCTGCTGGGGCCGATAGTACGGCTTGCCAGCCGTGAGCGCCATCGACTGGAGCAGCTGCGCCGGCGGCACGGCCGTCACGCCCTCAAAGCGCACGCCAGTCACGACGGTGCGCGGTCCTTCGACGACGTCGAGGTGTAGATCGACCGGCACGCGCACTTCCGCGCTCGTGTCCGGGAACGCGAGCCGTGGAGTGACGCGCACGGACGCGTAGCCGCGCACCCGGTAGTACTCCGCGATCGCGGCCGCCACCGTGGCGACCCGCGCGTCCACGAATGGCTCACCGGGCACGAGCTTCATCAGGGGATCCAGCTCGGCCCTCGGGAGCCCACTCACGCCGGTGAACACGACCGGACCGAGCACGTAGAGCGGCCCGCGCTTTGCGGTGAAGGTGATCTCCAGCACGCCGTTGGCACGCCGACGTTCGGCGGGCACGGTGGCGGCCCGGTAGCCTTCGAGGCGCAAGTACTGCTCGAGGTTACGGCTGCCGTCCTCGACTACTTCCTCGTCCACCGATCGCAGACGCGCGATCGGCACGAGCGTGCGACGGCGGTCGTCGGGCAGTGCGTCGCCGGCAAACGTGACGTGCACGCGGTCACCGCGGTCGCCGCGCACGGCGACATCCACCAGGCCCGGGCCGGCGTCGGTCGCCGCCAGCGAGACGACAGCCTCGTAGTAGCCGTCCTTGCGCAACCCGTCTTCGGCGTCTCGCACACGCTGGTCGAGCACCTCGCGGTCGACCGGGCGACCCGGCTGGAGGCCGAGACGCTGTAGCAGGGCGTCTCCGCCGGCGTTGCCTTCGACCGTGGCGCGTCTTAGCGTGACCTGCGCGCCCGGGGCGACGGCCAACACCGCAACCACCACTCCCGGCCGGGCCTCGGATACGAGGCGCGGCACGACCCGCACGGCAGGATACCCATGCGTCTGGTAGCGGGTCACGAGCGCCTGGGCGATCTCGGGCAGCCGTGCCGAGGCGGGACTGGCGCCGAACCGATCGACCAGCTCGGTCCGGAGCACGCTCTCCTCGACCTCGAGGGCGCCCTCGAAGCGGATCCCGACGATCCGGGCGATCGACACGACGTCGTAGCGCAGCCGCACACCGGCGCCATCGGGTTCCGCAAAGACCTGGATGTCGGCATAGCGCCCCAGCGTCACGAAATGATCGATGGTCTGACGCACGCCCGCGATGGTGAGCACTTCCCCCATCCGCGTCTCGACGAGCGACAGGGCTGCGGCGTCGGTGACCGGCACGCCGTCCGCCTCGATCCGCACGCTCGTGACACGCCGGCCGAGCAGGGGCCCGACGTCCGCAGCGGCGGGCGGCGCCGCCAGGGCCAGCAGCAGCAGTGGCAGCACCCACCGCATCAGAACGTGACCCGTTTGCGCACTTCGAGCGCGTAGGTGCCGTCTTCGTTCTGCGAGAGCACCCACCCGAGGGTGTCGCTCTGGTCGTACTCGAGCAGGATGATCTCGTCGCGGGTCGACGACGACAGGCTGCGCGCGTAGGTGAGATAGATGCGATCCGACAACCGCTTGCCAATCGTGACCCGGGCCGCCGGATTCACGCTCAGCCCAACGGACTGCTGATACGGGTCCACGAGCAGCGGCGTGATCTGGAAGGTGTCGACGCCAAAGGTGTCCTGCACGACCTTGCCGACCTCGGCTGACAGGGCCCCAGTGAGCGCACGTGTGGCGCGCGCCTGCAGCAGCTCCTGCTCGCGCTGGTTGGGCGAGCGCAGCGAGGCCACTTCCACGTCGCCGGCCGGGGTGGTATCCGACAGCAGCAACGACAGGACGTCGGCCGACGGCAGCGGCGGGTCCGAGGTGAACTCCGGCTGCAGGCGCGCGGAGGTGCCGGCCACGCGCAGGGTGACCCGATAGGTCTGGCCGGGCACGCGCACGCGGGTCTGTGCCTCGATTTCGAAGAACGGCTCGATGCGCTCGGGGTTGGTGAAGTCGAGGCTGCCGCGCGACACGACATAGCGACGGCCCTCAAACCGCACTTCGCCGCGCTCGATATCGGCCCGCCCGAACACGAGCGGCCGATCGTAGGTGCCACGCACGTTGACATCGGCGCTCGCCACGATGCGCGCCAGATCGTTCTCGATGCGGAACGTCGAGGGCGCCACGATGCGCACGTCATAGCGCAGCGGCAGCGAGGGCGCGGACGTGATCGCTCCGGGCACGCCGGGACCGGCCGGGGCCGCGACGGGCGCCGACGAGCCAAACGGGTTCGTCGTGCCGTTGAAGGCCGGCGTCCACACGGCCGAGCGCACGAGCACCGACCCGCCGAGCAGCGGCGCGTCGGCCGGCCCCTGCACGGTCAGCGCGGCGTCGACGAGCGACCGCATGCCCTCGGGGTAGCGCAGGCGCAGATCGTGGCCCGTGAGCGTGACGTCGTAGTCGGTCAGGGCCAGTCCGCGCAGGCCCATTCGCCCACCGAAAAGCACCCGGCCGTCGGCCAGCGATGCGCGCAGACCGTCGAGCCGGATCGACGAGGCGTCGAAGGTGACGATGCCGTTGATAGCGTCAAGCGCATGCGGAAACGCAAAGGAGCGGATCCGGCCGTCGGTGACCAGTGCGTTACCCGATACGGTCGGCGTTGCGGTCGTGCCCCCGATCGTGGCCGCCACCTCGGCGCGCCCTGATCCCCGCAAGTCGGGGAAGGCGCCCTGCAGCACGGCCAGATTGGCTTCGCCGGTGGCGCGCAGGGCCACGACGTCGCGCTCGAGGTCCACCCGGCCACTCACATCGATGGCCGTGCGGTCCCCCGTCATCGTGAAAGCATCCACACGCACGACCTGGCCTTCAAGGCCCACCCGCAGCACGCCGCGGTTGCGCAGTTCGTAGTCGAACAACCGCAGCCGCAAATCGTCGATGGACGACTCGACCCGGAGCGCGTTGGGCGTGTACACCGCGCCCCATACCCGCACGCTCCCGCCACCGGTCGCCGACGTATACGGCGAGAGCGTGGGCATGAACACGCGCGCGTACGGGTCGAGCGAGGTATCCGAGAGGCGCACGGTCATCTCGACTTCGCCCGCCTCGGTCAGGGCGAACTGACCCGTGCCCGAGGCCGCCAGGCGCGGTGAGGCCACGTCGAAGCTGTAGAGCACCTGCAGGCCACGCAGGGCGACCTGGGCGGTCATCTCGCCGATGCCCTCGTCGCCGATGAACAAGTCGAAGACACTGACCCTCAGGTCGTAGCGTGGGTCGTCAAAGGTGCCGCTGCCCGCGGCGCTGACGTCGACAAACCCGGTGAGCGCGGGCAGCGCCGGGAAATAGGTCAGGTCGAGTGCGTCGATGGCCAGACGGCGCCCATCCGCGTTAAACGAGTACGTGCCGTCCCAGCCGACATAGGCGGCGCCGGTCACCGTCGTGCCGGCCTTCTGCACCTCGAGGCCGTCGAGCCGCACGCCCGCACCTTCAAAGCGCAGGCTGGTCACCCCCGACGCAAACGGCTCGTCGTAGGCCACGCCGCGGTCGAGCGTGAGTCTGCCGAAACCGAAGGGCTCTTCGTACTTGCCGTAGAGATGAATCTCGCCTCCGAGCGCGCCGTCGACGGGGTAGTCGTAGAGCTCGAAGGCGGTGCGCAGGTCGACGAGTGGCCATTCCGACGACCGGATGACCGCGTCGATCTCGTCCCCGCCATCGCGCCGCGGATACCCGAGCGCGAAGGAGCCGTCGATGTCCATACGCGAGAACGCGTCGGTGACGACGGCCTTGGACACCTGCACGTAGGCATTCTCGACCACGGCGGCCCCCTCGAGGTGCCCCCAGGTCACGTTCCAGGCCCGCATCTCGCTGCCGCTGAAGCGGCCCTCCACACGCGGGTTGGCAAGCACACCGAGCAACACGCCGTCGAACTCGCCGACGCCGTCGATCGGCACCGCGGCGGTGGGCGAGGGCGCGAACATGGTCATGATGCCGGCCAGGAGCCGATCGCTCGCCTGCCAATCGGAACTGGTCACGTGGAACGGCAGACGCGAGGCCTGGCCCCAGTCGGTGCGCCCGTCGAAGGCCACATAGGTGTCGGGTGTGGCGAACTCGCTCGGCGCAAAGCGTACCGTCGCGCCGTCGAAGTCGTAGCGCACCTGGCCGCCAACCGCCACGGGACCGAAGGCCAGGTGGGGACTGAACGGTCCCTGCACCTCGGCCCGGCGGCGGGCTCCTTCACCGGCGTCGGACGGCAACCCGCGCGTGGCGGGCGCGAGCCCTGGCGGCATCGTGACCCGCATCTCGCCGTCACCAGTGCCCTGGGCAAAGCCGCCGGCGCCGAGCGTCCACACGGTGAGGTGACGGCCGGTGGCGCGGCCCGCAAGGCGCAGGCCTCGCGTCTCGAGGAAGTTCGTGAACACCGTCAGGTCGACGTCTCGATACCGCACGTCCCACCGCGCGTCGGCGCGGCGGTCGGGCTGACCAAGCGGCTCGAGGACATAGGAGAAGTCGGTCGTGCCACCGTAGAACTTCGCGGTCACCCGCGAGACGTCAAGACGCGTCGGGACCCAGACAACGGCAGCGCGGAAATTCTGGAACCGGTAGTCGTCGTAACCGGCCTCGGGGCTCAGGAAGTCGCCCTTCACCTCGTAGCCGCCCTTGTACATCCGCACCGTGCCAGCAAAGTCACCCTCGCCGTGCAGCGCGAAGGCATCGTGCGCGTAGAAGATCGCGCGCGTCCGCGGCAACTGGTGTCGTGACGTCACGGTGTAGGTGGCGTTGGGGAACGTGGCCGGGTCGATCACGCCGGTGGCCTGCAACTGGGCGCCATCGGCATGGAGCACCATGCGCTCCATCACGACCTGGCCGTCCTTGACGGTAAACGACGACGCGAAGTGGGCCCACATCGGCTCGTATTGCTGGATCTGCAGGGTGCCGCCCGACCACGCCATCGTGCCGCGGTAGTCCACGCCCTTCGCAGTGGAGATCTCGAGGTTGGGCGCATCGAGCCCCCAATTGGATCCAAAGTCTCGAACGATGAGATGCCCACGCGTCGCGCGCAGCTGTTGAATCGTCGTGATGAGCAGGCGCGGCGTGGTGCGGGGCGGCCGGGGCGGCCCGTTGAGGCGCGGCCAGTTGTGGACGGCATTGGGATAGCTCTCGACGATGAGCCGCCAGTCGCTGATTTCGGCCGAGTCGATGAGGACTTCGCGGTGCAGCAGCGCACCCCAAGTGAGCGAGACCTCCAGCCGCTTCGCCACGAGCCAGGGATCGTGCCGCTTGGTGATGCCTTCGACCAACACGTCGTCGAGCACCAGGCGCCCGAGGCCGAGGTTGAGGCTCAGGCGCCCGATGTGCACGGGCCGGGCGATGAAAGCCGAGGCCTCGGCTTCCGCGCGGCGGCGAAGCACCGGCCCGAGATCGATTGTGACAATCGATACCATCGCCACGGCGATCGTCACGGCCACGACCAGCCAGACGCGACGCACGTGCGTCAGCGACGCTGCCAGGGCGCGCAGTACCGTGGCCCGCACCGGCTACTCCACGACGGCCAGCACCGCTCCAGCGTCGACCGACTGCCCCTCGATAACCGACACCGACACCACCCGCCCAGCCTTGGCCGCGCGCAGCTCGTTCTCCATCTTCATCGCTTCGACCACCACGAGTCCCTGCCCCGCCTCGACGTCGTCGCCCGGCGCCACGAGCACCCGCACGACCTTGCCGGGCATCGGCGCCGTGAGCCGCTGCGGCCCGGCGCCGGCCGCCGCTGCGCCCCGGCGGCGGGCGCGGCCGCTCTCGGAAATCGTCACCGGCAGCTGTCGGCCGTTCACGTGCACGGCGAGCGCCCCGGGCATCTTGCCCGATACGACGACAGCCGGCACGCTTCGGCTGGGACCCGCCACTCCACGCTGGCCGACGAGCAGCGACAGCGTCGCCCCGTCGACCCGCGCGGCGTCGACGTCGAACACCGTGCCATCGACCGCCACGGTCCACGCGGCGCCCGCGCGCTGCACCACCACCTTCCGGGTGTGTTCGCCGATGAGCACGTCGTACTGCATCGCTACCTCGAGGCCTCGGCGCGGGCCTGCTGACGCCAGCGGCTGGGCGGCGCGACGGGTGCCGTCGGGCCCCGCTCCGCCGTCTGTCCGCCAAGCACCTGGTGGAGCGCGGCGGCAATGGCGGCCAGCGTCTCGTCGTTGGCTGGTCCGGTATCGAAGGGCGCGCCCGCTCGGCTCGCCAGCTTCTGATCGATGAAGGTGGTGTCGAACCGGCCGGCCAAAAAATCCGGATCGTCGAGCGCCCAGCGAAAGAACGGCAGGGTGGTCTTGATCCCGTGCACTTCGTACTCGCGCAACGCGCGGCGCATCCGGGCGAGTGCCTGCGTGCGATCGTCGCCCCATGCGATGAGCTTCGAGATCATCGGATCGTAGAAGATCGGCACCTCGAGGCCTTCGGTGGCGCCGCTGTCGTCGCGCACCCCCGGCCCATGCGGCACGCGCAGCTTCAGGATGCGGCCCGGCGAGGGCAGGAAGTTGTTGTCGGGGTCTTCCGCGTAGATGCGACACTCGATCGCGTGCCCGCGTGGCACGATGACGGCCTCGGGGTCCAGCGTGAGCCGCTCGCCGCGGGCGATCCGAATCTGCCAGTGCACCAGGTCCACACCCGAGACCATCTCGGTCACCGGATGTTCGACCTGCAGCCGCGTGTTCATCTCGAGGAAGTAGAACGAGCCGTCCTCGTCGAGCAGGTATTCAATCGTGCCGGCGTTGGTGTAGCCCACCTGGCGCGCCACCGACGCCGCGGCACTCGTGATCCGCCGCCGCAGATCGACGGGCACGGCCAGCGACGGACTCTCTTCGATCACCTTCTGGTGGCGCCGCTGAATCGAGCATTCGCGTTCCACGAAGGCTACGACCGTGCCGTGATGATCGCCGAGCAGTTGCACCTCGATGTGGCGCGGATGCATGATGCGCCGCTCGAGATAGACGGCCGAATCGCCAAACGCGGATCCGGCCTCAGACCGCGCCGCGCGCAGCGCGCCCGGCAGGTCGGCCGGCGACGACACCATCCGCATGCCCTTGCCGCCGCCACCGGCTACTGCCTTGAGCATCAGCGGGTAGCCGATGCCCTCGGCCATCCGCAGCACCTCGGCGTCGGTCACGCTCGCGTCGAGCGGGGTCTCGGTGCCGGGCACGACCGGTACACCGGCGGCGATCGCGGCCTGACGTGCGGCCGTCTTGCTGCCCATGAGCTCGATGGCTTCTGCCGACGGGCCGATGAACGTCAGGCCCGCGTCGCGGCACGCGCGCGCGAAGTCCTCGTTCTCGGCCAGGAAGCCGTAGCCGGGGTGCACCGCGTCGGCGCCGCTCTTCTGGGCCACGTCGATGAGTGTGTCGATCCGCAGGTAGCTTTCGCGCGGCGGGTTGGGGCCGACCGGCCATGCCTCGTCGGCCATCCGCACGTGCAGCGCGGCGCGATCGCACTCGCTGTAGACCGCGACGGTGGCGATCCCCAGGTCGCGACAGGCACGGATGACGCGCACGGCGATCTCGCCGCGATTGGCGATGAGAACCTTGGTTACGGGCACGACTAACTGAAAATTCTAGCACTTCGCGCCGCCTGGCACGGCCGCGCCGAGGGTCAGGGCCGGGCGCCCGACAGTGGCACGGACACCACGAAGTGCCGCGCGAAGGTCAGGACGCCGGCGCTCCAGGTCTCGTCGGAGACCTCGCCGGCAAACTGGGCGTTCACCGGCGTGAGGCGGACCAGCACCCGCGACCCCTCGCCAACATACGCAACGCCGGCGATCCCGCCAGTGGCTGTCAGGTAGCCGGAGAATGGCCACTGCGGTCCGCCCGGCTCGTTCATCGAAAACGCGCCGGCCAACGTCGCGCCCTGCTGCGTGACCACCAGGCGTACAGCCCGATTCGACGGCGGTGCCACCTTGCAGACGCCGCGGCAGTCAGTCATCAGAATCGAACCGGTCCATTCACCACGCAAATCGGCTGGAGCCTCCCCAGTGAAGGGGACCGGCGAATCAGTGATGAACGGCACCACCACGGCGCGACCGGTGGGCGAGGTCGGCGTCGCCGCCTGGTCGCAGGCGGCGCCAGACAGCCAGACGAGCACGATGGCAAGGGCTCGGCGGCGGTCCATGGGCTACAGCGGGATGTTGCCGTGCTTCTTCGACGGGTTCCGGTCGCGCTTGTTCTCGAGCGTGGCCAGCGCCTGAATCAGCCGCTTGCGCGTGGTGCGTGGCAGGATCACCTCGTCGATGAAGCCACGTTCGGCCGCCACGTAGGGATTGGCGAACTTCTCGCGGAACTCAGCCACCTTCTGCGCCCGCATCGCCACCGGATCGGCCGCGCCCTCGATCTCGCGCTTGTAGAGGATGTTGGCCGCGCCCTCGGCGCCCATCACGGCGATTTCCGCCGTGGGCCACGCGTAATTGAAGTCGGTGCGGAGGTGCTTGCTGGCCATGACGCAGTAGGCCCCACCGTAGGCCTTGCGAGTGATCACCGTCACCTTGGGCACCGTCGCCTCGGCAAACGCGTAGAGCAGCTTGGCGCCGTGGCGGATGATGCCGCCGAACTCCTGCGCGGTGCCGGGTAGGAATCCTGGCACGTCCTCGAACGTCACGAGCGGGATGTTGAAGCAGTCGCAGAAGCGCACGAACCGCGCGCCCTTCACCGAGGCGTTGATGTCGAGCGTGCCAGCCAGTTGCGCCGGCTGGTTGGCCACGATGCCCACCGACCGGCCACCCAGGCGCGCGAAACCCACGACGATGTTCCTGGCGTAGTGCTCGTGCACCTCCACGAACGCGCCGTCGTCGACCACCGTGCCGATCAGATCGTGCATGTCATACGGCTGGTTGGGCGAGGTCGGCACCAGCGAGTCGAGCGCGGCATCTTCGCGGTCGACCGGGTCGTCGGTGGCCACGCGCGGCGCCTCGTCGAGGTTGTTCGACGGCATGAACGAGAGCAGCTCGCGCACGAGCGCGATGCACTCGCGGTCGTCGTCCACTGCGAAGTGGGCCACGCCGCTCTTCTCGTTGTGGGTCATGGCGCCGCCGAGCTCGTCCTTCGTCACGTCCTCGTGCGTGACCGTCTTGATCACGTCGGGACCGGTGATGAACATGTAGCTCGACGACTTCACCATCACGATGAAGTCGGTGATGGCCGGCGAGTAGACGGCGCCCCCGGCGCACGGGCCGAGGATGGCCGAGATCTGCGGCACGACACCGCTCGCGAGCGTGTTGCGCAGGAAGATGTCGGCGTAGCCGCCAAGCGACATCACGCCTTCCTGGATGCGTGCGCCGCCCGAGTCGTTGAGTCCCACGATGGGCGCACCCGCCTTCATGGCCATGTCCATCGTCTTCACGATCTTCGCGGCGTTGGTCTCTGACAGCGAGCCGCCAAACACCGTGAAGTCCTGCGCGAAGCCGTACACGACGCGGCCGTCGACCCGGCCGTGGCCCGTGACCACGCCGTCGCCAGGTACGATCTGGGTCTCCATGCCGAAGTCGAGACACCGGTGCGTGACGAGCTTGTCCATCTCCTCGAACGTGCCCGGGTCGAAGAGCAGCTCCATCCGCTCGCGCGCGACGAGCTTCCCGGCCTCGTGCTGCCGGCGCAGACGGTCCTCGCCCCCGCCGAGCTCGGCCCGGCGCTCGAGGTCACGCAGCTTCGCAATCGGATCGCTCACGCCGACTCCGTCTCGACACAGGGGTTGCTGAGCGCGCCCACGCCCTGCACCTTGACCATGACGCGATCGCCCGGCACGAGCGGACCGACCCCCGACGGCGTGCCAGTCGTGATGACATCGCCGGGCTCCAGCGTGCAGAAGCGCGTGAGCCATTCGACGATGTAGGGCACCGGAAAGATCAGCTCGCGCGTGTTCGAGTGCTGGCGCTTCTGGCCGTTGACCCAGCCTTCCACCTCGAGCTCCGAAGGATCGAGACCGACCGCGATGCACGGCCCGATCGGCGCGAACGTGTCGAAGCCCTTGGCACGGGAGTACTGCACGTCCGTGGCCTGCAGCTCGCGGGCCGTGACATCGTTCAGGCAGGTCAGGCCAAGGATGTAGTCCATGGCGTCCTTGGCCTTCACGCGCGATGCGCGGCGGCCGATCACTACCGCCATCTCTGCCTCGTGCTCCACGCGCCCGCACCATGAGGGAATGCGGATGCTCGCCTCGGGGCCAGCGACTGTGGTGGGCGGCTTGATGAACAGCAGCGGCTCAGCCGGAATGGTCTTCTTCATCTCGGCGGCGTGATCTCTGTAGTTGAGACCAATAGCCATGATCTTCGACGGCATCACCGGGGCCAGGAAGTCACGCAGCGGCTCGTCGATGCCGGCCCCCGTGCGGTAGTCGCCAAACACATCGCCCTCGAGCCAGTAGAGCGCGTTGTCCCGCTCGACGACGTAGCGTCCGCCCATGCCCTGCCGCACTCGATAGATCTTGTCCATGTCTATTGGTCTGCTCTTCCGCGCCGCTCGCCGCTCGAACCTGCCCGCGATCTTGTCACCGCCTGGCCGACTCCTCCGAGCGATTCGACGGCACACTGCGGTTTTCCGGTGTCGCCGAGTCTACCGCGACCACCACGTAGACGTAGCGCACGCCGGGGGTCACGGTGCGGTCTTCGAAGCTGGTGGCGCCAATCGGCACGGGCGTGAGCAGCGTGGTGGGTTCGCCAGGCGCAGGGCCGCGGAAGACCAGATAGCCCGCCAGGTCGGACGCATCGACGGCTTCCCAGATCAGGCTGATGACGCCTGCGCCGGCCACGGCCTCGAGCGCCGCCGGGGCCGGCGGTGCGAAGGTGTCACGTGGCGTCACGCAGCTGGCCGGCGAGGCCGGGCCTTCCACCTCGACCCCGTCGATCGTGTCGAGGCCGCGCACCACGAAACACCGCTCGGCATTGAACGTCACGCCGGAAACGCCGAAGGCCGGCGCGGCCAGCGGCGCCGCATTGAGCGGCAACGGGCGCGAGACCTCGCTCGTCGCCGCGGCGACGGCGGTCGCGGGTGCGTCAGCCGCGTAGAGGTTGTAGCGCGTCGCGGGCAGGACGGGACCGAAGGGCCGCGAGTCGAGCGCCCCATCGGCCGGCGCCGCGGGCGCCTGCCGGGCGTCGGACGCAGGCGTCCACGTGAGGGCGATCGCCGCGGCGTCGAAGGTGACCGCCGGTGCGCTCGGAGGGCCCGAGGGGGCAGAGATGGGCACGCTGCGCACCTCACTCCACGCGCCGCGCCGGCCCTGCCGGCTCACGGCCACGGCGGTGTAGTGGCGTCGCACGGTGGCAGTGCCCGAGGCGAAGACCAGCGGCAGCGACAGCGCCGGATGAGCGTCGACGGCGACAGCGGGCGCGCGCGCGGGCGTGACCGGAGCGACGGCCGCCGACTCCCGCGCGAGCTCGGGCGTGAGCACCTCCCTGAACGTCGCGACGGCACCTTGGTCGAGCCCAGGCTCGAGCGGCAGGGGCGGCAGCGCCGGCGCGTTGGGGAGCGCCGCCGGGAGCGGGGGCGTCGGCCGTCGGACCGGCGCCGACGCGACCAGGCTGAGTCCCAAGGGCACGCGTCCGTTTTCAAGCGTCGGCGGACGCACCGACGTGACGCCGTACACCTCAACCAGCGCGACATCCGCCGGCTGGTCGCCGCCGACGTTGGTGGCCGGTACGGTCAGCGTGGCAAATACCAGGTCGTCGGTGCGGACGATCTGGAAGGCAGACACCTGGGCAGGTACTCGCAGCAACGGCGCAAGCGGTGGTCCCTTCTTGCCGCAGCCGCCCGCCGCCAGAATCAACGTCGCGGCTACCAGCACCTGCCCCGCTCGCCGGGCAGACGAAGGGCGCAGCAGCGCGGACGGCGTGATCGGGAACGGCATGGGCAGGCTGGCAGATGGCGAAACGGGTCGCACCGCGTAGTCAAGTGTCCCCGTTGGGGAAAACGACTGTCAAGGAATCTGGACGGCAGCGGCCGTTTCTTCGCCTAACTGCCGCGATCCGGCTGGCAACGATGTTGCAATTCCGGCGGGTATGCCGCCTGCCGCGATGTCCCGAGGTGTGGTAATGAGTGCCCGACGCGCCTTCCCTGCCGTGCTGTTCATGGCGGCCATGGCGGTGGCTCCTGCCAGCGCCCAAGAGCCCGTTTCAGTCCCCGATGCGCAAGATGCAGTGCCGGTCAAGGCGGTCGAGCGTCCACGCCGCGAGCCGGACGGCGACGCCGGGCCCGTGCGCGCGCCGCGCGTCCGCGACGACCAGGGCGCCCAGGGCGCCCAGGAAGTGCGGCCTCGCGTCCGTCCGGCCGCGGAGCCGCCGCAGTCCTCGCCGGCGACCTTCGACGACGAGCAGCAAGGTGGCCGCCGCCGCGCGGGCGGTGGTGGCGGTTCAAGCCGAGGTGGTGGCCGGTCGGCCGGCGGCAATAGCGGCGCCAGGCCTCGAGGCGGCGTGCGGAACCCCGACGCCGGCGCGGGTCGCGTCGGCGACGACGGCAATCGGGGCGCAGACGACCGTGGGGCGCAAGCCGTACCGCGTGGCCGGGCGCCGCGACCGCCGCAAGTGGTCTACGCCCCGTCGTATGGGCGGCGCTACCACGCGGGCGCGGGCGGGCTGGGCTACTACTTCTACGACCCGTGGAGCTGGTACGCCGGCTACGGTGGCCCGGGCTACAGCTCGTATGGCTGGGGCGGATACTACGGCAACTACAGCGCGTGGGCGCCGGGCTGGGGTGGTGGTTGGGGCGGCGGCCTGGGCAACTACGGCGGCCCGTACGGCTGGAGCATCGGCGGCGTGCGCCTGAAGGTGAACGAGAAGGACGCCGAGGTCTACGTGGATGGCTACTACGCCGGGATCGTCGACGACTTCGACGGCCTGTGGCAGCAACTGCGCCTCGACGACGGCGGGTATCACATCGAGATTCGCAAGCCGGGCATGACCACGCTCACCTTCGACGTGCGCGTGCAGCCCGGACGCACCATTACCTATCGGGGGCAGATGACGACCTCGCCCTGAGGCGCGTCGGTACCTGCGGCACGGTCAAGGACCGAGGCCCTCCGCTCAGCGCGGAGCCTGACGCGACGGCGCCACGCAGTCACGCGCCGGCGCATCCGGGTGTCGGGAATTCTCGACCTGGCAGCGCACGAACGCGGGCCGCGTGCGCGCGAACTCGATCATGCGGTCCACTTCGTCGCCGAAGTCCGCCACCCCGAACCACCGCCCAGGGTCGGCGAGCACCGCGTCGCGAATCTGGTCGCGGGCGCGCACGAGTTCGGTCTCCATCCATGGCGGATCCGCGCCCTCGCCCGGCGTCTCGGCCTGGTTGGCGGCCTGCTCGAGCGTTTCAAGAAACACGGCATGCAGTTCGGGAATCTCAATCGCGCGACGCAGCAGCTCGTTGCCGCCCAGGCCGTGTCCGGTGTCGCGGTTTGCGGCGAAGAAGGTCTGGTCCTTGTCCCACGGAATGAACAGGGCCTGGCGGGCGCCCTCGGGGCGATAGAGATAGAAGTTCGCCATGCCCTTGTAACCGACGAGGCCGTCATAGTCGGCGAGGAACGCCTCGACGCCCATGTAGACCATGAGCTTCCGCAAGTCGACGAGCTGGCCGACGTCGTCGAGAAAGCGTTCGATCGGCACCTGGTTTACGGTACGCACCAGCTCTTCAATCGACCCGTACAGATCGACGATCGAGTCGTTCTCGTGTGTGCGCGCCTCGAAGCGCGTGCGATAGGCGTCGAGTTCCGAGCCGAGGTACCGGAAGTTCCAGTCCTCGATCCACTTGTATTCGAAGAGCGTGCCCTTGTCGGGTTCCTCGCTGTCCGGCTGCTTGAACACGCGCCGCACGAAATCCTCGCCGAGTTCCTCTGTGAGGACGTAGACCCCGGCGTACTCGTTGTTGACGAAGAGCTTGGTGTGCGATTCGCGCGGCACGGGCAGACCGAACTGCGCAAAGAGCTTCATCGACACCCGCTCGCGGATGAGCGACACGTCGCGATAGACGTTGTCGAGCAGCACCGACCGCATGCCCAGGAAGCGCTGCCCGCTGGCGTACCGGTTCATGTCCACGCGCAGCCCGGGCTTGAACTCGTTGCGGGTGCCGAGGCCTCGAGAGCGGATGCCGACGTTGCGCACCTTGACCCCGCGCCACTCGAGGTCGGCCGGGTAGTAGGTGTTGGCGCTGAAATCGGCCTTCAGCCGGGCCCAGTCGTCGGAGTTGACGAGCAACCGGACCTCGTGGAGCTGGCGGTCGTCGAAGAGCTCGTCAGAAGTCTGCGCCGTTGCAGGAGGCACGGCTATGGCAGACAGCAGCGCCAGGGCCAGGACCAGCACGACACGAGACAGAGACGGGTGCATCACTGGGCGATCCTCCGGGCCCCCGTGGCGAGTTGGCGCCCTTTGATTGGACAGCGCCAAGCGGCCGAAGTTGCCCCCGTGACGGGCTCGTGTGTCAGTGGCAGGTATCGCTGCCCCGGTCGAGCGCGGCACCGGTGACGTCGAGGAACTCCCACTGGTACTGTGTCGGCTCGAGCGACAGCCGCAATACCCCCCAGCTCTGCAGGAACACCTCGGAGTTCGTGGCCCGCCGCGACCGGGGATACAGCGGGGCTCCCCCCGTGCCCACGGTGAACTGGCGGATCCCCCGCTCCAGGTCCAGCCGGCGGTCGGCGGTCTGGGGCGCGAGGCGTTCGTAGTTGTGGTCGTGGCCATTGAGCACGACGTCGGCGCCGTGCTCATAAAGCAACTGCCAGACGTCGCGCAAGAGCGGCGTCTGGCCATGTGGTCCTGAGCTGTCGTAGGGATGATGCACCGTGGCCAGGGTGCAGAGCGTCCGCTGCTGCAACTGCTCGCGCACCCACTGAAACTGCGCCGAGCCACGTTCGATCGGCACCGATGAATTCAGCACCAGTACCTGCCAGCCGCCGGCGCGGTAGGCGTAATACCCAGCCCGGCTGGGGCCAGCGGCCTGGCCAAAGTAGCCGAAGTAGCCATCGGCGCCCGCCACGTCGTACTCGTGATTGCCGGGACCGGCACGAACACGCGCCATGAAGCGGCCATAGTCGGGGTCGAAGCAGCGTCGGAAGTCGGAGGCGGTGCCACTTGGATAGGCCAGGTCGCCGAGCAACAGAATGTCGTCGGTGAAGCGCGCGAGCAGGGCCGCAGTCTGGGCAACGCCCGGCGACCCGCACCAGCCCACGTCGCCAACCGCCGACATCGTCACGACACCTGCACCCGCGGGGGGCGGCGGAACAATCGGTCCGGACCGGTCGCTGCCGTCGTTCACGGGACGGTCGAGGTCCACCACGGCCGTCGGTTGGGTGGGCGTGGCAGGCGAGGCACCGCCACACGCGGCGGTCGCCGCGGCACACCCGACGAGGGTCCAAGCCAGAACGCGAGTTCGACAGCTCACGACGACGTTCGAAGGTGGAGGGTCCCCAAGGCGCCGTGCCTGGGAGAAGGCCTGATTATACCGATCCGATGGGGCCGGGACACGACGAAAACGTCGACCCTGAAGGCTCAACCCCGCGTCGCGGTGCGCGTGAACCAGGCGTAGAGCGGCAATCCCAGCGCAATGATGAGCAGTCCTGCCGCCGAGGGGCCCATGGCCCTGCCGGCCGCAACCGGTTGCACCAGGTCGGTCCAGAGCGCGTTGGCGACAATTACGGCGCTGACGGCCACGAACACGCCGGGCACCACGGGATAACCCCACGTCGAGTACGGACGCGGCGCGTCGGGCTCACGGCGGCGCAACACGAAGAGCGCGGCCACGGCCACGCCGTTGAAGAGAATGATCGAGAACCCCGTGTAGGTCGTGAGCGCGGTGGCGCTGCCAGTCAGCACGAGCACCGAACTCCACAGGGCCTGCGCCACGATTGCCGTGGCCGGGGTGCGGTAGGTGGGATGCACGGAGGCGGCCGCCGGGAAGAATACCCCGTCGCGGGCCATGGCGTAGTAGACGCGCGGCCCGGCAAAGACCATCGCCGAGATGCTCGCCAGCAGGCTCACAATCGACACGATGCCCATGATGTCGCCCGCGCGCGGTCCGAGCAACCGATCGGCGATCACGTCGAGCACGCTGCCGCGTACGGCGGCCAGTTCGCCGACCGGTAGCACATACAGATACAGCGTATTCAGCAGCAGGTAGATCACGACGACCGCCAGCGTGCCAAACGCCAGCGCCTTGGGCACGTTGCGGCCGGGGTCGCGCACTTCCTCGGCCACATACGACGCCGCATTCCAGCCGGCATAAGTGAAGAGCACCGGCACGAGTGCAAAGAGCCATCCGCCGCCTGAGGTCGTACCCGAGGCCGTGGACAGGTTCTCGAACGAGCCCACGCCGAACGTGAAGCCGAGGACGATGAAGAGCAGCAGCGCCGATACCTTCAGCGTCGCCAGGACGTTACCCACGAGGCGTCCGGGACCTACGCCCCGGAGGTGCACCCACGACATGAGCCAGATGGCCACGAGCGCGGTGATCGTCTGCGGCGACACGGCGAGCGTGATGGGCCCAAGCGGCAACGACGCCAGCGCCTGATCGCTGCCAGCAATGGGCAGGAAGCGGCCCAGGTAGAAGGCCAGCACGACGGCGCTGGCGGCGATGGCCCCTGAGAACCCCGCCACAAACGACGTCCACCCTGTGAGGAACGCGGCCACGCGCCCGAACCCGGCATTCAAGTAGACGTATTCGCCGCCCGCTCGCGGGCGCAGCGCGGCCAGCTCCGCGTAGGCCATCGCGCCAGCAAACGCCAGCAAGCCAGCTGCGAGCCAGGTGGCGAGAAACAGCACTGGATGCGGCGTCATGGCCGCCACCTGCGGCGGCGTGAACAGGATGCCGCCACCGATGACGTTCGAGACCACGATGGCCGCAGCGTCGAGTGCGCCCAGGCGCCGCTCGAGGGTAGGGGTGGGCACGGGTGCCTGCGGCATGCCGGCGATTATAGGCGCATGGCTACTGCGTCAGCAGTTGGCGTTCGATCGGGAAGTCGGCGAGCTTCGCCCAGACTTGAGAGCCCTTTTTCAGGAACACCTCGACCTTCGCGTCGACAAAACCGCTGTGCTGCAGGATCTGGATGCGGGGTTGCTCACCCGTGTACCCGAGCTGTGAGCGCAGCACGATGGCCGCCGTCGAGGCGCCGGGCGCGAGAGCGTCGCGGCGCACGGCCCAGCCGTAGTGCTCACCCCACTGCTCCTGCTCGCCGACACGGCGGAACACCGCCATGATCTGCACGCCGGTGATGGGCTCGGCCGCCTTGTTGCGCAGCTTGAGCGACACGGTCGGCACGAGTTTGTTCTTGCCGTCGGCCATGATGCCCGCGTCGAACCACCCAGTCGTGACTTCGAGGGGTTCCATCACCTCGACAGGATTGACCTTCGCGCACCCCGCCAACGTGGCAAGGAGCACCGGCAGCAGCAGTGCGTGTCGCATGGCCGGTAGGATACCCCGGCCCTAGAACTCTTGCACCTGGACCCGCTTCTTCGCTTCGTCGCGGTCGATCTTGCCCGTGCGGTAGGCGGCCAGGTCAGCGGCCTTGATGCGCAAGGTCAGTGTCGACACCTGCTCATACGGATTGGGCGGCGCCAGCAGGTCGCGTCGTTCGTTGTCCCGGGCCGCGACCGTCAGGTACTCGTCGGGTTTCAGCGACGACACCATGGGCAGCGAAAAATCGACCATGGCATCGATCAGCGCCTGCACTACCGCGTCGGTGTAGGCCTTATTCGGGTCGTCCAGAAGCTGGGAATTCAGCGCGGGCTTGCGGGGCGCGCCAGGCACGCCCTGCGCGCTGGGCGGCGTACCGGTCGTCCGGCCGCCGGCGGTCTGGATGCCACTGCCCTCGGAACGACGCACGGCGCCCAGCGGACGCACCTGCATCTCGAGGCGGCGCAGGGCGTTTTCTGCCGAGGCGCGTTCCGGACCCGTCGTGGAAGCCACGAGCGTGCGCAGGGACGCCAACGCCTCGGCCGCACCCTGCTCGTCCTGGTCGAGCATCGCCCGCAGGCTCCACATCATGCTCTGGCGCAGCACTGGCACTTCGACGTCGAAGAACACGCCGTACTCGGCCAGATGGAACCCGCGCGCATTGGATTCACCCGCCACCACGATCATGTCGGGCATGACGGCGCGGAATTCCTGATTGAGCCGCGAGGCGCCGGCCGTCACCGCCCGGGCCAGCGCGCCCTCCATCAGGTAGATCTGGTGGCGCAGCTGCTCCTGGTCAGCGGCCGCCGGTGCCGTCTGCGCCGAGGCCGTGAACGCCATCGAAGTCACGAGCACTGCGCCGAACATCAAGGAATTGCGGGTCATGAGCGTCTGCCTCTGTCTCACTGGGGCGGCCTGAGTCCGGCGCGGACGATGAGATCCAACATCTGGCGCTGCCGCTGCACTTCGGCGCCCGTGCGCCCTTCGAGCTGACCGATGCCCTGGTCGATGCGCACTAGATCGGCGCGCCGCTGAATATCGACGTCGCGATT
The DNA here is from genome assembly GCA_031376505.1 of Acidobacteriota bacterium. GTDB lineage: Bacteria > Acidobacteriota > Vicinamibacteria > Vicinamibacterales > UBA2999 > CADEFD01. Next base: position 48,968 of record JANMDX010000170.1, read on the forward strand.
GAATTGTGTCAGGCGCAACGCGAGTTCCTGCTGCTGGCGCCGCTCGCTGGCCTCGATGAGATCGCGCACCCTGGCGAGCGTGTCGCCATCAGCCACCGGGCGCGCCGCCGGTGCCACCGCCGGCGCGGCAGCCGTGGCAACTGCGGTCGCCCGCAGGTCGCCGCGCAGCGATGTTTCCAGGGCGGCCAGCGCGGGCTTCCAGGACTCGTCGGCCGAGGGACGCGCCGCGGTCGGCGAGACGGGCGCCATCCACCCCGTCGAGACGGTCCAGCCTTGGGCGTCGTGGCGCACCTGCACGTTCGCCACGGCCGCGCCCACGGCCACGGCCAGCGTGGCGGCCGCCACCTGCGCCCACACGGGCACCGTCTGCCACGATGCCACTCGCGGACGAATCACCGGCGAGGCTGGCGGGTCCGCGGCAGGGGGCAGCGGCGTCTGGACGACGCTGAAACGTAGCGGCGGGGCCGCCGGCGTCCACTGCGCCAGCGCGTGCCGCACGCCGCCGAGGGCCGCCACCTCGTCACGACACCGCGCGCATTCCACCAGGTGCTGCTCGACGGCATTCCGCAGGACCGGGTCGGCTTCGTCGTAGAGATAGGCGACGAGCGATTCGGTGTCGTCGCAGCTGAATCGTGTGCTCATGATGCGTCCCTGCGGATGTCAGCGACTGACATGCCGCGTTCCTCGAGTTGCCGCCGCACGACGCTCAGGCCCTGGTAGAGACGGGTCTTCACGGTGCTGAGCGGACAGCCTTGCAAGTCGGCGATCTCCTGAAAGGTCAGTCCGTGGTACTCCTTGAGAATGATCGCGGTCCGCTGCTCATCCGGCAGCGTCGCCATCGCCCGTTCCGCGGCCCGTCCCAGTTCGCGCCGGGCCACCAGCGTCTCAATCGACTCGACCGGTCCGCCCTCCGCGGCCAGTTCGGCGATGTCGGTGTCTTCCGGCATCTGCACGGTGGGCGTGCGGCGCTGCCGGCGCATCCAGTCGCGGCACAGGTTGAGCGCGATCCGGTACAACCAGGACGAGAACTTGGCCTCGCCCTTGAACCCCTTGAGCGCGCGGTGCGCGCGGAAGAACGTCTCTTGACAGACGTCCCGCGCGTCTTCCTCGCGGCCGAGTGTGCGGTACGCCAGGGCATAGATCGGCCGTTCCCAGCGCGTGATCAGCTGGTTGAAGCTCTCGACGTCGCCGTCCTTGGATCGCACGACGAGTTCCTCGTCGGTGATCGTCAGTGCGTGCACGGCCAGCGTCGCCCCTTCCTCGTGAACTCGCCGGGCGGTGCGACCCGCCGGCCGCCCGGTGATGTCGAGCTCCAACATCTTACTTTGACGGCATCGGGGCAGGTTTGGCCTGCGTCCTGCAAAGCCTTCCGGAATCAGACTTTCCGCCCTGCGGGGTACAATTGGCCACCGAATCGTGAACCCGCTCAAGCCCGACCACGAAGCCTTCCTGACGACCGACGAGGTGCTCGCCTACCTTCAGGTGAACCTGCGCACGGTGTATCGCCTCATCGACGCCGGCCAGCTGCCGGCCGTGCGGGTGGGCCGCCTGTGGCGGTTCCGGCGCAAGGACATCGACGCGTGGCTCGACCAGCGTCAGCCCGCGGTGCCTGCCCCGGCCCCGCCACCAGCTGCGCGGGCCGTGGCCGCTGGCCCCGGCCGACGGATCCTGGTTGTCGACCCCGACGGTGCGAGTCGTGACGTGGTGGCAAGTGCGCTACGCGCGGCCGGCCATACCGTCGACACCGCCCCTGACGGGGTAATGGCCGCGGAACGACTGTCCCAGCACCCCTACGATCTCGTCGTGAGCGAGCTGCGCCTGCCCGGACTCGACACCTTCGCCGTAGTACGCGAGGCCAGGCGCACGACCCCCGGCCTGCGCCTGATGATCGTGACTGGGCAGTCCACCGAGGCCGCGGCGATCGAAGCGCTGAACTTCGGCGTGGCCGGGTATCTGGTCAAGCCGGGCCGACCGCTGGAGATCGCCGCCACCGCCGGGCGCCTGCTCGGCCTGCGCCCCGCCACGTCATGATTCAGCTGTCGGCTCTCACGAAGCGCTTCGGCGAACGCGTGCTGCTCGAGCAGGTCACCTGGCACGTGGGCGACCGCGACCGGGTGGGCCTCTGTGGGCCAAACGGCGCAGGCAAGACCACGCTGCTCCGCATCCTGGCGGGTCTTGACGAGGCCGACGGCGGCGAGGTCGTTCGTCCCACGGCACTGGCCGTAGGCTACCTGCCGCAGGACGGCCTGGCCTATTCGGGCCGGACGGTGTTTGCCGAGGCGAGCGACGCGCTCAAACCGTTGCTCGACATGAAAGCGGAGATGCACGACCTCGAACACCGGCTGGCCGACTCCGCCGTGCCCGTGACTGAACATGACATGCTGCTCGAGCGCTACAGCACGCTGCAGGAGCGGTTCCGCATGGGCGATGGCTACGCCATCGACGTGAAGGTGGCGACCATTCTGCGCGGCCTCGGCTTCAGTCCGTCGGATTTCGAGCTGGAAGCCGGACAACTGTCGGGCGGCTGGCAGATGCGCCTCGCGCTGGTCAAGCTCCTGCTGCAGGCGCCGGGCCTGCTGCTGCTCGACGAGCCGACCAACCACCTCGATCTCGAAGCCCGCAACTGGCTGGAAGAGTACCTGGCGCGCTACCCCTACTCCGTGATTCTCGTCTCGCATGACCGCTACTTCCTGGACGCCGTCGTCGACCGCATCGCGGATCTGGCCCTGCGCACGATCACCGACTACGCCTGCAACTACTCCACCTACCTGGTCCAGCGCGCCGAGCGCATGGACCGTCTGCGCGAGGCCAAGAAACAGCAGGACGATGAGATCGGCCGCGTGCAGGAGTTCATCGACCGGTTCCGCTACCAGGCCACCAAGGCCGCGCAGGTACAGAGCCGCATCAAGATGCTCGAGAAGGTCGAGCGCATCGAGGTGCCCCCGGAGCGCAAGCGGATCCACTTCCAGTTTCCCGCGGCGGTCAAGAGCGGCCGCATTGCACTCGATCTGAAACAGGTGCGCAAGGTCTACGGCCAGAAGGTCGTGATTGACGGCGTCAGCCTGCACATCGAGCGCGGCGACCGGGTGGCGCTCGTGGGACCGAACGGCGCCGGCAAGTCTACGCTGATGCGAATGCTGTCGGGCGCCGAGGCACCCGACAGCGGCGTGCGCGAAGAAGGCCATCAGGTCGTGATGCAGTACTTCGCGCAGGACGAAGCCACGCGTCTCGATCCAGCGCTGACGGTGTACGAGACGCTCGCGGACGGCTCGCCCATGCACATGGTCCCGGCCATCCGCAACGTGCTCGGCGGCTTTCTGTTCTCGGGCGACGACGTCTACAAGAAGGCCGGCGTGTTGTCGGGCGGCGAACGCACGCGCCTGGCCGTGGCCCGCATGCTGCTCCGCCCGTCCAACACGCTCGTGCTCGACGAGCCCACCAACCACCTCGACCTCGACTCCAAAGACGTGCTGCTGGATGCGCTCATGGACTACGGCGGCACGTTGATCTTCGTCTCGCACGATCGCTACTTCGTGGAGCGGCTCGCCACCAAGGTGGTGGAGATCGGCGGCGGCCGTGCACAGGTGTATCCCGGTGACTACGCCGCGTTCCTGTGGAGCAAGGCGCAGGGGGGCGCGGCGGCAGTGGCGGCAGTGGCGGCAGCCACCACTACCGCAACGCCGGTGCGCCGGGCGCCACAGGCGCCTTCGCGCACCGCCCCGCCGACGCCGGCCGCCGGTAGCGCACGAGACCACGAGCAGCGCAAGCGGGAGGCGGGCGAGCGCAAGAAGCGCGAGCGGGCCTATGAGACCCTGGCGGCCAGAATCAGCGAGCTCGAAGGGCGCATTGCCGAGCGGGAAACCACGGTGAAGGCCGTGGAAGCGGAAATGGCCGCACCCGGGTTCTACGATCGCCACGAGGCGTCCAAGCCCGTGCTCGATCGCCATCAGGCGCTCATGTGGGAAGTCGGTGACCTGCTTGGTCAATGGGAGATGCTGCAGGCCGAAGCCGAGGACATGCGCGCCGCCCAGCCGTCTTAATACCTGCCAGTCGGCCGAACCTGACTGGTCAGGATTCGTCACGCGCGGCGCGGACCGACTGACGATTTTGTATTCATGTGTGCCGGTTTAGCACCATCTTCTTTCGAATTCTGGCACGATTACACATTTCGACGCCCCCACGCCCTCCTGATTCGTCATTACGGTGACAGGCACGACAGTTGCGTATGTCGCGGACAGTCGATCCATGCCTGCCCCCAAAATTGCCACTCCTCGTCGCCCTGCGAAGGCTACCGGACTGTCGCTACGCCCGGGTCTCACCCACCGTGCGCCCATTGCCGCGGCGCATTTCGTCGACGACGCGTTCTTCCGCCACCTGGTGGCACACATGCGCAACGGCGTGCTGGCCATCGACCGCGCCGGTGCGCTCGTGCTCATCAACGACGAGTCGTGCCGCATCTTCGGGCTGCCGGCCGGCGAGGACTACCTCGGCCGGCCCTTTGCCGAGGTGTTCCACGCCCATCCCGCCATTGTGCGAGTGCTGGCGGGGGCCTACGAACTCGCGTTCCTGCCCAACCGCGCCGAACTGCGCCTGACCCCCTCCGACAAGGTGCTCGGCTACACGCTGTCGCTCATCCGCAACACCGAAGGGCTCACCATTGGCGCGGCAATGTTCTTCAAGGACCTGACGCGCGTCGAGCAGCTCGAGGAACGGGAGCGGCTGCGCGACCGGCTGGCGGTGCTCGGCGAGATGGCTGCAGCCGTCGCCCACGAGATCAAGAACCCGCTGGCCGGGATCGAGGTGATGGCCGGGCTGCTGCGCCGTCAGCTCCGCGACAACGCCCAGGCCACGGCGCTCGTCGGCGACATCATGAACGAAGCGAAGATGGCCAATGCCATCGTGCAGGAGATTCTCGACTTCGTGCGCCCGGTGCGCCTGCAGATGGAGCGCACGTCGGTCATCTCGGCGCTCCAGGCCGCCGTGACGATGGCCGACGGCACGGCCACCCGGGGCGCGGTGGACGTGCGACTCGACCTGGCCGAGACGCTGCCACTCATCGACGCCGACTCGACACAGCTCATGCAGGTGTTCGCCAACCTGCTCATCAATGCCTACGAGGCGCTGAACGGCGCCGGCTCGGTGACGATCACGGCGCGCGAGGTCACCCGCGAGGAAGACGGCGCGCTGCCGCTCGACGGGCTGCACCCGATACCGACCATCGTGGTCGAGGTGACCGACGACGGACCGGGCGTGCCCCCCGAACTGGCCGACAAGATCTTCAGTGCGTTCTTCACGACCAAAGCCCAGGGCTCGGGCCTCGGCCTGGCGATCGTGCGCAAGATCGTCGATGCCCACGATGGGCGCATCGACCTGACGAGCCGACCTGGGACCGGCACGAAATTTCGCGTCACGCTCCCGGTGAGCGGCGACGCGCGAGTGTGGTAGGAGCGGAGCGAACATGAGTCGAATTCTTGTCGCCGATGATCACGACGCCTTGCGGCGGGGCCTGGCCCTGGCGCTGCGCACGGCCGGCCACGACGTGGAAGAGGCGCCCAATGGCAATGCGGCCATTGAGCGGCTCCACAACGGCTACTTCGATGTCGTGGTGAGCGACCTGCGCATGGGCGGCTCCGACGGGCTCGACGTGCTGCGCACGACCCGCACGACCCATCCCACCTCGTCGGTCATCCTGATGACGGCCTTCGGCTCGGTGTCCACCGCCGTCGAGGCGATGAAGAACGGCGCGTTCGACTACGTGCAGAAGCCGTTCGAGATCGAGGAGATGGAGGTCAAGATCGAGAAGGCGCTCGAGCTGAAACGGCTGCGCCACGAACTCGACTATCTGCGGCACGAACAGCAGGAAAACTACAACTTCGACAAGATCATCGGCAGCAGCGACACGCTCCAACGGGTCCTGGGGGTGGTGCGGAAGGTCGCCAAGAGCAACTCCACCGTGCTCATCCGGGGCGAGACGGGCACCGGTAAGGAACTCATCGCCGGCGCCATTCACCACAACTCGCTACGGGCCGGCCGCAACTTCGTGAAGGTGAACTGCGCGGCGCTGCAGGAGAACCTGCTCGAATCCGAACTCTTCGGACACGAGAAAGGCGCCTTCACGGGCGCCGACCGGCAGCGCATCGGCCGCTTCGAGCAGGCCGACGGCGGCTCGCTCTTTCTCGACGAGATCGGCGACATGAGCCCCAGCACCCAGGCCAAGATCCTGCGCGTGCTGCAGGAACACGAGTTCGAGCGGCTGGGCGGCACGCGCACCCTCAAGGTGGACGTGCGGCTCATCGCCGCCACCAATCGCGACCTGGTGAGCATGGTGTCGACGGGACACTTCCGGGAGGACCTGTACTACCGTCTCAACGTCGTCACCGTCGAGACGCCGCCGCTGCGGGACCGCAAGGAAGACATCCTGCCGCTGGCCATGCACTTCATCCGGAAGTTCTCGCAGGAGCTCAAGAAGAAGCTCGACGGCGTGAACCCCGAGGCGGCCAAGATGATGACCCGCTACAACTGGCCCGGCAACATCCGCGAGCTCGAGAACGCGATCGAGCGCGCGGCGCTGCTGGCCGAAGCGCACCAGATCATGCCCGACGACCTGCGGCTCGGCGACACGGTGCAGACTCCGGGCGTGAAGGACAACCAGTCGGTGGTGCGCATTCCCCCGAGCGGCATTGCGCTCGAGCAGATCGAACGGCAGGCGCTTACCGAGGCCCTGCGCATGGCCAACTGGGTGCAGAAGGACGCGGCCGAGCTGCTGTCGATCAGCCCACGCGTGATGAACTACAAGATCAAGACCCTCAATATCGAGTTGCCGAGGCGGCGGCTGATGGTGTCGGCCGACGTCGCCTAGGAACAGGAACAGGGACTAGGGACTAGGGACTAGGGACTAGCGGCTAGCGGCTAGCCGCTAGTGCGAGCGATGCCGTAGGATGGCAGTCAGCGGGCCGGGCGCCATCGACGGTGGCCTCGGTCCCACTCACGGAGGACTGAGATGACTCAGCAGATCATCAGCACAGGTCGCAGGGTGGTCACGGCGGTTGGCATGGCGGTACTGCTGTGCGCGGCCGTACCCGTCCACGCGCAGCGCTGGGGCCGCCCGCGGCCGCCTCGCGCCGGCGCGTGCTTCTACCAGAACGCCAACTTCGGCGGCGACTACTTCTGCGTACAGGCGGGCGACGAGTATGACGTGATGCCCGAGGGCCTCAACGACCGCATCTCGTCGATCCGGCTGTTCGGCGATGCGACCGTCTCGGTGTACCGGAACCCGAGCTTTGGCGGACGCACGACGCGGTTTACCGACGACGTGTCGAACCTGCAGTCGGAGGGCTGGAACGACACGGTGTCGTCATTGCGCGTGCGCCTCGATTTCGCCAGGGTCACGCGCCAAGAAGCCGAGGACATCGTGCGCCGCGCCTATCAATCGGTGCTCGGCCGCGATCCCGACGACGGCGCGCGTGGCTACGTTGACGGCGTGATGCGCAACAACTGGACGCAGCGCGACGTCGAACGAGAACTGCGCAAGAGCCCGGAGTATCGCAACCGCCGTCCTCCGCGGTTCTAATCGGCCAAGCCAGTGGCCTGTATCGCCTGAAGCAATGGCAGTGGGCGCGCGAGGCGCGACACTAGGGCACGACCACCCGCACTTCGTTGCTGGAGGCGGTAACGCCGCATAGGTTATCGGCGATGACGCGCGCGTAGTACGTGCCCGGCGGCGTGGTCGCAGAAAACGACATGTCGGAGATTCCGAGGTCGAGCACGAACAGATCCGCGAGCCCAGGCGCGCTGGCGACGACAAGCTTCTGCTGCTCCACCTGCGGTCCGTCAACCGGCGGACCCCACGACAGTGACACCGTTCGCCCCGTCACGGTCGCGACGAGCCCGGACGGCGCCAGCGGTGCGATGTTGCAGGACTGCCGGGGCCCGAGACTAATCAACAGTTCCGTCCCTGGCGCCGAGCGCCCGGCGCCGTTCACGGCGACGAGTCTCGCCCAGTACGTGCCCGGCGGCACGTCGAGCGTCACGCGCGTGGCGCTACCGGCAACATTCACCGCGCCCAGATCGCGACCGCCTTCTCGAGTGCCGGCTTCAAGCTCGTAACGGGGCGGCACCCCGGTGGACGGAGGCTGCCACGCGACGGTGACGCGCGAGCCATCACCGACCGCCGTGACGTCGAGCGGCGCCGCCGGCACATCCGGCGGCCCGGCGGCAAACGACACGTCATCGGTGGTGAGACTCGCCGTTGCACCCGCAAGCGATCGCACACGAGCGAAGTAGCGGCCCGCGGGCAGGGGCGCCGATATCGACGTCTCGCCGGCGGGCAGATCGACTGTGCCGAGGTCGGCCTGCCCCTCCGCCGTGCCCACTTCCACGCGTACGCCGGTGCGCCCAGGCGTCCCGAGCGGCAGCGTCCACCGCAGCGTGACGGCATTGCCCGCCTGTTGCACGCGCAGATCTAATGGCGGCGACGGCGCGCGGGGCACGCAGCCGTCGGCAACCAGCATGCAGTCGTGAAGGATGGCGGTGTAGCGCGGCCGACTCGGGCGCCACGGCAGGCGGCGTCCAGTGAGCGTCGAGAACGCCAGCGTCAACGGCGTGCGCTGGCCACCGACGGTGGGACGGCCTGAGTCGGAGCCGCCGAACGGGAAATCGAAAGGCCCTCCAAGCGTCGCGTAGAGCGTGCCATCGACATCGACATCGAGCCGGCCCACTCCCTCCACGAACGACCCCACCCACACCCCAGACGCGTCGGGATTCCACGCACGCGCAGCCCCCGAGACGGGGTCGAGTTCCGCCAGGCCCCGTCGCCGTTGACCACCGATGCGGCGGAAGGCCCCGCCCGCCCAGACCCGCCCACTTGAAGCGCGGATCACGTCAGGGGCTCGGTCAGGCTGTGGCCGCCACGGAAGCACCTGCCCCGTGCCGAGATCGACGGCACCCATGTGGGGCCGGGTCGCGCCGTTGATGGTCTGGAACCCGCCGGCGAGGTACACGGTAGTCCCAGCCACATCGAGATCGCGAATCGAAGGAGAGATGCCACCGAGAGCGAACGGCAGCCCTCGATAAGTCCAGGCAGCAATGGCGATCGCGCCCAGTTCGCTGGCTCCGGTGGGCGACCAGACGGCGGTGACAATCTCGCCGCCGACGACGCGCATCGGTGCGTTGACGTAGTCCTCGCCAGGCGTCACCTGGAGTTCGCCGACGATGGCCCCCGTGTCCGGGTCGATCTTGATGAACTTGGAGTCGCTCGTACGCACGAACAGCCACGTGCCATCGGTGGCCAGTTGCCGCACTCGGCCCTGGTATAGACCAGGCAGGAACGCCGAGGTCCACGGGTCGAGCGCGCCGGTGTCGAGGTTTACTGCCGCCAGTCCAGCGCGTGCGGTGCCTGCCAAGCCATTGAAGTCGCCGCCGATGACGACGCCCTCAGGCGCTGCCGCCATCGTGGCAACCCCGCCATAGGTCTGCGGGTCGAATACGCGGGGACCGCCCGTGGCCACGCCGAACACCAGCGGCCGGCCCTCCCCGGTCGTGACGGCGATGGCCGGGCCCAGTGTGAGCAACCTGCCGGTGCGTGACGACAGCGGCCCGCCTCCCACGACCGGCCGCCAGTCCACCGTCGCACCGGTCGCCGCATCCACGGCAGCCAGGTTGTATCGTCCTCCGGTCGCGCGAAAGTACCCTCCGAAATACAGCCGCCCTTCGTCGAGCAGGAGCCCAGAGATAGACGTGTAGTCCCCGTAGGTGCCGGAGAGGTACTCGAAGCGCAGGTCGGGCGCCCAGGTCGTGTCGCCGCCGGTGATGGGGTCCACCGCCAGCAGAGGACGCGACGAGCCGAAGGTGCCCACGTAAACGCGCGCCGACGAGGCGGCGATGGCATTCGCAAACACGGAGCGGGAGAACCACTGCTGACCGGTGGCAGCATCAAAGCCCCAGAGCCGCGAGTCGCCCGAGGACCCCCAACCGACCAGGTACACACCGATGGAAGACGCCGACAGCGCGCCGGGCACGCGGTCACCGGGCGTGAAGCCGCGACCCCAGCCCTCCAGTTGGCCGGTCGCCACCGAGATCGCGGCTAGGCCGCGTCGGGTCACGCCGTTGATAGACGTGAAGGTACCGGCCACGTAGACGCGTCCGTGCGCAACGGCCACCATCGTGACTGGGCCATCGACGTTAATCCGGTAGCGCGGGTCAACGGTGCGTTGGGGGGTGACGCGCGAGAAGCGGGCCACGGGTTGCCCGGCGACGCTGGTGAAATCCCCGACGAGGAACCAGCCGCCGACTCCGCCGGGCACGATCTGAGACACCGGTCCGTCGACCCGAGGAAACGCGTTGGGAATCTGACGGCCGAATACATCGACGACGACCGCGCCGCCGGTGGGCGCGGACACGCTCCTGAAGCCGCCGCCGAGGAAGACGCGCCGGCCGATTTGCACGGCCGATGCCGCGAACGTGCCATCGGTCACGACGGGCAGGGGACGCGCCGTTTCGGCAAACTGCGCGCCCGCGGGGGCTGCAGACAGGACCGCACCCAACACTGCCGTCAGTAGTAGCGACCGCATCTGGCACCTCCTCACGCCCGACGGTGGGGCGCGCCCACCCATTGCCGCCTCATAATGGCGCCGGGCGTGGCTGAGCGCAAGGGGCTCTAGTCCGCGGCTTTCGCCCGTGGGTGTGCCTTTCGGTACACGTCGATGAGCTGTGCCGCGTTCACGTGCGTGTAGCGTTCGGTCGTCGTCAGCTGCTCGTGTCCGAGCAGTTCTTGAATCGCCCGCAGGTCGGCGCCGCGCTCCAGCAGGTGCGTGGCAAACGAGTGGCGAAGGGCGTGCGGACTGATGCCCGTGCGCTCGCTGCAGCGGCGCATGTAGATCACGACCAGCCGGTGGACGCTGCGCCCGGTCAGCCGGCCGCCGCGCGTATTGACGAACACCGGCTCGCGGTCCATGCGGCTGGCGCGGCCGCGGCCGGTGGCGCGCGCTTCGCCCAGCCGGCCACGTGGCTGCGCCGCCCGCGCCGCCGCGCGGGAATCGGGCGGCGGATTCGTGCCGCGCATCACGAGCCGGTCGGGCAGCCACTGTCGCAGCGCGTCTTCCGCGCTGTGGTTGAACGGCAGCAGCCGCTCCTTGCCGCCCTTCCCCATCACGCGCACCATGCGGGCCGACAGATGCACGTCCTCCAGGTCGAGCCCGACCAGTTCGCTCAGCCGCAGGCCCGCGGCGTAGAACATTTCGAGCATCGCGCGATCGCGCCGGCCCGCCGGGGTCGCCACGTCGGGCGTCTCGATGAGTGCGGTCATCTCCGTCTCGCTCAGATGCCGGGGCACGGTACGGTCCAGCTTGGGCGCCACGGCCGCGCCCGCGGGATCGCCCGTGATCAGGCCCTCGCGGTGCAGGTAGCGCAGGAACGCCCGCACCCCCGAGAGCTTCCGCGCCACCGACGCGCGCGACTGCTCGGCGCGGTTCAACTCGATCACGAACCCGCGGACGGATTCCGGGTCGAGGTCGGTGAATCGCAGCGCCGAGAGCTTGAGGGCGCGCGACGTCGCCACCCGCGCCAGATACTGCTCCACGTCACTCGTGTAGGCCCGCACCGAATGCGGCGACAGGTGGCGATTGAGCGCCAGATGCGCGATGAACGCCTTGAGCGCGTCCTTCATTGCGTCCAGGCGGCCAGGGCGGCCAGGGCGCGATCGGCCAGGGCCTGCTTGCGCAACGCCTTGTCGCGGGGCGGCTGGTCGAGCGGCGGCATGATGCCGTAGGTGATGTTCGACGGCTGATAGTGCTGCGGGTCGGCGTGCGACGCGTAGTAGGCCAGCGCGCCGATGGCGGTCGTGCGCGGCGGCGTACGCGGTTCCAGGCCCAGCACCACCCGGGCGGCATTGCGGCCAGCCATAAGGCCCGAGGCCGCCGATTCCACGTAGCCTTCGACGCCTGAGATCTGACCCGCGAAAAACAGATCGTCGCGCACCTTGGTCTGCCACGTGGGGCGCAGCACGTTGGGCCCGTTGATGAACGTATTCCGGTGCACCATGCCGAAGCGCACGAACTCGGCGCGTTCCAGACCGGGAATGAGACGCAGCACGCGCGCCTGTTCGCTCCACTTGAGCTGCGTCTGGAAACCCACCAGGCTGAAGTGATCGCCGGCCAGCGTGTCCTGGCGCAGTTGCACCACGGCGTAGGGACGCCTGGTCGTGCGCGGGTCTTCGAGCCCCACCGGTTTCATGGGCCCGAAGCGCAGCGTGTCGCGTCCGCGGTGGGCCATCACCTCGATGGGCAGGCACCCTTCGAAGAAGGTCGCGGTGTCGAAATCGTGGATCGTGGCCGACTCGGCGCCGACGAGGGCGTCGAAGAAGGCGTCGTACTCGGCTTTGATGAACGGGCAGTTCAGGTAGTCGCCTTCCCCGTCGTCGACACCGCACGCCGGACCCACAACCACAGGCTCGGCGGCCTGGAGAGGCGCCGCCACCGCTACCGGCACGCCGTCGGTGCGCGCGCCGCCCGCACCGGCCGTGTCGCGCCGCAGGCTGCGGCCCCAGCGCGACTGGCGAAACACGATGTCCATGTCGATCGACTCGGCCAGCACGATCGGGCTGATGGCGTCGTAGAACGACAGGTGCGCCTCGCCCACGAACGCCTGAATGGACTGCGACAGCGCGTCGGAGGTCAGTGGGCCGGTGGCGATGATCACCGCATCGCCTGGCGCCGATGGCGCCGGCACCTGCGTGACTTCTTCGCGGCAGACCGTAATGCGCGGTTCGGTGGCCAACCGGGCCGTGACCTCGCGCGAGAAAACCTCGCGATCGACGGCCAGCGCTGCGCCGGCCGGCACGCGCGCCACTTCGGCTGCCGCCATTACCACCGAATCGAGCCGCCGCATCTCTTCCTTGATGAGGCCCACGGCGTTGTCGAGCTTGTCGCCGCGAAACGAGTTGCTGCAGACGAGCTCAGCCAGGTGGTCGGTCTTGTGCACGAGCGTGGCCCGCACGCCCCGCATCTCGTGCAGCGTCACCTCTTGTCCGAGACGCGCCGCCTGCCAGGCCGCTTCGCAGCCCGCGAGGCCGCCGCCGATGATGTGGATCACGCGACCAGTGTACCGGGTCTTGACCCTCTGCCGGGGCAGGCCTAGCTAGGGCAGGCGCGTCAGGCCGACGAGCGTCCAGGCCGAGGCGTCGCGGCGGAAGTAGATTTCGACGGGACGGCCCCACGACGGGTGCTCGTCATGCTCGGCCGAGACATCGACTCGGACGAACCCGCCGGGGACATCGGGGACCACGGCGGGTGCGTCCAGGCGCGTGGCGGTGCCCGTCGTGACCCCGAGTTCCCGCGAGACGCGCGTCGTGTTGTCAAATGCGTGCCACCGGGCCGTGTACCGGCGCGGGGCCGAGGCCCCACCGAACTCCACGGCCGCGTTACTGAACGACAATCCGCCTGGCCATTCGAACCTCGGGCCGACGATGGGATTGATGGCCGGCAGATACGCGCGCCCGATCCGGTCGCGGCGCCTGATGAGCACGTTTGCCAGATGGTCCGAGGCCCGTGGGTCGGTGTATCGCCCGGCGCTGACGGCCGCGCGAATGGACGCGTCCGAGAATGCCGTGACCCGGCGCGCGGCCCAGAAGGCGTCGTCGGCCCGCATCTCCGTGAAGGCCCGTACCACCGCGCGAGGCTTCCAGGCCTCGGGGTCGAACGCCTCGCCTTCAAACGGCCCGATCGCCGGGACGTCTTCGTAGTGCGCCGTCTGCCAGGGACTGAGTGCCAACCCCAGGCTGAACAGCCGGCGCAGCGCCGGCCCACTCTGGAACACGAACTCCCATCCTTCGCTCGGCTCGTGCGGCCCGTTGGCGCCAATGCCAAACGTCGACCCGACGTCCTGCAGGTAGTGCCGCACGATGCTCCGTCCGTCGGTAGTCTCGAGTGTGTCGAGTGTGTTGCCCGACTTCATGTCGGTCAGGTTGGTCCACGCGCCAAACACGCGCAGGGCGCGCAATTCCCGGCGATGCTGATGCTCGACGATGTCGTTGGGGTCGTCGGGCCGCGTGCCCTCATAGCGGAAGCCGCCCAGGATCTTCCCGGGCAGCAGGCGCCCGGCCGTGATGCGGTAGGTACCATCGGGCCCCGGGGTCGCCCGCGACAGCACCGTCTGCAGATCGTCGTTGGTCATGGGCGTCCGCCGGCCGGAGGGCCGCTTCACCGACGCCTTGGGATCGATGCGGAGGTGCTCGCGGCGCAGCGACGACACATGGTTCTCGACCTGGTTGTAGCCGAGCGCCCAGAACAACTTGGTGGCAACGACAATCGCCCCCGTCGCGCCATCGGGGTTTGACGGCGCGTCAAACGAGATGAACCAGGTGGCCCCACGGGCATCCCGTGCCGTGAACCCCGCGGCGGCCCCGCTCGACTTCTCGCGCAGAATCGTCCACGACGCAGGGTCGGGCGCGGGACTGATATCCGGGCCATTGACCAGCGCCGCCGCCGACAGCGGACGCGCGCCGATGCGGTTGGTAAACCAACTGGAGTCCGGCACCTCGTCGAGCGTGTTGACGTTGCCCGCGCGGCTGCCGGTGGGCTCCTGTCGGGCCGTGACCAGCGAGTTGTAGGTCACGTCGAAGGCGAGGTTGATCTCCCAGGGCTGCACGTTCGACGCATCCTGCGACTCGGGTTCCCGACCGAGGGGATCGTCTGACAGGAAGACGGGCTGGGCGGTCCGCACCGGCGCCCATGACGACAACATCCCCAGGCCGAACACCAGGGCGGCTGCGTGGCGGCTGATCCGTCGTGGGACACAAGAAGACATGAGGAGGGGCGCCTAGAACGCGGCCGATGATCCGAGCACCACCACGAAGCCTTCATTCCCCCGTGCGAAATCGATGCGCAGGGGGGTGGTGGCAGGCGTGTGCAAGCGGAAGCCGATGCCGTAGTTGCTCTTCAATCCCGCGAGATTCAGATCGGCACGGCGACCCGTGACCTTGCCCGCGTCATAGAACAGCGCGGCGTCGGCAAACAGGCTCACCAGCACGCGCCACTCTGCCGACAGGAGCAGGCTGTTGCGATCCCTGAAGCGCATCGACGAGAAGCCGCGAAGCGTCCTCGCGTTGCCGAGCCACGGCAGCATGAAGAACGGCACCGCCTGATCCGCGCTCGCGTAGGTGGTCTGGACCCGGCCTCGGAGCGAGAGCACCCACGCGTCCCGTAGCACCGGCAGATGCTGGACGACGTCGTAGTCGACCCGCCGAAAGCTGAATGGACTGCCGGCGTCGTCGTAACGGTGGGCGGTTACGCCGTAGTACCCGCCGCGCTTGGCGTAACCCGTGGCGGGTCGCGAGTCGATGGCGGCGGTGGCGCGCGTGTGGACGTAGTTCACCGTCGCGCCGACTCCGGGCAGTGTCGCTGAGGTGTAGCGCTGCTCGAACGACGAGCCGGCCTCGCGGCGCTGTTCAAACCGCAGGTACTCAACGCCGCCGCCAAACAGCAACATGCCGCGCGCCGGCCGCACGTCGAGCCTGGCCGAGCCGTAAGCCTGGCGGAAGTCGAAGGCGGTGCGATCCTGCGCGGAGGTCTCGGCGGTGCCGATGCCAAAGAAGTTCTGATCGACACCCTCGCGCCAGCCCCCAAGCACTCTGAACACCCCGCGCCGCGCCAGCACTCGGGGCCAGCGGTACTCGGCCTCGGCGCGCTTGGACTGATTGATCGACATCGAGGCGCGCACGTCGAGCGAGTCGTAGTCGCCGGTATGGAACACGTAGCCTGCGCCCAGGGTGGGACCAGCTCCTTGGTACGCGGTGCCGTAGAACGGATGCCACTTCACTTCGGTAGCCGACAGGTGCTCGTCGATCTTCTGCACCCACGCCTCGAGCTTGCCGGGCTGGTACGGCGTGAGCCGCTGTGCCTTCGCGGCTTGCTGCTCGACGATGGCGCCCGCGCGCGTCCCGGCCGGCTCAGCCGGCGCCTGGGCGTAGCCGCTCGTGGCCGACAGCGCCGCAACCATGAGGGCAATTCCCATCGCGGCGCCGCCGCGGCTCGAACGGAACATCATGGAGGGCCGTTGCGAACCGCAGCGACCGAAGCTTGACAGGTCCACTGCGCAAGGGTACGCCAAGGCCACGGCGCGTGTCCACGCGCGTACGGACGGCGGCCCGCGGCTCGGGACGCGAGGTACGGGGGTGACCGGGCTACTGCCTGGTGAACGTGACCATCGCGCCACGGCCCGCCGGGGCCACGCCGAGAGCGAATTGCTGCCCGCGCACACCGACGGTAACCGATCGGCCAGCCACCAGTCCGATCCCGGCGCCGACCACGACGTCGCTCAGGTAGTGCTTGTCGGCCGACATGCGTGCGGCGCCCACGTAGGTGGCAAAGGCATACGCGGGAACCCCCGCCTTCCAGCCGAAGTGCCGCTGCAGCACGGTGGCGGTCGCAAAGCTCGACGCCGTGTGCCCCGAGGGAAACGACAGCGCGTTGCTGCCATCGGGACGCGGACGCCGCACCGAGAACTTCAGGCCCTGGACGACGGTTTGCGACACGATCTGGGCTTCGATGAGGTCGCCGCCAACGGCCGTCATCCTCGGGGAATGGGTGGCTTTGCCGAGGGCCCAGGTCGCCACGGCTCCGCCGCCCTGCACGAGCAGACTGCCGCCGGTGTTGCCTGAGGAAAAACGGCCGACGGCAAGGTGGTCGCGGGATTCGCGGACGCCGGTCTGGTCCATGGAGTGGCTGGCCAGCGCAGCGACGCCCACCGCCCCGAGCAGGCGCCAGTTCTCGGCTCCAGCGAACCGCCCGAAGTCGCGCCCAAGGGTGCGAAACGGCGACGTGCGGACGGCGGGGGCCACCTCGAACTGCTCCGCGCGCAGCCAGGACACGCCGTCCGTTCCCGGTGACATCACGACTGGACTCGTCTCCGACACCGGACGGACGTCCTGGCCATAGGCGGACGGCGCGACCACGAGCGCGACGAGCAGGAGAACCGCAAACCGTGTGAATCTCATCAGTTGCCGTCCTGTCTGGCGAGGGGCCGCCCATCGGCCTCCCACTTCGACTTCGAACGTGGTGCAAAAGTCTGGCCGTGCCAGGCCCCTACGCGAGCGCTCCTGGAAAGAGCAAATCCACGAGCGACTGCCGCGAGCGGGCCGATGGGTCGAAGCCGGTGGCCCGTTCGTAGCGATCGATGACCGCGAGCGCCGCCGGAATCGACCCCTGCCGGATCGCTTCGAACTCCACGCAGCGCACCGTCCGCCCGCCGCTCGAGGCCACGTAGTGCACCACCTCGCAATCCGGGAAGTACCAGACGTCGAGGTCCTTCTGCAGCTCGCCCGCCCACGTCACGCCCATGCGCGCCACAAACGCGTCCACTTGCGCCGCCTGGTCGCCCTGGTGGTGGCCCAGGTCGAGGTTGATCTCGTCGCGCACTTCCGGGTCCGAGGTCAGTGACTTGATCGTGAGCTGGTGCAGCTCGTGGTCGAACCGGTGCCGCAGGATGTAGTGACGCGTGCGGCCGTCGCCGGTCAGGAAGTAGCGGTCGCGCACCCGCAGCGAGGCACGGCGCGTGGGATCAAGCAGGTCCAGGGTCCGATGCAGGCCGGCCGTGTCGAAGGCATCGCCGACCACGAACTTGTGTTCGATCTCAGTAAAGCGCATCACATCCACCATTTGAACCGGCCGTATCGTGCCACACGCGCCCGGACGCGCGACGGCAAACCGGCAAACGATTCGCGGGTCACGCGCAGGGTGTCTGGATGCATGCGCAGCTCGTTGAAGATGGCTGCCACCGGGGCCACGGCCCGGAGGTCGCGGCTGGCCAGCATCGCTTCGGCAAGGCGATCGTGGGCGGCGTCCTCGAAGTTGTAGCTGCCGAAGGCCGCCCAGGCGTCGTCGATGAGTACGAGCTTGGAGTGCTCGCCGTGCCGGTTCTCGGAGAGGTGCACGCCCGCGTCGAGCAGCGTCGGGTAGCTAGCAGCCGCTGCAATCCAGGCCAGGTCGGTCGCCGGCAGTGCCTCGCGGTGCGAGTGGAACACCTCCACGCGCACGCCACGCCTGGCCGCGCGCAGCACGGCGTCGAGCAGCATGGGCACCGGCTTGAAGTAGAAACTCGTGATGGCGGCTGACGTGCGTGCGCCGTCCAGCATCTCGATCATGCGGTTGGTAACGTCGTTCACGCCGTCCCATCCAAACGGGCCTCGCCATCCCTGCGCCGGATTGGGATTGCAGAGCCAGAAGTCGAGCGGCAGGTCGGCCGGCGCGGGGTCAGCGGCGATCACCTCGGCGAGCCGCTCGACATGCGCGGGCGCCACGACCCCACCAAGCGTGCGCACGCTCTGGAGCAACGTCACCGCCACGGGACCGCGCACCGCGACGGCGTACTCGTTCCAGCCCTCGAAGGACGACTTCGTGAGATTGCTGCTGCCAAAGATCGCCTCGCCCGCGTCCGACACCTGAATCTTCACGTGCTGGCCGCCACCAAGCAGCCGCTGCACCCGGCGCGACGGCGCATACACCGTCACTGCGCCGCCCTCGGCGCGCAGTCCATCGAGCTCGGCCGCGAGCCCGGCTCGCTGGTCCGGCCGCATCAGCACGCCGCCGAGGCGCTGCCCAAACGCGTCTACCACCACCGTGACCGCAACGCCGCGCCGCTGCGCGCGTCTCAGCGCCGCCAGGATCACGGTGCCGTAGGCGTCGTGCTCGATGTAAAAAGTCGTGAGGTACAGGAACGCCCGGGCGGCCTCGATCATCGCGAGCCGCCGCTGCCATTCCGCCGCCCGGTCCCACAGCCCTACGAGCGCGGACGCCTGTGGCATCAGAGCCGGTAGCCGCCCGCGACGTCGAGGTTCTGGCCCGTCACATACGACGCGTCGAGCAGGTAGCCCACGGCCTGAGCGATGTCGTCGAGCGTGCCCGAGCGGCCGAGGGGCACCCACTGCGCGATCTCGTCGGGCGGCGGCAGGTCCACGGAGTTGTCGAGCTGCCCGGGCGACACCATGTTCACGCGAATCCGCTGCGGCGCGTAGGCGGCGGCCAGCGCGCGGGTGAGCGCGAGCAGGCCGGTCTTGCTCACGTAGTAGTCGGCGCCGCGCGGGTTGGCGCGGATGCCCTCGAGGCCTGCCATGCCGATGTTGATGATGCTGCCGCCCGCCGGCATCATCGCCAGGGCGCGGTAGCAGCAGTAGTACGCCCCCGACAGGTTCGCCGCGATCGTCTCGTCCCACACGTCTGGATCCAGCTCGGTCACGGCTTGCGGGTTGTAGTTGCCGACGTTGTTCACGAGCAGATCCACGCGCCCCTCGGCACTGGCAATGCCGGCAAACGCCGTGGCGACGGCGTGTTTGTCGGCCACGTCCAGCTGCAGCGCACGGGCGCGGCCGCCCTTGACGACAATCTCTTGCTCGAGGGTGCGGGCGTCGTCGTGCGACGAGCGGTAGACGACAATCACCTCGTAGCCGCGCGCCGCCAACGACCGGCACAGATGCCGGCCGAGCCGCCTGGCCCCACCTGTGACCACCGCCACACGGCGCTCGCCATCCGGGCTCATCGCCGGCGCTCCACCCGCACGAACGAGCATGCCGCCGCGGGCACCGCCGCGGGTTTGCGCACTTCGATGCGCACGGCGGTGGCCACCGGCACCTGCGCGAGCAGCAGCGCCGCCGCTCGCTCGGCCATCGTCTCGATCAGCTGAAAGCGGGAGGTCTGCAGCAGCGCCGTCACGCTCGCCGCCACGCCGTCGTAGTCCACGGCATCAGCGATCGCGTCGGACCCGGCCGGCGCGGCGAAGTCGTAGTCGAGTTCGAGGTCGAGCATGACCGTCTGGGTCGCCGCGCGCTCGTGCGGATAGATGCCGACGATGCAGTCGACGCGCAGGTCCTTCAGTCCCGTGGTGCCGATCATGCCCCGCCGTCCTTTCGAGCGACCCAGATCTGTTCCTCGGCGGTACTCGCCTCGAACGGAGTCCTGGCAAAGTCGCCAAAACACGCCTCCACCACGAAGCCCACCTCGGCCAGCAGCCGGGCCGCCTGCGCTGGCGTCATCCAGCTGAGGGACAGCGTGCGGTAGCGACGACGGGTCATGACGCCGTCGGCGTCGAGCCGGTCCTCCCACGTGACGACGCGCATCGACTGCGCGACCTCGTCGACGAGCGACGTGACCCATAGCAGCGTGTCGTGGCCCTCGGCCGAGACGTACTCGGCCCGCAGCTGCACGCGCCGCAAGCGGTCGAGCCGGTCGGGGGTCATGAAGAAGTCGTCGAACACGAAGCGGCCACCCGGACGCAATTGCGCGTGGATATGGCGCAGCGCATCGCGCTTGGCGTCCAGCGACGTCAGGTGGCCGAGGCTGTGGTACGGCAGCGCGATGAGGGCTGCCGGCTCGGCAAGTTCGAAATCGCGGAAGTCGGCCTGCAGCAGCGTGAGCCGGTCGAGCACCTTGGCGCTCGAAGCGCGGTCGCGGCACAACTGCAGCATCGCGGGCGAGAGGTCGACCCCGATGAGCGACCGGCCGCGCAGAGCCGCGTCGACCGCGATGCGACCGTCGCCGATGCCGAGTTCCACGACCGGCCCGTCAGCCGCCAGATAGGTGTCGACGTAGAAAGGCTTGTTGGCCTGCGTGGAACCAGCCGTGGCCGTCCATACGCCGTAGATGTCCGCGAAGCGTTCGTATTCCAAGACCTGATTATCGCAGACGTCCCAGGGCGCGTCGCCTCTCAAGAGGAGCATGCGCCCCCAACAGAGCACCCCCAGCCACGACAGGAGCGACACGGCCCACGGCCTTGACGGCGCGGGGCGTGTCGCCGCCGGCCGGCACGGCCAGCGCGCGCTGCCCCCGCCAGACCGGGCAGTTGATGCCCGTGATCCATGAGCGCCAGCGTGATGCCGCCAAGCGTGACGGAGAACACGGACTGGGCAGCCTTGGTGGCATCGGCCGCATGGAGCAGCAGGCCGGTCTGCGCGTCTACGGTGAGGCCCGGTTCCAGCCAGACCAGCCAGTCCGTCATCTGCCGGCCTCGCCCTAGTAACGCTCGTCGTCGCTCTTGGGCGACATCGGCCAGGGCGGCGCCGTCTCGCCGTTCACGCTGAGCCCCCCCTGCGAGAACATACCGATGAACTTCAGCATGCCGGCCGGGAAGTTGAGCACCGGCTCGGACACGGCGTTGAGCGCGCTGAGATGCGCCGAGGTCAGGACGATGTCCAGCGCCGCAAGATTCTGATCGAGCTGGTCCAGGCGGCGCGCGCCGATGATGGTCGAGGCCACCCCTGGCTGGGCCTGCACCCAGGCCAGGGCCACTGCGGCCGGCGAGCACGACAGCTCGCGCGCGATCCGCGCGAGTTCGTCGATGATCAGGTAGTTGCGTTCGGTCAGGAAGTTGGTGACGCGTTCGCCGCGATCGGCCTTCTGCGTGGCGGCGTTCTCCCGCGTGTACTTGCCCGACAGCACACCCCCGCGCAGCGGCGACCACGGCGTGATGCCGAGACCGAGCTCGAGCGCCATGGGCACGAGTTCGCCCTCGACCGTACGCTCGATGAGCGAGTACTCGATCTGCAGGGCGATGAGCGGCGCCCAGCCGCGGAAGAGCGCCTGGGTCTGCGCCTGCGCGACCTTCCAGGCCGGCGTGTCCGAGAAGCCGACGTAGCGCACCTTGCCGGCCCGCACCACGTCATCGAGCCCGCGCATCGTCTCTTCGATGGGCGTGTGCCGATCCCAGCAGTGCATCCAGTAGAGATCGATGTAGTCGGTCTTGAGCCGTCGCAGCGACTGCTCGCACGCCGCCACCATCGACTTGCGGCCGGTGCCGCCGCCGTTGGGGTCGCCGCGATACAAGTTCGACAGGAACTTGGTGGCAATCACCGCGCGATCGCGCCGGCCCGGCGACTTCGCAAAGAAGTCCCCGATGATGACCTCGGAGTGTCCGCGGGTATAGGCGTTGGCGGTGTCGATGAAGTTGCCGCCGCGGTCGAGGAAGCGCGCCAGCAGCGCTTCCGATTCGGCGACCGACGAGCCCCAGCCCCAGTCTTCCCCGAAGGTCATGGTGCCGAGGCACAGGGGACTGACGCGGAGGCCAGAGCGGCCGAGGGTAACGTAGGAATCGAGGGCCATGGCCCTCTACTTTATTGCTTCTTGGCTTGGAGTGCCGCAGGCGCGCCCGCAAACTACGAGGGCTGGTAGTAGTTCGTCCAGCCGACTACCGTCGCCGGCATGGATCACCGCTACGTGAGGGTCATGTGGCTCGTCGCGCTGCTTATGAGCATCACCGCCATCGCTCATGCGGCCGGCGCCATCACCGGCCTCGTGCGCGACCCGCAGGGCGGAATCGTGGCGGGGGCCACCGTCTCAGTCCTGACGAGCGGGAGGGCCACCGTGGCAACTGCGACCACTGGCGCCGACGGCCGCTTCGCGGTGGCGGAGACGCCGCCGGGCACCTACCTCGTCGTCGTGCACAAAGGCGCGTTCGCCGAGGCGCGCGTGGCGGTCACCGTCGGCAGTGGCTCGCCAGCCGCACTCGAGATCACGCTCGAGGTCGGCGGGATCACCGACGACGTCACGGTCACTGCGTCGCGCGATCGCGTCGAAGCGACAGGACGGTCGGGGCAGCCCGTGAACGTGATCACCGAGAGCGAAATCGCGGATCGCGCCAAGGTGGTCGTGGCCCAGGCCGTCGAGCAGGAGGCCGGCGTGGCGCTCCAGCGGACGAGTCCGTCGATGGCGGGCGTCTTCATTCGGGGCCTGGTCGGCAACAAAGTGAACGTGTTCGTGGACGGCGTGCGCTACTCGACGGGCGCGCAACGCGGGGGCGTCAACACGTTCCTGGATCTCATCGAGGCCGGCGGCCTCGAGAGCATCGAGATCCTGCGCGGGCCCTCGAGCGATCAATACGGCAGCGACGCGCTCGGCGGCAGCATCCAGTTCCTGTCGAAGGTGCCCGAATTCACCAGCGCGGGAATCCGCGTCGGCGGGTCGCTCGGCGCGAGCGGCGGCACGGCGCATCGCAATGCCGGCGGCTCGGCCTTCGGCTCGGTAATGAGTCCGCGATTTGGCGTGACCGGCTCACTGTCGGGTCGTAACACGGGCCTGGTGCGCCCTGGCGGCGGCTACGATTCGCACGCGGCCGTCACCCGCTTCCTCGGGGTCCGATCCGACCGGCTGATGGACGCGCGCCTGCCGGACACCGGGTTCTCGCAGATCGGCGAATCGGTGCGCGGGATGTTCTCGCCCACCGCCAGCACGCGGGTGAGC
Source organism: Acidobacteriota bacterium (assembly GCA_031376505.1). Classification (GTDB taxonomy): domain Bacteria; phylum Acidobacteriota; class Vicinamibacteria; order Vicinamibacterales; family UBA2999; genus CADEFD01. The sequence continues at coordinate 72,184 of JANMDX010000170.1, forward strand.
GCCGGGTACACGCGCTCGGGTCAACAAGGCGCCAACCGCTACGACCAACTGCTGGGCGGCGACGGCAACCTCATCGCCGAACTGAACGGCTTGTCCCTCGATCTGTTCACGACCCGTCTCGAGCACGTGGGCGGCGGGCCGTTCCAACACATCTCGCTGACCTACGGACTCAACCGCCAGCGCGAGGAACGTGTGAACCAGGGCGGCCAGGGCTCGTCCACGGCCATCATCGGCCACGAGCCGGAGCGCACGACGGCGCAGAGCGTGGCGATCACGGCCCGCCGTGATCTGTCGAGCCGCGCCTCGGTGAGTCTCGGCGGCGACCTGCAGCTGGAGTCGCTGACGTCGGACGCCTTCAACGTCAATCCCGTCACCGGCGTGCGGTCGACCCGCCGCCCTCGCGTGCCGAACGACGCCACGTTCACGCAAGGCGGGATCTACGTGCAGGGTGCGTTCGACGCCGTGCCCGACACTGTGCGACTCGTGGGCGCCATGCGCGTGGGCGGCGCGCGCTACCGGGCGAAGGCCTCTGCTGCCCCCGTGGTCAACGGCGTACCGCTCTGGCCCGACGACGCTTTGAACGCCGCCGGCGTGGGCTTCCGCGCGGCCGTGGTGGTCGTGCCGAGCAAGGACTGGACGCTGACCGGCCTCGTGAGCCGCGGGTTCCGGGCGCCGCACATGACCGACCTCGGCACGCTCGGCCTCACCGGCGCGGGCTTCGAAGTGGCCGCAGCCGATCTGCGCGCGGCGAACCTGAGCGGCACCGTGGGCACGACGGCTGATGGGGCAGCCATCTCCACGGGCAACCTGGCAGACGACGTGGGACCTGAGACCAGCCTGAACGTGGAAGGCACCGTGGCGTACCGCCGCGGCGGCGTCCGCAGCGAGCTCACGGTGTTTGTGAACCACGTGCACGACAACATCCAGAAGGTCGCGCTGATTCTGCCCGCTGGCGCAGTGGGCACGTCGCTTGGCGGCACGCCCATCACGGCGCAAAACGCCAACGGGGCCGTGTTCGTGGCGGGCACGACGGTGCCCGTGCTCGTGCGCGACAACTTCGACAGCGCGCGCATCTGGGGCATCGAGCACGCGCTCACGGCGTCGCTCGGCCACGGGCTGCGCGCCCGCACAGCCTTCACCTATATCCGCGCGAGAGATACCGGCACGGGTCTGCCGCCGAACATCGAAGGCGGCACGCCTCAGCCGGCGCTGTCCGCGATGCTGCGCTGGACCTCCCCGTCGGGCCGCGTCTACGCCGAGCCGTACCTGCAGGCGGCGTGGCAACAGACCCACCTGTCGTCGCTCGACCTGGGCGATCGCCGCATTGGCGCTGGCCGGACCGTCACGAGTATCCGAAACTTCTTCAACAACGGGGCGCGAAATCGCGGCTGGATCGGCGCCGGCGCCGACGGCGTGGCAGGCACGGCCGACGACGTGTTGACGGTGACGGGCGAGACGCTGGCGCAGATCACGACACGCGTGCTCGGCACCGCCACGTCATCGTCGCTCTTTACGGCCATC
>JANMDX010000188.1:0-2886 GCA_031376505.1 Acidobacteriota bacterium
TCGTCAGTGGCTCTGTGACGCGCACCCCACCTTCGCGGCCGCTCTCCACCGTGCTTGCCGCGGTCCTGCTGCTGGCTGCCGTCGCCTATGTGGCGTGGTCCGAACGCGCCGTGCCGACGACCGGCCCGGTGGATGCACCCGTGGCCGCGCGGCCATCGAGTGCGCCGATCGAGCCGCGTCCGCCCACCGCAGCGCCGGCCCCAACGGCCACGACGGCGGCAGCCGCGACCGTTGCGAAGCGGTCCGCCACCGCGTCGCCTCCGCCGGCCACCGTCGGCATGGTCATGCGCCAGCAGCGCATCTACGACGAGAGCGGCCGGCTGGTGCACGAGGGCGACGTCGACCTTGCACCCGTGTTTGCCCGCATCGCCGCGGGCGAGCGCGACTCACATCGCAACGACGGCACGGTCTTTGGGAATCGCGAGGGGCGGCTGCCCAGGGCGGCACGCGGCTACTACACCGAGTGGGTCGTGCGCACCGAAGGGCTGCGAGGCGTCGGGCCGCAGCGGCTCATCACTGGCCAGAAGGGCGAGGCGTACTACACGCCCGACCACTACGAGACCTTCATCCCAGTACGGCGGCCCTCATGACGTCCCCAGCCACTGCTCTTGATCCGCGGCTTCAGACCCTCGTCGCGGATCTCGCCAAGACGGATACGCCGGCGTTTGTCGAGGTGCCACTCGAACTCTTGCGCGCATCGGGATTCCGTGCCGCGCTCGTTGGCGCACACTGGTACGTAAGCACGCTCGACCGGGCACCGGTGTTCGACAAGCAAACGCTGATGCATGCGCTCTTTCAGTGCGGCGAGTACCCGGCGGGCTTCGGCTTCAACTGGGACGCGCTGCTCGTCGTGCTGCGCGACCTCGAGTGGCTCGAATCAGCCCAGGGCATCGCGCTCGTGTGGCGCCACCCCGACGTCCTTGCTGAGCGCTCGCCCGATGTGGCCGCGACGTTTCGCGAAGTGGTCGAAGACGCGTGCGCGCACCGCGCCGAGCGCGGCTATCCGCCCCTGCGCGTGCTGGTGCCGGCGGCACCCCGCTGAGCGCGTGCGGGTCTGTCAGCCCTGCGCACGCTGTCGGACATCGCGGCGGCGACGCTGGCGAGCGAGTGTCACCTTCAGCCACTTGCCGTTGGCGCCCTCGGTGAGCACGTAGACCACGCCGTCGGGGAGTACCTGCACGTTGCGGATGCGCGCCCAGAAGGAGGCGACGCGTGGAGGTCCTGGATCCGCACTGTGCCGGGTGAGATGTGCACGCGTGAGCCAGTCCAGCAGATTCAGTAGGCCACGGGTCGTCGTCTCCGCCACGATCACGGCGGCCGCGGTCGCACTCACGCCCGGCATCGTCGTCAAGAGAGTGACCGCGGCCCGAAACAGGAGCGTGGAGTCCTCGAATACGAAATCTAGGGAACGCGCTGCCCAGCGTGGCGCTGACGTTCGCAAGACGTTGGGCTCGTGGGTCTCCGGGTCACACTCATGTCCGGGCTCGCCGCACCAATGCAGGGGCCGACCTCGGTGCCCGCGCCGCGCCGTAACTCTACCCCCGTTTCGTGCCACGTGGGTACGTCGCAGACGCATGAGACCCTGATGTTTCTATCGTCCCGAGGTGCGCTATTGGACGCGGAGGTAGTTGTCGACGGCGTCGTCGGCGAGTTGATTGCACACGCCAATGCTGGCTAGACCCTCGAACGCGAAGTGGATGCCGCCGTAGATGCGGCTCTGCGCCGCCTCGTCGGCGAGCTGACGGAAGCCGTTGTAGGACCGCGTGATGCCGCTGCCGTCAGCGACCGATGCGTGTCGCGCTATTGACCGCGCCAATCGCCTTGGTCTCATTGAAGTCGGTCGCGTATCTCGCGCTCGTAAGCGGCGGCGGACCTGCCGGAAGGAAGCGGTCGCGGCTGGCGATGATGAACCCCTGAACCTCCGGGTAGTGTGTGAACGCTGCCGGTGCGCCGGCCGGCGGCGTGGGTGTCCAGTAGCCGGGCAGACTGGGAAGTTCGTACGCCGGCGGCGGACGGCTCCACCCGTCGTTCGCACGCAGTTCGAGGATGGCCCGCGCCACCGCCGCGCCGACGCGCTCGCCGTCACGCGCGGCCTCCGGCGCGATCCCGGCTAGTGAGGTCGCCAGCGCCGCCTGGAAGACGACCCGCTGGCTCGGGAACAGCGCGGCCAGGACGTCGTGGGCGGCTCGGGCCACGGCCGCGTCGGGCGACGCGCCGGCCGCTGGCTCCCCACGCATCGCGTCGGGGATGTACCTGATGTGCATGACGCTCTGACATCGGGAATCTCCCTGCGTGGATGGGGGAAGCAGCGCCCCGGCGAAGCGTCGCGCCTCGCCGGGGGCACGGGCTGCTAGTTGGCGGGCAGCAGGTAGTGCTCGAGCACCCAGTTGGCCACCTTGGTGCCCATCCGCAGGCCGACCTCGGTCGAGTTCCGGAAGTGCATGCCGCCGTAGATGCGCGCCGCGGCGCCGTCTGCCGCAAACCCGTCGAAATCGGTGAAGGAGCGCACCACGCCTGGCACCGAGGCGGAGGTGGCCAGGAAGGCATGATGGGGGCCGAAGTAGGCCTTCATCACGCGCGCCCCGGCGCCTTGCCCGGCGCCGTGTGCGGCCGGGTATTCCGGATGGGGCGGCGTCGGCAGGAAGGGCGTCCACGTGGTGTCGGCTGACGTGTGAGCGTTGCCGTCCTCCTCGGCACGGCGGATCGCCGTCACCGGCCGCCAGTAGCGGTAGGTGTATTTCGCGTCGAACACGGCGGTAATGGCGTCGGCGAGGGCCATGTTCAGGAGCGCGAGCACGCGCGCGTGTTCGAGGATCGACCCGCCGTCGCCGGCCAGTTCAATGCGGGCGATGCGGTTGAACTGGAATTGACCCTGCTCGGTGTGCC
>JANMDX010000235.1:0-1945 GCA_031376505.1 Acidobacteriota bacterium
GTACGCCGTGATCCGCCAGGGGCAGGCGCCGCAGGTCACGCGGTACTGGGATGCGCGGACGGTGGCCCTGGAGGGCGCCGCCCACCAGTCCAGGCTCGATGATGCCGCCGCCGTCGCCGAACTCGACGAGCTACTGAGGGACGCGACCCGGCGTCGCATGGTGGCCGACGTGCCGCTGGGCGCATTCCTGTCGGGCGGCATCGACTCGTCGGCGGTGGTGGCGCTGATGCAGGCCGAGAGCGGCCGCGCCGTCCGCACGTTCACGATCGGATTCGCCGAGGGCGGCTACGACGAGGCGAAGGACGCCGTGGCCGTGGCGGCGCATCTGGGCACCACGCATAGCGAGCTGTACGTGACGCCGGACGAGGCGCGCGCCGTGATTCCGCGTCTGGCCGACATCTACGACGAGCCATTTGCCGACTCGTCGCAGATTCCCACGTTCCTCGTCTCGCAGATGGCCCGTCGTGACGTGACCGTGGCCCTTTCGGGTGACGGCGGGGACGAGGTGTTTGGCGGCTACAACCGGTATCTCTGGGCGCCGAAGATCGTCGCGAAGACCTCCGCGTATCCTCGATGGGCGCGGCGCGCTCTGGCTCGGTCCCTGACGGCCGTGTCGCCGGCCGCCTGGGACGCCGTGGGCCGCCTGGCCGGTGCCGGCGCGTCGACGGCGCTCGGGCAACGGGCGCTCGGCGACAAGGTGCACAAGCTCGGCACCGCGCTGGCTGCTGCGAGTGCTGACGATCTCTACCTCACACTCGTGTCTCAGTGGCAGACGCCCCCTGTCATCGGCGCGTCGGCCACCGAGTGTCCGTTGCTGCTGCAAGATGCGAACGTCCACACCGCCGCGCCGGATTTCGCCGACCGGATGATGCTGGTCGACACGATGACCTACTTGCCCGACGACATCCTGACCAAGGTGGACCGGGCGAGCATGGCCGTCAGCCTCGAGGCCCGCGCGCCGCTACTCGATCACCGCGTCGTGGAGTGGGCGTGGCGCCAGCCGCGGTCGCGCCGCATCCGCGACGGGCAGGGGAAGTGGGCCCTGCGGCAGGTGCTGCGCCGCTATGTGCCAGACGCGCTCATCGACCGGCCGAAGAGCGGCTTCGCGGTGCCGGTGCATGCCTGGCTGCGAGGGCCCTTGCGCGACTGGGCTGAAGACCTGCTCTCCGACGTGTCGCTGCGCGACTCGCTGCTTGACCCGGTGCCCGTGCGGCGCGCGTGGCACGAGCATCTGTCTGCCCGCGCCAACCATCTGCCCAAGCTGTGGACTGTGCTGATGTGGCAGGCATGGCGACGCCGGCAACAGGCGCCTGGCTACTAGGGCGGCGCGCCGGTCGTCTCTGACGCGGGCGTGGCGCTTGGCGAAAGAGCAGCTGCGGCCACGGTGCCCAAACGCTCTCCCGCCAGACCGGACGCGTCTGGATGGTGTCGTCGCGATCGCGCAGACGGCCTCGATGCGGCGCTAGGGCCAGCGGAGATGGCGAGTCTTCGCGCGGCGGATATGTGGGGCCGAATACTCAAGCCGATGGGCTCGGCCGTGAGATGTCGAGCAACTGCCGAGGAAGCGTCGTGATCGTATCGAGCTGAGTACCGCCTTCGGCAACAGGCTCGGAGGGTTGCACCCGTTTCGCACACCGCGCCAGCGACGCGGCATCCACGCAATCCGCCTTGCGCTTTGCCCCGTCGCTCTGGCGAAGTCGCGGACCTGGCGCAGACTCGCCACTGCCTCCGACAGCGCAGCCGTCGCCACGGCAGTAGCCAGGGCGGTTTCGTCGCCGCCGGCGGCAGCGACGATACAGCCTCGATCATGGCGCGCCGTTCGCGACGGGCCGTCCGTGTCGCTGACCACGTAGAAGCGTAGAAGTCTGGACTGCGTTCGTCGGGTTCTTCCGTGCCGGTCTTCCTGATCAGAAAAAGGATGATGGCGGTGGGCGCTCGTGCGAAA
>JANMDX010000281.1:0-2161 GCA_031376505.1 Acidobacteriota bacterium
ATCGCCGCAAAGGCCGCGCCCCTGGACCAGCCCGTGAGCAGAATCGGCATCGCGGCCGTCTCGCCAAAGGCTGTTTGGGCCGCTGCCTGTATGGCGCTGTAGTCGGCAGCCAGTTGCCGCGCGTTCAAGGCGGCGTGCGGCGGCCGCTCGATGCGCAAGAACGCCCGCGAGCTGAATCCAACCGTGCGGTAGCCCTCGGCGGCGATGGCGCGAAACATGTGCACGGCCGTGCCGAACCATCCGCCGTCGCCGGTGGCATAGACCACAAGCGTTGGCGACACGAGCGTCGTTGGCGACGCCAGGTGCAGTTCAAGGGGCTCGCCGTGCAGCATCACCGTCACCGTGGACGTGCGAAACTCTCGACTAGAAGCCGAGGGCGGAAAGCCGTGGAAGGCCGTGCAGCCGGCCGACAGCACGGCAAACGCCGCGGCCAGCACCACGTGGCCGCCGGCGACGCGCCACCGAGACGCGCCGCCGGTACTTACCGCGGGCACTACGACTCCGCGCGTGGCAACGCCACGAAGGTTTCCGCGCCGTTCCGGCTGACCAGCACGAGGGCCGGACGATCCGATCGGAGCTTCAGAGCCGCGCGCAGCGACGACACCGATGCCACCGCCTGGCCATTCACCGACTTGATCAGGTCGCCAGGCCGCATGCCCGCCGACGCCGCCAGGCCCGACGGGTCCACCTCGGCCACGACCAGTCCCGAGGCGCCGCGCGGCAGATCGAGCTGCTGCGCGATCTGCGGAGTCAGCGGCGTGAGCGCCATGCCGAAGCCGGATTCATTGGGGCCCTCCGCGCCGGCTGAGTGCCGGTCAGCGCTGGCGACACGCTCGCGCTCGATGAGACTCGCCGTCAACGTCACATCGTGACCATTGCGGCGCACGACCAGCGGCACCGACGACCCGGGACGGGTGCCGGCAATCTGATTCCGCATGGCGTTGGCGTCTTTCACCACCTTGCCGTCCACCTGCGTCACGACGTCGCCCTGCTTCACGCCGGCGCGGTCTGCCGGACCACCCGGCTCAACCTCGCTGACGAGCGCGCCGCGCGCGTCGGGCACGTCCAGGGTCTCGGCCAGTTCAGGCGTCAGGCCCTGGACGGTCACGCCCAGCTTGGCGCGGTGCACCACGCCGTCGCGCGTGAGCTGGTCGGCCACGGCTTGTGCCATGCCCGAGGGAATCGCGAACCCGAGTCCGATATTGCCGCCCGACGGCGACACGATCTGCGCGTTGATGCCCACGAGCTCGCCTTGCAGGTTCACGAGCGCGCCGCCCGAGTTGCCCTGATTGATCGGCGCGTCGGTTTGCAGGAAGTCTTCGTAGGCGCCGTTGCTCACGCCGGTGGCGCGGCTCTTGGCGCTCACGATGCCCATGGTCACGGTCTGGCCCACGCCCAGGGGATTGCCAAACGCCAGCACCACATCGCCCACCTTCATGCGGTCGGAATCACCGAACGGCAGCGTGGGCAATCCCTTCGTCGCGATGCGCAGCACGGCCAGATCGCTTGGTGGATCGCTGCCGACCAGCGTGGCCGCGAACGTGCGCCCGTCGGCGACATCCACGCGAATCGTGTCGGCGCCCTCGACGACGTGATGGTTCGTGAGCACCAGGCCGTCCTCGCGAATGATGACCCCAGACCCAAGACCGCCCTCGCGATGCCTGGGCAACTCGCGGCCACCCTGTTGCCCGAAGAAGTCGCGGAACGGCTCTGGCATCGATGCCGCGGTGGCCTCCGCGTGCTTCTGCACGCGGATGGTGACGACGGCCGGCGCGACCTTGTCGACGACGGCGCTGTAGGACTGCGACCGTGGCAACGCCGCGGCGATGACACCGGAAGTCGGCGACGGCACGGCTGGTGGCGCGGCTGGGCCCGACGCCAGCGCATAGGCTCGGATACCCGTCGCCCCGGCTGCGGCGGTCACCGTGACCAGTCCCAGGATGGCGGCGCGCGTCCAGGGGCCGAACCGCCGAGACGATCGCGTGGAGATCTCGTTCATGACTGACGCTCCTCAGGGGCGCGGTCGTGCGCCCTCAGTTCATTGGACGCGTCAGTGGATGTCTTGGCCCTGTCGCCAAGATGACATCTGTGACAGCCTGGAACGGCGGCGCTGACGGAGGTTCTTCCGGACGGGCCGGACGGGCAGGGTGCAGGCGCTATG
>JANMDX010000304.1:0-2526 GCA_031376505.1 Acidobacteriota bacterium
TCGTTCGACGTGCAGCGTGAACTGCCCGGTAACATGGCGGTCACCATCGGCTACGTCGGCGCGACCGGCCGCGACATCGGCTTTGCCGGCACGAACAACGTGGCCATCAACATCAACCAGATCGATCCGGCGGTGGCCCGCCAGGTCTTCCCCGGCCCCAACGGCACGTGGGATCCAGCCAAGCTCCTGGCGTCGGTGCCCAACCCGTTCTTCGGCGTGCCCGGAGCGGGTGAGTTCGGAGGCCAGACAACGATTCAGGCCGGACAGCTCCTGCGGCCGTTTCCGCAGTTCGGCGACGTCAACGTGTTTGAACGAACCAAGGGCGGCAAGCGCCAGTACAACGCGGCCACCTTCATCCTCGACAAGCGCACGACCGGCTGGTGGGGCGGTCGGTTCAGCTACACGTTCAGCCGGATGAAGGACAACCAGTTCGGCGAGAACAGCACGTTCCAGACCCGCACGGCGATTCCGCAGAACAACTACGATCTGGACGCAGAATACGGCATCAGCCACTTCGACTCGCCGCACCGGATCGTTCTGGCGCCCATCTTCAAGGTTCCGAACTCGAGTTCCACCGGCGCGGCCGCCAAGTGGCTGCTGAACGGCTGGAACGTGTCCGGCGTCCTGGAGTTCGTGAGCGGCTCGCCGCTGAACGCCGTGTTGTCGGGCGGCCAGTCGACGGCGAACCTCGGCCTCTTCGGTGGCCGGCAACGCCCCAACCTGACCGGTGACCCGAACACGCAGGGCAGCGACGACGAGCGGGTGGTGACGGTCGACAGCCCCAGCGCGCGGTACTTCAACCGCGGTGCCTATACGAGCCCCGGCGCTGGGCGGTATGGCGATGCCCCGCGCACTGATGGCGACGCCCGGTACCAGTTCCGGAGGAACATCGACCTTGTGGTTGCCAAGGACACGACGCTGTTCGGCAGCCACGTGGGTCAGGTGCGCTTCGAGATTCTGAACCTGACGAACACCGCGAAGTTCCGTGGGATCGACTCGAACTCCATCGACTCGACCAGCTTCGGTGCCATCACGCAGCAGGCCGGCTTCATGCGGATCTGGCAGCTGAGCTTCCGCTACACGTTCTAGGCCAGCGGCTAGGTTCTAGCGGCTAGACATGCGAGACGGGGCGGCCTTCGGGTCGCCCCGTTTTGTCTGTACGCGCCCGAGCCGTCGCGGTCGTTCAGCGTGGGTCACGGTCGAGGGCCAGAGTCAGCGTCGCCGCCGCTTGGTCGCTGGCGCGGCGGTGGTCGATGCCCGTTGCGCCGCGCGCGTTGCCCTCGAGCGGCGCGCGCCGAGGACGATGGCGAGGAGCGCGACGACGCCGCCCACGGCGGCGGCGATCGGGACCAGGGGAAGGGGAGTCGTCCGAGCGCCCGCCGCCGCCGTCCACGTCGCCGCCTGCGCCGCCCGCGCTTCAGCGACCTCTACCAGGTCTCCGTCCGCATGCGCGTAATTCGCCAGCACCCGCAGGTAGTGGTCACGGGCGGCGTCGGTCCGACCCAGGGCCGCGGCTGCGCGCGCCGATCCCAGCACGGACCGGGAGCGATTCGCGTTGCGAGAGAGCGCCTGACCGAATGCCTCGAGCGCCTCTGCCGGCCGTCCCAGTTGCAGCAGGACCTCGCCCAGCAGTTCCGGCGCGGGCACGACCGGGATGGGCAGGCCGAGCGGCGGCGGCAACTGCAGCTCGGCGCGCGTCGCGGACGTCAGGATCTCGACGGCCTCGCTCGTCTGGCCGGCCGCCAGCGCGATGACCGCCGCGACTTCGCGTTCCATGATGGCGATGGCCGGCCTGAGGTCGCCTTCCTGCGGCGAGGTGGCCCGGCTCGCCAGGCCCTGACGCGCGAGTTCGGCCAGTGACGGGTTGCCGGAACGCGCGGCGCTGATGCCGATCGCACACAGCTCGTTGACGTTGCCGAAGTTGCGCTCGTTGGCCATCATGGCCCAGCGCTGCGACTCGAGCACATGGCGGGCTCGCATCGACGACAGGTCGCTGAGCAGCGTCAGGTCCCCCGTGGCCTTCACGACCGGCGCAAGCTCATCGAGCAGGGCCCAGGACTCGCGAAAACGCCCCAACTGCATCAGCTCGTATTGCCGCCAGGCCAGCGCGTGGTAGCTGCGCAGGGCCGGCGGCAGTTCCTTGCGGGCGACCCATGTCCCGGAGGCCGAGTAGGCCGCGCGGTCCGACGCCTCGGCGTCGGCCCACATCCCGAGCTGCAGGAAGATGTGCGCCGGCATGTGGAGCGCGTGGCTCGATTCGGGTGCGACCTTCGCATACGCGCGCGCGGCGTCGAGTCCCAATCGGGCGTGCTCCGGGTCGTCGTAGTTGTGCAAGAGGTAGTGCAGCGCGCCGGTGTGCTCGGGGTACGCGGCCAGCGTCTTGGTGAGGATCGCCCCGACTCGGATCTGGGTGTCGCTGCCGGCCAGCGACGCGCTGTGGCCTTCGTGCGAGTCCACGTAGCCGATAAGACTTCGCGACATCGTGCCGAGCAGCGCGAGCGCGTAGAACGACGCGACATCCGGATC
>JANMDX010000305.1:0-8518 GCA_031376505.1 Acidobacteriota bacterium
GGTCACCCACGCGTTACTCACCCGTTCGCCACTCTACTCAGGACCGAAGTCCCTTTCGCGTTCGACTTGCATGTGTTAGGCACGCCGCCAGCGTTGATTCTGAGCCAGGATCAAACTCTCAAGTTAAAGTGATTGTCCTCAGACAAACCTTGCGGTTCGCCTTCAGGCATCTGCTCAACCAGAGGCGCTTGTTGGCCCTTCTGTTTGTTTCGTCTTGTGATGACCCGCATCGGCCGTTGCTTGCGCTCGGGTTCTTGCGAGTCGGCTGTCACTTTGACGGGCTGGTTTCCGCCGTTGCTCTCGCTTTCGCTCGAACCACAGCGGACTTGTGTGCACGCTCTATCTAGTTTTCAAAGAACCGAGGTGGTGCGCTTCTTCCGCGCATTCCCCACCGTCGCACTTGCGACGGCCCTCTTTAGGGGAACCTTCCAATCTTACCCCGCCTATTTCAGCGTCGTCAACATAATTATCGCTTCTTGGGTCGATAATTTTATTGCCGAGCTGCGTCGCCCTTGCAGAAGAACATCTGAGGAGGCGGTCGAGCGGTCACGCGGTCTCAGACCGGAGACAACGTGTCGAACTGTTGAATCGTATAGCCTGGCCGAGCCTCTGTCAACCCCTTCAGGTGCGGCAACGCTAGATTTCGTGCAGCAGTGTGAAGCTCAGCGCTCGACCCGGATCACTCGGCGCTCACGCTGGCCTTTTCGAAGCACCAACATGGCTCCGCCGAGCATATCAGCATCCGTCACTCGATTCTCCGTCTCTGTGACACGTCGATCGTTCACGTACAGGCCACCTTGCTTGATGAGCCGGATGGCCTCGCCCTTGGACTGAACAAGCGACGCGCGCACGGCAGCATCAGCCACCGGCAGGCCGTCGCCTACGAAAGCCGACGCGGGTATGTCAATCGACGGCACATCGTCGAACACCATCAGAATGTCCGCAGGGTCCGCGTCGGCGAGTTTTCCGCCAAAGAGCACGGCCGAGGCGCGCTCTGCGCGCGACAGCCCGTCGTCGCCATGCACGGTTCGAGTCAAGACGCGAGCGAGCTCGCGCTGTGCTTCGCGCTTTTCGGGCGAAAGGTTGTGAGCGCGGCCGATTGCCTCGATGTCCGGCTCGGATAGAAATGTGAACCACCGCAGGAACTGCACGGCGTCTCGATCGTCACTGTTCATCCAGAACTGATAGAACCGGAAGGGGGAAGTCCGCCCGGGATCAAGCCACACTGTGCCCGCTTCCGTCTTTCCGAACTTTGTGCCCGCGCTGGTCGTGACAAGCGGTAGCACCAGCCCATGCGCTTTGGTGCCCCGCACCCGGCGAATCAAGTCGCAGCCGGCGACCACGTTGCCCCATTGGTCGCTGCCTCCGGCCTGTAGCCGACAGCCGAACCGGTCGTGGAGCACGAGGTAGTCGTACGCCTGCAGCAACTGGTAGCTGAACTCGGTGAACGAGAGGCCGTCATCGGAGCCGAGACGGCGCTTCACCGACTCCTTCGCCATCATGTAGTTGACGGTGAAGTGCTTACCGGTATCGCGCAGGAACTCGAGCAACGAGATGGAGCCCAGCCAGTCGGCGTTGTTGACCATGCGCGCCGGGTTGCGCGCGGCGCCGAAGTCCAGGAAGCGCTCGAGCTGCCGGTGGATTCCCTCGGCGTTGGCTTCGACTTGTTCGGGGGTCAGCAGTGAGCGCTCGGTCGCCTTGCCGCTCGGGTCGCCAATCAGGCCCGTGCCCCCACCGACCAGGGCGATGGGCGAGTGGCCGAAACGCTGCAGACGCGCAAGACCCATGATCGGCAGGAGCGAGCCAACGTGCAAGCTCGACGCGGTCGGGTCGAAGCCGATATACGCGGTGACCGACTCGGTGGCCAGTACCTGGTCGAGGCCTTCCGTGCGGTCGTAGAGCAGGCCGCGCCAACGCAAGTCGTCGAGGACGTTCACGCGAAACACTATACCGCCTCGTCGGGGCATCGGGCCGCGACGGTGGACTACTATTGCGGGGGCAGAACGATGTCCAACGACTCTAGACTCGTTACTCGGCGAGCAGCAATGAGGGGCCTCGTGGCCACGGGAGCGGGACTGCTCGTGGGCCGCGTGGGCTACGGTGTGGTGTACGAACGCCACCAGATCCTCATGGAACAGCTCGACCTCCGCGTGGTGGGGCTCCCGCAGGCTCTCGATGGATTCCGGATCGGGCTCATTACCGACGTCCATTCGAGCGACACTGTGCCCGACGCGGATATTCAGGCGGCGGTGGAGTTGCTGCGGCAAGCCGGCCCCGATCTGGTCGTGCTCGGAGGCGACTACGTGACGGATGCCGACATTCGGCGGGCTTCGCCCGTCGCCGAACTGCTGGCGCCGCTCGCCAACGCACCCGTAGGGGCGTATGCGGTGCTTGGGAATCACGACGACGATCGGGTGGTACCCGCTGCCCTGGCCTCGCGCGGTTTCGCCGTGCTGCGTGATCAACGCACGCAGATTACGGTGCGTGGTGAGCCCGTGGACATCGCCGGACTGCGGTATTGGACCCGCCGACTGAGCGATGTCGCAAAGGTCGTGCGGGGGAGCGGCCCGACGACTCTGCTCCTGGCGCACGACCCGCGGCGATTGACCGAAGCCGCGGCGCTCGATGTTCAGCTCGTGCTGGCGGGCCACACGCACGGGGGCCAGGTGGTGCTGCCGGGACTTGGGGCGATCGCGGCTCGTCGCTTCCCGGTCGTAGCCGGCCAGGCCACCGAGCGTAATTGCACGCTGTATGTCAGCCGCGGCGTCGGCACGGTTGTCGCCCCGGTTCGAATCAACTGCCCAGCGGAAGTGTCGGTGCTCACGTTGCGCGCCGCCGCTCGGATCTAGCGCCTCAGACGTCGACGAATCGTCGACCGTCGATGCGCCATCCGCCCGCCAGCACGCGCGCAACCGCCTCTGGCAGCAGCCGGTGCTCTTCGAGGAGGATCCGAGCCGCAAGCGATTCGGCTGAATCCTCCCGCAGCACTGGCACGGCCGCCTGCCGCACGATCGGCCCGGCGTCGAGCTCCGGCGTCACAAGATGCACGGTGCACCCCGCTACCGTCACGCCGTGGGCGAGAGCCTGGCCTGGTGCGTCTACGCCAGGGAACGCAGGCAAGAGCGACGGGTGGACGTTGAGCACCGGCCCACTGAACGCCTCCAGAAACTTCGCGCTCAGGCGCCGCATGAATCCCGCAAGACACACGACGTCGACCTGACGGGCCCGAAACATCGCAGCGAGGTGCTCGTCATACGCTTCGCGGCTTCGCCATCCTCGATGCGACACGACCACGGTTTCAATGTCCGCGGCAACGGCCTTCGACAACGCCGGCACGTCAGGCACATTTGAGACGACAAGCACGATCGCCGCCTGCAAGCGCCCTTCGCGCACCGCATCGATGAGGGCCTGCAGATTCGACCCACGGCCCGATACGAGCACGCCAAGCCGTCGCCCAGTTGGCGGATCCGGGGAGTCAGACATAGGTGACGCCAGGACTGCCCGTCACTACCCTGCCAATGTCGTGCACCTGTTCGCCGGCCTGTTGCAGCATCGTGACCACGCGTAGGGAGTCGTCGCCGGCCACAGCGACCACGAGGCCGATGCCCATGTTGAAGGCGCGGTACTGGTCGGCCGGCGCCACTCCGCCAGCTCGACCGAGCCACTCGAACAAGGGCAGCACTGGCCACGACCCAAGACGCACCTCAGCGGCTGTGCCCTCGGGAAGAACCCTGGGCAGGTTGTCGGTCAAACCCCCGCCGGTGATGTGGGCCATGCCCTTCACGAGGCCAGCGGACAGCAGTGGCTGGACTGCCTGCAGGTACGATCGGTGCGGCCGGAGAAAGGCTTCGCCCACGGTCTCGCCAATTTCAGCCACGTGGACGTCGAGCTGCAGCCCGAGCGTGGTGAAGGCGATGCGCCTAGCCAGGGAATAGCCGTTGGTGTGCAGACCCACTGATGGCAAACCTAGCAGCACGTCGCCGGGGACGAGTCCACGTCCGTCGATGAGTTTCGCGCGCTCGACTGCGCCGACGATAAAGCCCGCGACGTCGTATTCGCCGTCGGCGTAGAACCCCGGCATCTCCGCCGTTTCGCCACCGAGCAGCGCGCAGCCATTCTCGCGACACGCGATCGCGAGACCCGTGACGATCTGCTCGGCGACATCAGGCAAGAGACGTCCGGTCGCCAAGTAGTCGAGAAAGAACAGCGGCGTGGCCCCCTGAACCAGGATGTCGTTCACGCAGTGGTTCACAAGGTCGCGGCCGATCGTATCGTGCACGCCGGCCATGAATGCCACCTTGAGCTTCGTGCCCACGCCATCGGCGCTTGACACGAGCACGGGATCCCGCCAGCCGCCACCCATCGAGAACAGGCCGCCGAAGGACCCGATCTCTGACAGCACGCCGGGCGTAAACGTGCCACGCGCAATCGACTTGATGCGGCGCACCGTTTCGTTGCCGGCATCGATGTCAACGCCGGCAGCCTTGTAGCTCGTGCCGCTCATGCGACCGGCTCTGCCGGCGCCAGCTCCGCGCCTCGAGTGTCGAGCTTCAGCGCGAGCTGGAGGTAGGCCTGCTGATTGCTGGGAAATGCCACCGGATAGCGACCGGTGTAGCAGGAAGTACAGTAACGCCCGCCATCAGGCGTGACAGCCTTCAGAAGGCCCTCAAGACTCAAGTAGGCCACCGAGTCGGCTTCGAGGTACTTGCGAATCTCCTCGAGTGAATGGGTTGCAGCGATGAGCTCGCTACGTTGAGGCGTGTCGACGCCGTAGAAACACGGCGAGATCGTCGGCGGACAACTAATGCGCACGTGCACTTCGGCGGCGCCGGCCGCGCGCACCATTTTCACGATTTTCCGGCTGGTCGTGCCCCGCACAATCGAGTCATCGATGAGAATCACCCGCTGCCCCTTCAACAGACTGCGCACGGGGTTCAGTTTTACCTTCACCCCGAAGTGGCGGATCGACTGCGCCGGCTCAATGAAGGTGCGGCCGACGTAGTGATTGCGGATAAGCCCGAATCTCATCGGCACGCCGGCTTCCTCGGCGTAGCCAATAGCCGCGCACACGCCAGAATCCGGGATGGGCACGACCACATCGGCGGCCACACCGGTTTCGCGAGCCAGCTGACGGCCCAGGCTGGTGCGTACGTCGCTCACGCTCTTCCCGAACACCTCGCTGTCGGGTCGGGCAAAATACACGTGCTCGAAGATGCAATGGGCGCTCGGCGCTGGTGGAAACGGTTTGACCGATCGCAGCCCGCCAGGCCCGATGATCAGCACTTCGCCGGGCTCGACGTCACGGACGAACGTGGCGCCCACCAGGTCCATCGCGCACGTCTCGGAACAAACCACCCACCCGTCGCCCAGCCGCCCCAACGCCAACGGACGGAAACCGTGCGGATCGCGCGCCGCGACCAATCGGTCCTTGGTGATGAACGCAAAAGAAAATGCGCCCGTCAGCTTCGCCACCGACTCGATCAAGGCGTCGTCGACTCCTCCGGCCTGCGACCGGGCGAACAAGTGCAGCACGACCTCGGTGTCGCTGTTGGTCTGGAAGATGGAGCCCTGCTGGACCAGCTCATCGCGGATCTCGAGGGCGTTGACGATGTTGCCGTTGTGGCAGATCCCTACCTGTCCATGCACACACTCGATGAGCAACGGCTGCGCGTTCGCCACCGTGCTCTCGCCAGCCGTGGAGTACCGCGTATGGCCAATCGCAACGTGCCCAGGTAACGTGGCGAGCGCGGGCTGCGTGAAGATGTCAGCAACGTAGCCCATCTGGCGCACGGCGCGCACGCGCGCGCCGTCGGAAACAGCGATGCCAGCGCTCTCCTGCCCGCGGTGCTGGAGTGCATAGAGCCCCAGATAGGCCATCTTTGCGGCCTCGGTATGGCCATAGATGCCGAAGACGCCGCATTCTTCGCGAAACTTGTCGAACATCGCGGTAATCCTCGATTCGTTACGAGATTCGGCGGCGCGGGCGCGGCATCATGCCGCCCCCGCCGTCGTCCTGAAGTGTCGCCCGATCGCCGTCGCCCACACCAGCTCGGCGGCGGCGGTCGCCATCCTTACCGCAGGTTCGCCGGCGACGTCGATGCGAATCTCCGCACCACCCGTCCGGCCAATCACGCGGGCCGGCACACCGGCCAGAGCGGCCTCGTGCTTGACTTGTTCGACCAACTCCTCGGCCACCGAAACCACGACCCGGGACGCGCTTTCTCCAAACAGTGTGGCCGCCTCTTTGAACGCACCAAAGTCGCCGGGCACTGCCTCGACGCCAGCTGCCACGCCAATGCCGTCGGTATCGAACGTGCACTCCGCCAGCGTGACCGCAAGCCCGCCTTCGGAACAGTCGTGAGCGGATTGTACGAGCTTCGATCGCACAAGTGAGACGACCAGCATCTGCAACGAGCGTTCACGCTGCAGATCGAGCCGTGGGGGTTCGCCCTGGACCCGGCTCATCAGACGAGCCAAATACTCGGAACCACCAAGTTCGCCATGACTGTCGCCGAGCAGGACCACCGCGGCCCCCGACGACGTGAACGCGCGCGTGACCGTGCAGGACGCGTCCGCCAACAGACCGACGACGCCAAGGACAGGCGTAGGATAGATGGCCCGTCCCTCAGTTTCGTTGTACAGGCTGACGTTGCCGCCTGTGATCGGCACCTCGAGCGCCCGGCACGCGTCGCCGATGCCGCGCACGGCCTCGCCGAATTGCCACATGATCTCTGGCCGCTCGGGATTGCCGAAGTTCAAGTTGTTGGTCGCGCCAATCGGCTCCCCGCCCGCGCAGGCCACGTTCCGAGCCGACTCGGCCACCGCTAGCATGGCGCCGCGGTAGGGGTCGAGGTAGCAAAACCGGCCACTGCCATCGACAGAGACGGCAATGCCCTGTGTGGCCCCTTTGATTCGGACAACGCCCGCCGTCCTGCCAGGCTGCGCAATGGTGTTGGTACCGACCGAGTGGTCGAACTGCTGATACGCCCAGCGCTTACTCGCGATGATGGGCGATGCGAGGAGCGCTTCGAACGCCGCCTGCGACGAGAGGGGCGACGGTAGCTCAGCCAGGTCCAGCCGCTGCACCTCGGACTGCCAGGCCGGGCGGGCCATGGGGCGTTGGTACACCGGGCCTTCGTCGGTCAACGCGCGCGTGGGCACATCTGCGACGAGGGTGCCGTGGTGAAAGAGCCGCACCCGGCCAGTGTCGGTCACATGGCCGACGCGCACGGCGTGCAGGTCCCACTTCTCGAATACGTCCTCGACTTCGCGTTCGCGGCCGGCCTTTGCCACGAGCAGCATGCGCTCCTGCGATTCCGACAGCATGATCTCGTAGGGGGTCATGCCGGTCTCGCGCTGGGGCACGAGCGACACCTCGACGTCCATTCCGCTCTCGCCGCGCGAGCTCATCTCCGAGGTCGCGCAGGTCAGACCCGCCGCGCCCATATCCTGAATGCCCACGAGCGCGTCGGTCTTCATCACTTCCAGGCAGGCCTCCATCAGGAGCTTCTCCATGAACGGATCGCCAACCTGCACGGCCGGGCGCTTCTCCGCCGACGACTCATCGAACTCGGCCGACGCCATCGTCGCACCGTGGATGCCGTCACGACCGGTCTTCGCGCCGACGTAGAACACCGGATTACCAACCCCGGTCGCCTGTCCCTTGATGATTTCGTCGTGGCGCGCCAGCCCCAGGCAGAGCACGTTCACGAGCGGGTTTCCGGCATAGGCCTCGTCGAACACGATCTCGCCGCCGATGGTCGGGATGCCGATGCTGTTGCCGTAGCCGCCAATGCCGGCCACGACGCCCTCGAAGATTCGGCGAGCCAGCGGCGTCTCGATCGAGCCGAAGCGCAGAGCGTTCAGCAGGGCAATCGGCCGCGCGCCCATCGTGAAGATGTCGCGAATGATTCCGCCCACCCCGGTGGCCGCGCCCTGGTAGGGCTCGATGAACGATGGGTGGTTGTGGGATTCGATCTTGAACACGGCCGCCAGGCCGTCGCCGATGTCGACGGCTCCGGCATTCTCACCAGGGCCCTGTACCACCCTCGGACCGGTTGTGGGTAACGTCCGCAGATGCACGCGCGAGCTCTTGTAGCTGCAGTGCTCAGACCACATCACGGAGAAGAGCCCCAGCTCGAGCAGATTCGGGTCGCGCGCGAGCAGCTCCTGGATGCGGGCGTACTCTCCCGCCGTGATGCCGTGACGCTGAAGTAGTTGCTGGTCGATCTCGCTCATGATTGGGAAGAGGCACGGAGAAAATACAGTCCGATGACGCCGTCGAACACGGCCGCGACGGCAATGCCCGTCGTCGCCCATCCGCGCGTCTCCTCGCCCAGCGGCACGAGGCCCGCCCAGGTGAGCGACGCCAGCACGGCGAGCGCGATCGCCGAACCCAAGATGGCCATGCCCGTGGCGCGCTGGGCGTCCGCGCGGCGGGTCGAAGACGGAGCTGTGTGCGCGGGTGACATGTGATGCGTCACGGGATGAGCGCCTGGCGTCGTGCGACGACACCGTC
>JANMDX010000337.1:0-36465 GCA_031376505.1 Acidobacteriota bacterium
TGGAGCGAGGCCACCAAGTGGTCGATTGGCGAGCCAGACCTCGTCGTCAGCACCACGGACCTGGTCGTGAAGGCCGGGTCACCGGACTGGTGGGGCGAGATCCCGCGAGTGCCGACGGGCCTGACTGAGGACCGGTACGTGTCGGCCCTCGAAGTGCGGGAAGTCAACGACGTCCCCTCCGCGGGGACGGGTCGCCACACGGTGGGCGGACGCTACGTCTTCCATCACATGATCTGGAGCACCCGCACCTTGGGTCAAGAGGGGTCGAGCAATCCCGCCGATGGCACGTCGTGGCCCGTGCACGAGGTGGGCCGCGAGGCCGATTTCTTCGACGCCAAATCGGCACGGCTCCTCGAGGCCGGTTCGAGCATCGTCTCCGATTCGGTGCACCTGCACTCGAACGGCCGCGACACCAAGGCGCACCTCGAGATCGCCTTCAAGTTCATGCCGCGCGGCTACAAGCCCGAGTACCGCCGGTCGCGGTTTTCTCTCGGCAACGGCGTGGACATCGACATCAAGAGCATGGAGGCCGGCCAGCAGCTGCACGCCTACGCGCTGTTGAAGGAGAACACCAAACTGCTCTCGTTCGAGCCCCACCTGCACGCGCCCGGCGAGCGCATGTGCCTCGAGGCCATCTGGGGCTACAACATCCAGACGCTCAGTTGCGTCGGCTACGATCACAACTGGGTGCGTGGCTACGACTTCGCCGACGACGCCGCACCGCTCCTGCCGAAGGACACTATCCTGCACATCGTCGGCTACATGAACAACACGCCGGGCAACAAGAACGTCCCCGACCCCCGTAACTGGCAGGGGTCCGGTAATCGATCCGTCGCGAACATGTTCATCGACCTGGGCAACCGCGTGTCGCTCACCGACGAGCAGTTCGCGGCCGAGATGGCCGCCCGGCGCGAGCGGTTGAAGCTGACCCGCAACAGCGTGGTGATCGGCTGTCCGCTATGTAATGTGCCGCCTGAGCCGTCGTCGGCGCCGGCGGTCATGCCGCGGCCGCAGCCGTGATGTAAGAGGTCGCCATGCGTGCACGAATACGGTTGCTCACGTTCGCGACGGCGCTGTGGGCGGCGCAAGGTGCGGCGCATCCCGGGGCACAGTCGCTCTCGTACTCCAGCGGGCAGAACGTCTCGCCGGCCTATGAGGGGTGGGAGGAAGAGGCCAACGGCGCCAGGTACTTCGTGTTCGGCTACATGAACCGAAACTGGGAAGAGGAACTCGACGTGCCCGTCGGCCCTGACAACACCTTCAGCCTCGGCTCTTCCGATCAAGGGCAGCCGACGCACTTCTTGCCGCGGCGCAACCGGTTCGTGTTTCGCGTGCCGGCGCCGGCGGGTTTCACGGCGAAAGACGAATTCGTCTGGACCCTCACCACGCGGGGGAAGGTCGAGAAGGCCTACGCCACGCTCAGCCCCGACTACAAGATCGACGACGTCGTGCGGGCCTCGGAAACGGGCGCCCTGGGCGCCGGCAGCAGCAGCCCCGAGATCCGCGCCAACCGCCGGCCGATCCTCGAGGTGCAGGGCCGGCGGGAACGTACGGTGAAGGCTGGAGACACCGTGACGCTGAACGCCGTCGTGACCGACGACGGCATTCCCAAACGCCGGGCGTCAGGGCTCTCAGGGGCCGCCGTCTCGAATGAGGGGTCGAGGCGCGACGACACATTGTCGGAATCGAGCACCGAGAATCCGGTGCGCGTAAACCGCGCCATGCAGCCGCCGGCCCGGGCGACCGTTGGCAAGAACGTGGGCCTGCACGTGACCTGGTATGTCTACCGCGGCGCGGGCCGGGTGACCTTCAGCCCGGATCAAGTCATGGCGTGGGAGGACACGCGCACTGGTGCCAACTCGCCGTGGGCGCCGATTTGGGCGCCGCCCCCGTTGGCCGACAGTGGTCGAACGTCGGTGCAGGTCACGTTTCACGACCCCGGCACCTACGTGCTCAGGTCGCACGCCGATGACGGAGCGCTGACAAGCGACGAGCCGATCACGATCGTCGTGACCCCGCGTTAGGCGTGCGGCGTCAGTCGCGGTCGGCGGGCTCCGCCAGCTCGAGGCCTTGATCCACCAGCCGTTCGAGCTCCCCGGCCCGGACGGCGACGCTGCCATCGACTTGCAGTTGAGAATCCCTGGCGCGGAAGAACTCGTCGGCGATGTTGAGCGCGGCCAGAATCGCCAGGCCGAGCGTATCGCTCGAGGGGGCCGAGTCGAGCGCGATCTTCAGCTTGCGGTCCACATACGTCGCCAGTTCCTGGACGTAGACAGGGTCGAGCGCGCTGCGGATCGGATACCGCTGCCCGTTCACCTCGACATGCACGACGCGCGGGTCGGCCATGGGGTCGATGCTACAGCTTCAGGGTGTCGAGTTCGGCCAGGATCTCGCCGACTCGTGTGCGGACGAGGTCGCGCTCTTCACGCAGCGCACTGACTTCGGTACCGGCCTGCTCGGCCTGGCCGAGGCGTTCCTGCACAGCGGCCAGCTCACGCTGGAGCCGTCCGTTATCCTCGGTGAGGCGGGTGTGCTCGCCCTTGAGGCGCGCGATCGTGCTCACGAGCAGCTTGATCTTCTCTTCGAGCCGGTCGAGCGGCTCCGTGCCTGCTGCCATTGTCTTGGCCATCCTTCGTTCCCCTGCTATCGCTGCTCGGCGCCGAGTCCGTCGCGCACCGCGGCCATGACGGCCTGCATCGCCGCCGACACGTCGTCGTCGGTCAGCGTGCGGTCGTCGGCTCGAAACGTCAGACGCAGCGACACGCTCACTTTGCCCGACGGTACGCCGCGTCCTTGATATCGATCGAATTCCCGGATCGACACGAGCGACGGTGGCGCGGCGTGCCGAATCGTGTCACGAACGGTGCGTGCAGACAAGGTGTCGTCGATGAGCAGCGACACGTCACGCACGATGGCGGGGAAACGCGGCAACGGTTCGACCCGCATCGCAGTTGCCGGCGCCGCGCCAGACACGACCGCCAGGTCGAGCTCGAACACGAGCACGTCGTCGCTCTTGGGAATGCCACGGCCATCGGTGACCTCCGGCGACAGCAATCCCACGACGCCAGCCACCTGTCCGCCCACGACCACAGCGGCGGCGCGTCCGGCCACCAGGTAGTCGCGTTCGGTCACCTCGAACCCCGCCGTCACGCCAAGGGCCGCGCACGCCTGTTCGGCGGCGCCCTTGACATCGAAGAAGTCCACGTCGCGCTTCGTGCCGCTCCAGTGGTCGCCCGCCGCCTCGCCAGTCCACGCGGCGGCAAGCGATCGGCGCTCGCCGCTCGGGGCAAAGGCGGTGGCAATCTCAAACAGGCGCACGTCCCGCCGACCGTGCCGGCGGTTGTGGCTCACGGCGTCGATCACCCCGGGCAGCACGCTCGGGCGCATCACGGCAAAGGTCTCAGACAGCGGGTTGGCGAGCCTGATGAGCGGCGCGCCTCCGGCAAACGGGGTGGCCGCCGCTGCGTCGATGAAGGCGAAGCTGATGGCTTCCGAGAAGCCCATGCCGAGCATCACCTTGCGGACGCGTGCGTCGCGCGCGATGCGTGCATCGGAGGGTGGCGGCGCGTGAAGGACGGGCGGGAACGTGGCGGGGAGGTGCTCGAACCCGTGATGCCGGCCCACCTCTTCGATGACGTCTTCGCCGCGGACCACGTCGGGCCGCCAGCCCGGCACCGTGACCCGCCATCCGGGCGCGGCCGCGCCGGCGGAGTCGAGCATGAAACCGAGGGCGCCGAGGAGCCGCTCCACCTCGTGTGGTGGCACGGGCATCCCAAGCAACGCCTCGATGTGGGCATGGGTCACCGGCAACACGTGCGGCACATGTGGCCGCGCCTGCACGTCGACGAGAGTGCCGCCGGCACGCCCGGCGCCGATGATCTCGAGCAGGCCGCACGCGCGGGCCATGGCGCTGGCCTGGGCCGTGGGATCGGCGCCGCGCTCGAAGCGCATCGACGCCTCCGACCGCAGGCCCAGACGCTTGCTGGTAGCGCGCACGGATTGCGGCTTGAACCATGCGCTCTCGAATACGATGCGCGTCGAACTGGCGCGGACTTCAGAATCGGCGCCGCCCATGACGCCGCCGATGGCCGCGGCGCGCGCCGCATCCGCGATGACCAGCATGTCGGACGTGAGCGTGCGAGCCGCGCCGTCGAGCGTGGTGATGACCTCGTTGGCGCGTGCCTGACGCACCACGATGGCCGCCTCGGCCAGGCGGGCGTGGTCGAAGGCGTGCATCGGCTGTCCAAGCTCGAGCAGCACGTAGTTGGTGATGTCGACGACGTTGCTGATGGGACGCACGCCGAGCGCCAGCAGGCGGCGCTGCATCCATTGGGGCGAGGGGCCGACATGGACGTCGGCCGCGGCGCCACAGTAGCGCCCGCACAGGTCCGGGGCGTCGATGCGAACGCTGAACGTGTCGCGCTCGACCGCGCGCAGGCCGGCCGACCGCAGATGCCCGGACGCGGTTGGCGACGGCAGCCGCAGCGGCAGACCATAGACCGTCGCGACTTCGCGCGCGATGCCCACAACCGACATGCAGTCGGGGCGATTTGCAGTCACATCGAAGTCGAGCACGGCGTCGTCGGTCAGAGCCGCCACGCCTGGCGGGGCCTCGCCCGCTGGGGCCGGATCGAGCGCTTCGAGTGCCAGCCCGCGGAGCGAGAGGCGACGGCCGATCTCGGCGGGGCCATCGGGGACGTCGACGAAGTCGCGCAGCCAGGAGTAGAGCACCCTCATAGCGAGAACTGCTCCAGGAACCGCAAATCGTTTTCGTAGAACAGGCGGATGTCGCCCACGTCCCACTTCAGCATGGCGACGCGTTCGATCCCCATGCCGAAGGCGAAGCCGGTTACCTCGGCTGGGTCGTAGCCCACGGCTTCGAACACGCCGGGATGCACCATGCCGCTCCCGAGAATTTCGAGCCAGCCGGTGTGTTTGCAGACCGGGCAGCCCGTGCCGGCGCAGCGGATGCAGCCGACGTCGACCTCGGCGCTTGGCTCGGTGTACGGAAAAAAGCTGGGGCGGAAACGCACCGGCGTGCCTGCGCCGAAGAGGGCCTCGGCCATCGCGAGCAGGGTGCCCTTGAGGTGCGCCAGCGTGATGCCGCGCCCCACGACGAGCCCTTCACACTGATGGAACATCGGCGTGTGGGTCAGGTCCAGATTGTCGCGGCGATACACCGGCCCGATGGCCACGAGCCGCACCGGCGGATCGTGCTGCTCCATGTGCCGGATCTGCATGGCCGAGGTGTGCGTGCGAAGCAGTGTGAGCGGCTGCGGGGCGAGCGGCCGCCGGCCGCGGCGGGTCGAGGCGGCAGCCGGCGCGTGCGCAGCGGCTGCGGCGATGACCTCCGGCGAGGGCATCAGCGGCGACGACAGGTAGAGCGTGTCCTGCATGTCGCGCGCAGGATGTTCCTCGGGCATGTTGAGGGCTTCGAAGTTGTGATAGTCGTCTTCGATTTCGGGGCCTTCGAGCACCTGATAGCCGAGCCGCGTGAACACGTCCTGCACCTGCTCGCGGACGAGACTGAGCGGGTGACGATGGCCGAGCGCAGGCGCGCGTCCTGGGAGGGTGATGTCGACGGCGTGGGCCGGCCGCCGATTGGCGGCGAGGGCGGCGTCCCGCTCTGCGAGGGCCTGCTCCACGCGGGCCTTGAGCGCATTCACGAGCTGGCCAAACGCGCGCCGCTCGGTCGCCGGCAGCGAGGGCAGCCGCGCCATCAAGTCGGCGACCCGGCCCGACTTGCGGCCGGTCCACCCGACCTTCAATGCTTCGAACGCGCTCTCGCGCGTGGGAGCGGCGCCGGCATCGGCGTCGGCCAGCGCGCGCGCAAACGCGTGCTCATGCTCCGTGATGAGGGCGGTGAGCTCGGCGAGCGTCGACATGGGAAACCTATTCTAGAGGCTAGGTCCGAGCGGCTAGCGGCTACAAGGGCAGCGGCTAGGTCCTAGCGGCTGGCGGCTAGACGATCACGCACGTAAAAAAATGCACCAAGAACCGAGGGCCGTGCCCTTTGCTCTTGGTGCGGTTGTCGTCTGCGGGCCAGTCACTGAGCTAGCCCCTAGCCGCTAGAACCTAGCCGCTAGTCGCGCCAGCCCCGCGATCGTGCGCTGGCGCTAGGCCACGCCGAGTGCGAGTTTCGCCTTGGCCACGATGGCCGCAAAGGCCGCCGCGTCGCGGGCTGCGAGTTCCGACAGGCTCTTCCGATCGAGCTCGATGGCGGCTTTCTTGAGGCCGTTCATGAAGACGCTGTACGACAGGCCGTGTTCACGCGCGGCGGCGTTGATGCGCATGACCCAGAGGCTTCGGTAGTCGCGCTTCTTCCGCTTGCGGCCGGTGTAGGCGTATACGCCTGCCTTGTCGGCCGCCTCCTTCATGAACTTGTAGAGCTTGGACTTGTTCTGGAAGTAGCCCTTCGTGAGTTTTTCGAGCTTCTTTCGTTTGGCACGGCGCACCGTGCCACGCTTGACGCGAGGCATTCTGATCTCCGAATGGCGGCTAGGGGCTAGCGGCTAGTTGCTAGATTTGGTCACGCTCTGAGGGCGTACCAACGATCGATGACGGAATTGCCCTAACCGCCGGTCGTCGATCGGATGCGGCACCGGGTCGTTGCGTCAGCGGCGGAGCTGAGGGCTCCGAGCCGCTAGCCGCTAGAACCTAGCCGCTAGTCGTACGGCAGCATGCGACGCAGCTTGTTCTGCTCCGAGTCAGAGACCAGCTTGCTGCCGCGGGCGTGCCGCTTCATCTGGGTGGACTTGCTCGTCAGCAAGTGACGCTTGAACGCCGCGGCACGCGTGAACTTGCCGGTGCCGGTCTTCTTGAAGCGCTTCGCTGCGCCCCGGTGACTCTTGATCTTCAGCTTCTTCGCCATGTTCGTCTCTAGCTTTCCGTCAGCTCTTCGCTACCGTCGGCCGCCCGGGTGGGCCGCGTCGCCGGCTTGCTGCCGCGCTTCTGCGACAGGATCGTATGCATCTGATTGCCTTCCTGCCGCGGCATCGTCTCGGGCAGGGCCACGTCGGTCAGGTCCTCGATGAGCCGGGTCAGGATGCGATGACCAATCTCGGGGTGCGCCATTTCGCGTCCCCGGAAGAACACCGTCGCCTTCACCTTGTCGCCGTCCTCGAGGAAGCGCTCGATGTGCTTCTTCTTGAACTGGTAGTCGTGTTCGTCCACCTTTGGACGGAACTTGATCTCTTTGACCTCGATGACCTTCTGGTGCTTCTTCGCTTCGCGTGCCCGCTTGGCCTCCTGGTACTGGAACTTCCCATAGTCCATGATCCGGCAGACCGGCGGCACGGCAGTGGGAGAGATCTCCACGAGGTCGAGTCCCTTGGACCGGGCAATCGTGAGCGCCTGCGGCGGCGGCATGATCCCCAATTGCTGGCCCGTTTCGTCGATGACCCGGATTTCGCGTACCCGGATGCGCTCGTTAGTGCGGACGCGGTCGTCACGACGACCGGAACGGTTGCGATCGAATGCGATAGTCAGCCTCCAGAATGTAAGTGCTTAGGGTAACCGCTTCTCGGTAACCTCGGCAAGCGCTTCCGCCACGAACGTCTCGAGCGGGGTGGCTCCGAGGTCGCCTTTTGACCGGCTACGCACGGCGACGGCCCGGTCGGCCGCCTCGCGGTCGCCAATCACCAGCATGTAGGGCACCTTCTGCAGCTGGGCTTCACGAATCTTGTAATTGACCTTCTCGGGCCGCTCGTCGATGACCGCCCGCAGGCCCGCGCCCCGCACCGCCGCCAGCACCTCGTGGGCATAGGCGTTGGCCCGGTCGGTGATGGGCAGGACGGCCACCTGCACCGGCGCCATCCACAGGGGGAACGCGCCGGCGAAGTGCTCGATCAGGATGCCAATGAACCGCTCAAAACTGCCGAAGATGGCCCGGTGGATCACGACCGGCGTGTGGGTCGTGTTGTCGGCTCCGACGTAGCGCAGTTCGAACCTGGCCGGCATCTGGTAGTCGAGCTGGATGGTCCCGCACTGCCACTTCCGGCCCAGGGCATCGGTGATGTCGAAGTCGATTTTCGGACCGTAGAACGCGCCTTCGCCGGCTTCGAGCACGTAGGGCTGCGCGGCCGCCTCGAGCGCGGCGCGGAGAGAGGCTTCGGCGACATCCCACGTCGCCACTTCGCCCAGAAACTTCTCGGGCCGGGTGGCAAGCTTGGCGGTGTACTCGAGACCGAAGTCGCCGTACACGCGCTGCACCAGCTTGAGGAGGGCTTCGACTTCGGACGCGATCTGGCCCTCGGTGACGAAGCAGTGCGCGTCGTCCTGCGAGAACTGCCGCACGCGCGTCAGGCCCGAGAGCACGCCCGAGGCTTCGTTGCGGTGCAGCGGCGTCTGCTCGTGGAGACGCAGCGGCAGGTCCTTGTAGCTGCGCATCTCGCTGGCGAACACGAGCATGTGCCCAGGGCAGTTCATGGCCTTGAGGCCCATCTCGTCGCCGTCGGCCGACTTCACGAGAAACATGTTCTCGCGGTAGTGCGACCAGTGGCCCGACGTTTCCCACAGACCCTTGTTGAAGACGATCGGCGTCTTCACTTCGACGTAGCCGGCGGGAAAGAGCACGCTGCGCATGTAGTCGGCCAGCGTGTTGTAGAGCGTCGCGCCCTTGGCGAGCCAGAACGTCGCCCCCGGCGCCCACGGGTGGAACGTGAAGAGCCCCAGGTCCTTGCCCAGCTTCCGATGATCGCGCTTCTTCGCTTCTTCGATGCGCACGAGGTGCGCGTCGAGGTCCTTCTGCGACAGAAAAGCCGTGCCGTAGAGCCGCTGCATCGGCTGGCCCGTCGCGTCGCCCTTCCAGTAGGCATTCGAGGTCGTGGTGAGCTTGAACGCCTTCAACCGCCCGGTGCTGGGCACGTGCGGGCCGACGCAGAAGTCCACAAACGTGTCGCGGTCCTTGATCGTGTAGCAGGAGACGTGGCTCTGGCCGGCCGTCTTCTCTTCGATGAGCTGCACCTTGAGCGGCTCGCCGCGCGCGGCGAAGAACGCAAGCGCCTCCTGGCGATCCCAGAGCTGTCGCTCGTAGACGAGGTCCTGCGCCACCAGCTCGCGCATCTTGGCTTCGATGCGTTCGAGATCGTCGGGCACGAACGGCTGCGCCACGACGAAGTCGTAGAAGTAGCCCTCGTCGATGGCGGGGCCGATACCGCACTGGGTGCCCGGGAAAAGCGCCGTGACGGCCGCCGCCATGAGGTGTGCGGTCGAGTGGCGCGTGAGCGCCAGCGCTTCGGGACTCTTGTCGGTCACGATGCGGACGCGCGCGTCTTGCGTCAGCGGGTGGGTGAGATCGACGAGCCGATCATCGACCACCGCCGCCAAGGCAGCCTGCGCGAGGCGAGGCGAGATGTCTGCCGCGATGGCCAGCGGCGGCGTCCCCGCCGCGACCTGCCGGCTGGAGCCGTCTGGAAGCGTGACCGTGATCATAGTTTCAGAGGGTGACCTTCGACCCGCCCGGCCTGCCATGAGCGAATCCTCGGTGCATTGGTCCGGGGGACGAGTCGAATGGTAGGCACGGGCAGACTCGAACTGCCGACCTCCTGCGTGTCAGGCAGGCGCTCTAACCAAGCTGAGCTACGCGCCTATTGCGATTCGCTCGGCCTCACGGGAATCAGAAGTATAGCACGCGCATTCGGCCCAATTCGTCGGCTGTACGCACGAACGCCCGGCATGAGACGGCGCCGGGCGGTCGTACCGAATGACGCGTGCGACTACTTGACGGCGACCTTCAGAGCCTTGCCCGCCTTGAACTTCGGCACGCGCCGCTTGCCGATCTTGATGGCTGCGCCCGTCTGCGGATTGCGCGCCATCCGGGCCTTGCGTTGCGAGGTCGAGAAGGTGCCGAAGCCAACGAGGCTCACCGAGCCACCCTTCTTCAGAGCCTTCGTGATCCCGTCGATCACCGAGGCCAGCGCCTTGCCCGCGGTGGCTTTGCTGCCGCCCGTGTCCTTGGCAATCTTGGCGATGAGTTCCTGCTTGTTCATCCGTTCCTCCAGATGCCTGACTGCCCGTCACCGAGACGCGCACGACGGCATGCCGATTCCGGGTTATACGGCGGGGGTAGCTGGGCAGTCAAGCGCAAAAGCGCGTAGATCCGTTCCCCGACGTGCAGAACGGTGCAGGACGAGAAGCTTTTCAGGCGGCCTTCTTGGCGGCGGTCAGCGTCTCGATCGCCTTCTCGAGCATCGGATCGCCGGGAATCGGTTCCACGCCGAACTCGGCCACGGGCACATCGACCGCCACGTCTGGCGTGACCCCGCGCTCGTTCAGAGACGCGCCTCCGGGGCCGAGGTAGATGAGATGCGTGAGCATCAGGCCCGCGCCGCCTGGCAACTTCACGACCTTCTGCCGACCCGCCCGGCCGATGCTGCGCTCGCCGACGACAGTGGCGCGCTTGTTCCCCGAGAGCGCGGCCGCAAACACTTCGGCCGCCCCTGCGGTGCCGCCGTCGGCCAGCACCGCCACCGGCAGCGTGAGGGCGCCGTCGCCCGCGATTGCTGGAACCGCCTGCTTGTCCTGCCCCCGCGCCTGCCGGTAGCCGAGCACCCCTGACGGTACAAACAGCCTGGCCGTGTCGAATCCCAAGTCCAGATCGCCCTCGGCCGTGCTGCGCACATCGAGGACGAGCCGCACGGCGCCGGCCCGGGTGAGCGTCTGCACCTCGCTCCTGAGTTGCGCGGCGGTGGCCTTGGTGAACTCGCCGACGCGCAGATAGCCGGTGCCCGCCGCCAACACGCGGCCCTTCACGGGCAGTGCGGGCTGTGGCTCGCGCGGCAACTCGACGTCGTGGGGCTCGGCGGCATTCCCGCGCAGAATCGCCAGCTTTACCTTGGTGCCCGGCTTGCCGCGCAGCAGGCGCATGCCCTCGAACACGGTCGTATCGCGCGTGGATTGCCCGTCGATGGACCGCACGTAGTCACCTGGCCTCAACCCGGCCTTGGCGGCGGCGGATCCATCGCGCGCGGCCACGACCCGCAGGTAGTATTGGCGCGTCAGCTGCAGACCTGGGTCGGCCAGCCCGGAAGTCGGCGTATCGACGCCCTTCATCTGTTGCACGTCGAGGTAGGCACTGTCGGGATCGAGGCCGTCTGCCAGCCCGTGCATGGCTCCGTGCATGACCTTGTCGACGTCGACTTCTTCGACGTAGTTGTTGAGGATGAGCGTGACCACGTCTTCGAAGATGCGCAGTGCCTTGTAGCTCTCGCCCTGCGCGGCGGCCTCGCGGCCCAGGAAGCCGCCAATGACCGCAAAGGCGAGCACGGGCAGGGACACGGCGAGTACAGCAGCGCGGGTTCGGGGGTTCATGGGTTCGCTCGTAGCCATTGTACGGGATTGACCGGGCGGCCGTCGACGCGGACCTCGAAGTAGGTGGCTCCGGCGCCGGCCGGGTTGGCGCCGGCCGCGCCCACGACCTGGCCGCGCGTGACCGCGGCGCCTGGCCTCAGGGACGTGCCCGCAAGATGACCGTAGACGGTGAAAGCGTTGTCGCCGTGGTCGAGTATCACGAGCACCCCGAAGCCGGTGAAGGGCGCCACGAAGGCCACGGTGCCACCATGCACCGCCCGCACCGGCGCCCCCTGGGAGGCGCCAATCTCGATGCCGTTGCGCTGGGTGGCCGTGCCGAAGGCACTCGTGGTCCGCCCGAACCGTGAGATCAACGGGCCATTCACCGGCCACGGCAGATCGCCCCGGAACGGGCCAATGGGCAGGTCGAGGGCGGCCGACGTGGCCAGTCCAGAAATCGTGGATTGCAGCCGCACCCGCGCCTGTTCGAGCTCGCCGACATACTGCGCCGCCAGTTCCCGGCGCCGGTCAAGGTCGTCGAGCAGGCGCGTGCGCTCGGCGACCGCGCGTTTGGCGGCGGCATCGAGCGTGGCGGTCTCGGCGCGCAGCCGCGCCACCTGACGCTGCTCGGAGGCAAGTTGCTCCCGCACGACGCGCTCGTCGGCCAGGAGCTGCCGATGCGCCGCGATGCGCAGCTCTTCGATGCGGGCGAGCGCCACGACACCGCGGCTGGCGCGGGCCAGGTTACGGCCATCGGCCGTGGTCAGCAGCAGCCGCGCGTAGCCGGACTTGTCGCCGCGCTTGTAGAGGGCCTCCAGACGGCTCTCGAGCGCCGGGGTGCGGGCGATCCGTTGCCGCTCGAGGTCAGCGAGGCGTGCTTCCGAGGCGGTCGCCTTGGCGCTGACCGCCGCCAGCCGGCCGTTGACCACCGCGAGTTCCTCGGCTCGCAGGCTCCGGGTCAGCTCGAGCTGGCGCAGCGCCGTGAGCAGCGAGCGCGACTGCGCGGCCAACTGGTCCGATTCGCGCTGCAGTGCCCTGATCCGGTCGGTCGCCCGTTCGGCCAGCACGGCCGCATCACTCGACGAGATCGGCGCGTCCTTCGCTGGGACTGGCGCCGCTTCAGGCACCGGCAGGCGCTGGTCCTGGCCGGGGGACTGCGCCGCGGCGGGCGCGCTGGCCAAGGCCGCCAACAGGCACAGGGCAGCGCGCGCCGGACCACCGTGGAAAAGGGCCATGACCATAGGGTAGCGCGGCAAGGATACACTGTGCGGATGTCTGCGCCCGCGCCCCTTCCGCCGGACACGCCGCTCGTCGTCAGCCCCGCTGAACTCTTCTGGCTGACCGCAGGTCTTTGGCTCGGCGGCGTGTGCCTGCTCGCGCTCATGCCCGTCATCCTGATGCCGCGCCTTGGGCCGGCACCGGCGCTGGCGGTGTCCTACGTGCTGTTCTTCCTGTCGTGGCAACCGGTGCAGCGGCTCACCCAACGCGCGCTCACGCCGCGCGCGGCCTTCATGCGTCTGCTGGCGCTCGTTGCGACCGCAGCCATGGTGGCGTACTACGTGCGTGAAGCGCTGGTCGTGCTCGTGAGCCGCGTCGGCTGATTCGACTGGGCGCACTATAATTTTCCCGTGCGCGCGCTCGGCATCGACTACGGGGGACGGCGGATTGGCCTGGCGCTGAGCGACCCGAGCGGCACGTTGGCGTCGCCCCTGCGCGTCCTCGAGCGTCCGCCGTCCGAACGGGACGCCGTGCGGCTCGTGTGCGAAGAAATCGCTCGTCTGGTGGCCGCCGACGACGGGCTGGCCACGGTGGTGGTGGGATGGCCCCGCCGGCTCGATGGCTCGCCCAACGAACAGACCCCGGTGGTCGAGGCGTTTGCCCGGGCGATCGGGCAGGCCACGGCGCTGCCCGTCGTGCTGCAGGACGAGCGCCTGAGCTCGCACGAAGCCGAGTCGCGACTGGCGCTCAAAGAACGCGATTGGCGCAAGCGCAAGAGCAAGCTTGACGCGGCCGCGGCCGCGGTCGTGCTGCAGGACTACCTGGACGAGCAGTACCGTGGCTAAATGGCTGGTGCGGGGGCTCGTCCTTGCGGTGGTGCTGGCCATGGCCGCCGGCACCGTGGTCTACGGACTGCGCGCGCGTGCGCTCGAGCCGTTTCGCGGGTATCAAGGTGAGGAGCAGTTCGTGGACGTGCCCACTGGCGCCGGTCCTCGTACCATCGGTGCACGCCTCGTGGCGGCCGGTGTGGTGCGGGACGACCTCACGTTTCGTGTGGCGCTCTGGCTCACGGGGCGCGCGCGGGCACTGAAGGCCGGGGAATACCGGTTTGCCGGGCCGGCCAGCGCCGTGCAGGTCGCGGAGTTGCTGGCCCGTGGCGCCATCTACACGCGCCCAGTGACCTTTCGCGAAGGGTTGACGATTGTCGAGATGGCCGAGGTCTACGCGTCGAGCGGGCTGGGCACTCGCGCGGCGTTTGTCGGCGCGGCACAGAACGCATCGCTCGTCCGCGATCTGGATTCCGCCGCGTCCGACCTCGAAGGGTATCTGTTCCCCGACACCTATCCGGTGCCGCGGCAGACGCCGGCTGGCACGCTGGTGTCACAGATGGTGCGCGGGTTCCGCGCGGCCCTGCCACCCGATCTCATCGCCCGGGCTGCGGCCGATGGACTCACGGTGCGGCAGGTGGTGACGTTGGCCGCGCTCGTCGAGAAGGAAACGGCGCAGGACGAGGAGCGCCCCGTCGTGGCCGCCGTATACCGCAATCGCCACCGCATCGGCATGCCGATGCAGGCCGATCCAACGGTGATCTTTGCCTTGGAGCAAGCAGGGAAGTGGGACGGGAATCTGTCGCGCGACGATCTGGGATTCGACTCGCCCTACAACACCTATCGCTACGGCGGCCTGCCGCCCGGACCCATCGCGGCGCCGGGGCGTCGCGCCCTCGAAGCGGTGGTCTCGCCGGCGGCCGTGGACTACCTCTACTTCGTCAGCCGGAACGATGGCACGCACGTGTTTGCGACGACCCTGCGCGACCACAATCGCAACGTGTTCGAATGGCAGGTCAAGTTCTTCCGCGATCGCCGGGTACGGGAACGCGCCGGGCGCGCCGCGTCGCGTTAACGCCGCGGGCGCGTCTTGCAGCTCGTCAGGTGGCCGCGGTGGGACCCGGTGCGGCGACGTTGCGCGGCCACATCGGCTCCGGCCGCCCGCGCCAGATCCACGCGATGTAGTCGACCAGCGGCGGCTCGGCCTCGAGGTCACGAAGACGGGCGTTCACCTGCCCGCGGTGATGCATGCTGTGCATCGCGACCTGCCGAACGGTTTCGGCCAGCGTCGGATGGGTCAGCGCGGCGTGACGCTCGATGGCGCGAGCGGCCCACGGCAGCACGACGACACGTCCCAGCGCGTCGACATCCGCCGACGCCAGGAAGGTGCGCAGTCCGGCATGCGCGCCGCGGCCCCACGACGCCAGGGCCGGCGCATCGGCAAACGACGCCACGTTCACCAGATCCGGCGTGCCACCCTGCCAGATCGCGGTGAACGCGCGCTGCACCGTGTGGATGTGGTGCAGCCAGCCGCGGATGCGCTCGTCGGCCCGGGCGGGCCCTGACTGCAGCGTCGTGCTCCACACGAGCGCGTCGGCCCACTCCATGTGCGCCGCCAGCTCCAGTACTTCGTCCTGCAGTGCCATCGTCGTGTTCCCTTTCCTCGTGCGGCCACTCACTCAGGGCTCGCCCGCACGACGCGCGGGACAAAAGCGGCGGCCAGGAGCGAGGCCGAGCCGGCGGTGCACGTCTGGGTGGTTCAGGGCGGAGCCCCGCTACCGTTCTCCCCACTTGAGCTTCTGACGGAGCACTTCGAAGTACGTGCGCGCCGAGGCGCGCACCAGCTTCACGGTGCGTGACGCGCGGCGAATCGTGACCTCGTCACCGGCCGCCAGCGGCGCGCCGGTCTGGCCGTCGAAGGTCACGTAGACCTCGGCGCCGCCGTCGTCGCGGCTTACCGCGACCCGCACGTCGCGCGTGGCCGGCACCACGATCGGGCGGTTGCTGAGGGTATGGGGCGCGATGGGCGTGATGATGAAGGCGTCCATCGCGGGATGCACGATGGGACCGCCGGCTGCCAGATTGTAGGCGGTCGACCCGGTGGGACTCGCCACGATCAGGCCGTCGGCCTTCACGTGGGTGACGAACTGGTCGCCCACCCACACCGACAGGTCGATGATGCGCGAGATGGCGGTGCGCGTAAACACGACGTCGTTGAGCACGGCCGTGTCGCCGAGCGTGTGACCCGCGCGGCTCGTGGTGGCCTGCAGCATCATGCGCTCGTCGAGCTGCGCCCGCCCGTCCATCACGTCGGCGAGCGCTGGGAGCAGTTCCGGTCGTGTGATCTCGGTGAGGAAGCCGAGACTGCCGAAGTTGACGCCCAGGATGGGCACGTCGCGCCCGGCCCGCGCAATCCGGTCGGCCATGGCGAGCAGCGTGCCGTCACCGCCGAGCACCACGACCAGGTCCACGCGGTCGGCCATCTCGTCGCGGCCGACGACCGACTCGGGCGGGTCGGCCAGCAGTGCCGCGGCTTCCGGCGCCCAGCACGTGATGGCACCGCGCACGTCGAGCCAGGCGCGCAGCTGCGCCAAGGTGTCGCGCGCGGCGAGAAGATCGGGTTTGGCGACGATGCCGATGCGCATGGTCAGGCCTGCGGGCGGGCGGTGAGGCGGAGATGCATCAGGAACTCGCGGTTGCCTTTCGCGCCCACAATGGGCGAGGGCGTGGAGGCCACGCGCGTCCATCCTATCGCAGCGGCCTTGGCCGCCACCTCGGCCTGCACGCGGGCGTGTACGGCCGGATCGCGCACCACCCCCTTGGGCGAGTCCTTGCGGCCGGCCTCGAATTGGGGCTTCACGAGCGCCACCACCTCGGCGCCGGGCGTGACGATCGTGGCCAGCGCGGGCAGAATCAGCGCGAGCGAGATGAACGACACGTCCACCGTCGCGATGTCGGCGCCGCCGGCCAGGTCGGGCAGGTCGCCGGGCGTGAGGTGTCGGGCGTTCATGCCTTCGACCACGACGACGCGCGGGTCGGTGCGGATGCGCCAGTGCAGCTGGTTGTGGCCCACGTCCACGGCCACCACCCTACGCGCCCCCCGCGTCAGCAGCACGTCGGTAAAGCCACCGGTCGAGGCGCCGATGTCCACGGCGAGCAAGCCGGTGACCGCGATGCCGAACGTCTCGAGAGCGTGGGCCAGCTTCACCCCGCCGCGGCTCACCCACGGATGGTCGGGGCCGATGACCTTCACGTCGGCGTGTTCCGACACCATCGTGCCGGCCTTCGACGCGGCCCGTCCGTCGAGATCCACCTGGCCGGCCATGATGAGCGCCTGCGCGCGCTCCCGCGACTCGACCAGGCCGAGACGCACCAGCAACTGATCCAGCCGCAGCTTCATCGCCTTGTGCCCTGACGGGTCACGAGCGGCGTCCCACGATCCACTGCGCGATGGCGTCGAGATGCGAGGGCCGCAGCCGCGCTTCAGCCAGGGCGTCACTGGCCCGCGTGGTGGCCTCGATGGCCAGGGCCCTCGACCGCTCCAGGCCGAAGAGCGCGGGATAGGTCGGCTTGCCGTGGGCCGCGTCCTTGCCCGACGTCTTGCCGAGATCGCCGGAGGCGCCCTCCACGTCAAGGATGTCGTCGACGATCTGAAACGCCAGGCCCACATTGGTCGCCCAGCGGTCGAGCGCCTCGAGCTGCGCGTCGTCGGCGCCCGCCATGACGGCGCCGGCGGCGGCTGCGGCGCGAATGAGCGCGCCGGTCTTGCGCGCGTGCATGTCCGCCAACGCGACGCCATCGAGCGGGACGACGGCGGAGGCGCCCTTGCCGGCGGCTTCAAGGTCGATGGCCTGGCCGCCCACCATGCCCACCGCACCGGCCGCGCGGGTCACGACGTCGAGCACGCGCAGCTTGCGCATCGCGACGACCGGATCGGCGCTCCGAGGTTCGCGCGCAATGACTTGAAACGCCTCGGCCTGCAGGCCGTCGCCCGCGAGGATGGCCTGGCCTTCGCCAACCACCGTGTGGAGGGTCGGGCGGCCGCGCCGGAGGGCGTCGTCATCCATCGACGGCAGGTCGTCGTGGATGAGCGAATAAGTGTGAATCAATTCCAGCGCGCAGGCCGCCGGCAACGCCAGCTGGCGGGCCGCCACGGCGTCGTCGCCCCGGGCCGTGGCGACGGCGTCGGCAGCCGCGAGCACGAGGATCGGCCGCAGGCGCTTGCCGCCGGCCATCACGCTGTAGCGCATGGCGTCGGCCACGACCGCGGGGCACGCGGGCGGGCGTGGCAGGTAGTCGTCGAGCGCGCGCTCGACCTCGCCGCGGCAAGCGGCGGCAAATTCCTCGAACGGCGTCACTACCGGTCCTCGTCCTGTCCGATCTCGGTAAGGGCCGATGGCGCCGGCACGAGCTCGCCGCGCTCGTTCAGGATGTCGATGCGTCGTTCGGCCGCTTCGAGCCGTTCGTGGCAGAAGCGTTGCAGTTGCACGCCGCGTTCGTAGAGCGCCAGCGATGCCTCGAGCGCCAGATCGCCGTCCTCGAGTTTCTTCACGATGGTGGCAAGTTCCGCGATGGCGGCTTCGAAGTCCTTGATTGTGTCGTCCATCATGATCTCCCTGGCGGCCGGGCGTCGTCGTAGACCTCGCGCACGTCGCAGCCGATTTCTCCCTGACCCAGTGTGACGCGCACGCGGTCGCCCGGCGCGAGCCGGTCGGCGCGCAGCACGAGGGCCGTGCGGTCGTTGTTCCAGCACACCGCGTAGCCACGGCCCAGCACCGCGAGCGGGCTGAGGGCGTGCAGCCGCGCGGCGGCATCGCGCGCACGGGCGTGCGCCGCGTATTGACGCGACCGGACGGCGGCATCGAGCCGGCTGCGCAGCTGCACGAGCGAGGCGCGCACCCGCGCCAGGCGCTCCTGCGGGCGGTGCGCGTCGAGCGTACGGGACAGCTGGTCGAGCCGTCGCCGGCGGCCCGTAAGCGTCGCGCCGGCCGCGACCCGCAGCGATCCGGCCAGCTCGGTCACGTGGCGTTGGCGGAACGCCAGACGCCCCGGCAGGCCGGCCAGCGCGGGCCGGGCCTCCAGGTAGTGCAGACGCGTCGTGCGCTGCTGCATCGTGGCGCGCATGGCCGACCGGGCGCGGCCGTGCAGGGTCACGATGCGTCCGACGAACTCGTCCTTCCGGCCCACCACGATCTCCGCGGCGGCCGACGGCGTCGGCGCGCGCAGGTCGGCCACGAAGTCGGCAATCGTCACGTCGGTTTCGTGCCCCACGGCGGAAATCACTGGCACCGGGCACGCCGCAATGGCCCGCGCCACGGCTTCCTCGTTGAACGCCCACAGATCCTCGATGGACCCGCCGCCACGCCCGGCGATCACCACGTCCACGTGCGCCACCGTGCACACGAGGCGCAGGGCGCGGGCGATCTCGGCGGCGGCGCCGTCGCCTTGCACGCGGGTGGGCGCAATCACGAGATGCGCGTTCGGGTAGCGCCGTCGCAGCACCCGAATGATGTCGCGCAGCGCGGCGCCGTCGCGCGAGGTCACGATGCCGATGCGGCGAGGCAGTGCGGGCAGCGGCCGCTTGCGTGCCTGGTCGAACAGGCCCTCGGCCGCCAGCCGTTTACGCAGCTGCTCGTAGGCGAGTTGTAACGCCCCGAGCCCCTTGGGCTCCAGGTGCTCGCACACGAGCTGATACTCGCCCCGCGGGTCGT
Organism: Acidobacteriota bacterium; assembly: GCA_031376505.1. Taxonomy (GTDB): domain Bacteria; phylum Acidobacteriota; class Vicinamibacteria; order Vicinamibacterales; family UBA2999; genus CADEFD01. The sequence goes on from JANMDX010000337.1 coordinate 19,046, forward strand.
ACACGCTGAGGCGGCCGCGGGCGACCACGTGCGCGCCGTCTTCGGGTGTGAACTTCAGCAGCCGCAGCGAGGAGCGGAACATCACGCCCTTCAGCTGGGCCTGCGCGTCCTTCAGCGTGAAGTACATGTGGCCGGTGTTCCACACGCGCGCCCCCGACAGCTCGCCTTCGACCCAGACCTCGTAGAACTCGGATTCCACCAGCGTGCGGAGCGTGGCGGTCAGTTCACCGACCGACACCACGCGGCGCACGGGCGCCGGCGGCGGTGCCGGGTCGGGCTCGTCGAAGGGCAGGCCGCTCCGCGTCACGACGCCGGTATGGCATCGGGCCGCGCGAGGCGGTCGATGTCGGACGGAGCGAGGCTGATGCGTTCGATGCCGGTGGCCCGGCCCGTTGCGGGGTCGGCCGTGATGACGGCGCCGTTCAAGCGGGGATCGCCGCTCGCCGTCTCGAACCGGGCCGGCAAACCGCTCAGGAACTTGGCGATGACCGGCGCCTTTTCGACGCCGATGACCCCGTCGTGGGGGCCCGTCATGCCGACGTCGGTGAGATACGCCGTGCCCTTGGGCAGGACCCGGTTGTCGGCGGTCTGCACGTGGGTATGCGTGCCGACGACCGCCGTCGCGGCGCCGTCCAGATACCAGCCCATGGCGATTTTCTCGGAGGTGACTTCGGCGTGCATGTCGACAAACACGAGCTGCGCGCCCTCGGACCTGAGCCGCGCGACCTCGCGCGAGGCGGTCGTGAAGGGATCGTCGATGCTGGCCAGGAACACGCGGCCCATCACATTGACGACGCCTACCTTCACGCCGTTTCTGGCGGTGGCCAGATACGCACCGTGGCCGGGCGCGCCGGCGGGGAAGTTGGCCGGACGCAGCAGACGCGGCTCACGCGGCAGGTAGTCGAGGACTTCCTTCTTGTCCCAGATGTGATTGCCTGACGTCATGACCTCGATGCCGTAGGAGAAGAGCTGCTCGCCGATATCGCGGGTGATCCCGAAGCCGGCCGCGGCGTTCTCGCCGTTGGCAATGACGAAGTCGATCCCGTAGTGCGCGACGATCGCGGCCAAGCCCGTGCGCACCAGGTCGCGGCCGGGCCGGCCGACGATGTCGCCGATGAAGAGCAGCGTCATCGGGCCGCGTCCGTGATGGGCACCATGATGGGCTGGCCCCGCCGTTCCTCGAGCTTCGGCAGCCGCACCCGCAGTTCGCCGTCCCTCAATGTGGCGGTAGCCTTCGATGCCTCAATGGCCGCGTGCACGCGCACCGCGCGGGCGAAGCGCCCGAAGTCGCGCTCGACGAGATGGAAGCTGGCATGGCCGCGGGCCGACTGGTCGGGCCGGTCTTTCTCGCCCGCGACGATGACGACCCCTGCTTTGACGAGGATCCGCAGGTTGGCCGCCGGCACACCCGGGAGGTCGAGCAGCAGGTCGATGGCGTCGGCGGTCTCGGCGACGTCGAGCGGTGGCAGGCACTCGCCCGTGATCTGGTGGTGCCGCTCCGGCCGCTGCCGGGCCAGTTCGTCGAACAGGCGCCGCACATCGGGTGAGACGTCGCCGACGTCGGACGAAATGGGCAACCGCGTGAGAGGGCGCATATCAGATTCGCTCAGGGAGACTTCATTGTAGTGGGCGGTGACGCCCTTGTCGATCAGCGACGGATCGTCAAATATGAGTGTCTTCAACTAATATAATCTGCGTTCGTGAACCTTATCTTGTGCTACACTCGTCTCAACTCAACGAAGGAGAGACAGACACATGGCAACCAAAGGCAAAGTGATCGGCATCGACCTCGGCACCACCAACTCCGTGGTGGCCGTCATGGAGAGCGGCGAGGCCGTGGTGGTGGTCAACCAGGAGGGCGCGCGCACGACGCCGTCGGTGGTGGCCGTGGCCAAGGACGGCGACCGGCTGGTCGGGCAGGTCGCCAAGCGTCAGGCCGTCACCAATCCCGAGAACACCGTCTTCTCGGTGAAGCGCTTCATGGGGCGCAAGTTCACCGAAGTCACCGAAGAAGCCAAGCGCGTCCCCTATCGCGTGTCGAAGAACGACAACGGCGATGCCTGGGTGGACGTGCGCGGCAAGCAGTACTCGCCGCCCGAAATTTCCGCGATGATTCTCGGCAAGCTCAAGAAGGCGGCGGAAGACCACCTCGGTCAGCCCGTCACCGACGCGGTGATCACCGTCCCGGCCTACTTCAACGACGCGCAGCGCCAGGCCACCAAGGACGCCGGCACGATCGCGGGCTTGAACGTGCTCCGCATCGTGAACGAGCCGACCGCGGCCGCGCTCGCCTACGGCCTCGACAAGAAGAAAGACGAAACCATCGCCGTGTACGACCTGGGCGGCGGCACCTTCGACATCTCGGTGCTCGAGGTGGGCGAGGGCGTGGTCGAGGTCAAGTCGACTAACGGCGACACCCACCTGGGCGGCGACGACTTCGACCACAAGATCATCGACTGGCTCGCCGACGAATTCAAGAAGGCCGAGGGCATCGACCTGCTGAAGGATCGCATGGCCCTGCAGCGCCTGAAGGAAGCGGCGGAGAAGGCCAAGATCGAGCTGTCGGCGGCCATGGAAACCGAGATCTCGCTGCCCTTCATCAGCGGCGACGCCACCGGTCCCAAGCATCTCACCGTGAAGCTCACGCGCGCGAAGCTCGAGGCCCTGGTCGAAGACCTCGTGCAGCGTTCGATGGGCCCCGTGAAGAAGGCCCTCGAAGATGCCGGCGTGAAGCCCGGCGACATCGACGAAGTCGTGCTGGTCGGCGGCTCGACCCGCATGCCCCGCGTGCACGAGGTCGTGAAGGCCTTCTTCGGCAAGGAACCGCATAAGGGCGTGAACCCCGACGAGGTCGTGGCCATCGGCGCGGCGCTGCAGGGCGGCGTGCTGGCCGGCGATGTGAAAGACCTGTTGCTGCTCGACGTCACGCCGCTCTCGCTCGGTATCGAGACGCTCGGCGGCGTGATGACGACACTCATCACGCGCAACACCACCATTCCCACGCGCAAGAGCGAGACGTTCTCCACCGCGGCCGACAGCCAGACCAGCGTGGAAGTGCACGTGCTGCAGGGCGAGCGCCAGTTCGCCCGCGACAACCGCACGCTCGGCAAGTTCCAGCTCGTGGGCCTGCCGCCGGCGCCGCGCGGCGTGCCGCAGGTCGAGGTCACCTTCGACATCGACGCCAACGGCATCGTCAATGTGTCGGCCAAGGACAAGGCCACCGGTAAGGAACAGAAGATCACCATCAGCGGATCGAGCGGCCTGGCCAAGGACGACGTCGACCGCATGGTGAAAGACGCCGAAGCCCACGCCAGCGACGACAAGGCCAAGCGCGAACTGATCGACGCGCGCAACCAGCTCGACTCGCTCGTCTACTCGGTGGAGAAGACGCTCACCGAGTCGAAGGACAAGCTCCCGGCCGGCGATGTCGAGAAGGTGCAGACGGCACTCGACGCGGCGAAGACGGCCGTGCAGGGCGACGATCACGCGGCGATTACCACCGCCGCGGCGGATCTTCAGAAGGCGTCGCATCAGATGGCGGAAGTGCTCTACAAGTCCACTCAGGCGCCCGGCGGCGGCGAACCCGGCGCACCCGGCGGTGACGCTGGTGACAAGCCGGCCGACGGCGAAGTCGTCGACGCGGAATTCTCGGAGACGAAGTGACTCAGCAGCGGCTAGGTGCTAGCGGCTAGCGGCTAGAGAACCTATAGACACAGACAGGAGCAAGGACATGGCTATCGTGCGATTCGATCCGTTTCGTGAACTCGCGGCGCTACAGGGCCGCGTGCGTGGCGACGGCGCGTGGGTGCCGGCGGTGGACATCTACGAGGCGGCCGACAAGGGCCTCGTCATCACGGCGGACTTGCCCGAGGTTGCCCGCGAGGCCATCTCGGTCACGGTGGAGCACGGCACGCTGACCATCAGCGGCGAGCGCGTGCTGCCGGCCGAGGTGAAGCCCGAAGACTACCGGCGGGTGGAGCGGGCGTACGGCCGGTTCAACCGCCGCTTTGCCCTGCCGCCTGCCGTCGACGCGTCGAAGGTGGCGGCCGAGTACAAGGACGGCGTGCTTCGGGTCCGTCTGCCGCTGCGCGAGGAGTCCAAGTCTCGGAGCGTGCCGGTCGCGGTGGCGTCGTAAGATGACCAGCTTCCTGGCGCATTGGCTGGTGCTGGCGGTGGCCCTGTGGGTCACCGCGCAGCTCGTGCCCGGCGTGACCGTGACCGGATGGGGCGCCCTCGCCGCCGGAGCTGCGGTGCTGGGGATCGTGAATACCGTCGTGCGCCCGGTGCTCACGTTCCTCACGTTCCCCCTTACGATTCTGACGCTGGGGCTCTTCTACTTCGTGGTCAACGGAGCCGCGTTCGCGCTGGCGGCCGCGCTCGTGCCAGGCTTCGACGTCCGGTCGTTCGGGTCGGCCATCCTCGGTGCGCTCGTGACCGGCCTGGCCGCCTGGGTCGTGGGCGCCCTGGTGACGCCGACGGCCAAGTCCGTCCGCACTCGGCGGGATTGATTCCTGGCGCGGGAATTCGTTAGGCTGAGGAGCTATGTCCGATACCGAGAACGCTCTGGACGCTCAGGCCGCTGCTCCGGTCGTGCGTCCGCAGGCCCGGCCCATCGAGAGCCGCTTCCTTTATGTCGACGTCGCGGCCGCGCGCGCCAAGCAGTTGCGCAAGGGTGCGACCGTGCGTCTCGATGCCGGCTCGCAGCGCGCGGTGAAGCCCGAGCGCCTGGCCATGGAAGAAGTGAATCAGGGACTGGTCGAATGGGACCTGCCCGAGTTCGAAGTGCTGCTCGAAAAGAACCGCGCCTGATTGAACCCGCCTCGGCGAGTACTCGTCCTCACAAGTGGGCGGGACAGTGCCGCCGAGGGAGGGGTGCATGGGTGCAGTGCTCGCGCTCGGTGCGGTCGGCGTTGCCGGAGCCGCCGTGGTCGGCATGATCGGCGTGGTCTGGCTGGTGCTGAAGCTGGTGTTGCTGCCGGTACGGCTCGCACTCGGCGCCGTCAAGCTGGTGGTGGGCATGGCCGCGGCGGTGCTGGGCATGGTGGCCATGCTCGTTGTGGCGCCGGTGGTGGCGGTAGGCGTCGGCGGCGTGGTCGTCGTGGGCCTGGTGGTAGCCTTCCTCGCCGTGCTGCTGCCGCTCGTGCCGTTCCTGCTGCTTGGCGTGGTCGTGTGGTCGTTCATGAAGCGCCCGGCCGCGGTGGCCTGACGCGCGCTATCGGCCCTCGATGGCCGTCGGCGTACGCCAGTGCCAATCAGTGGCCTGCTGGAAGGCCGCACCCGCGCGGATGAGCGACGCCTCGTCCCACATTCCTGCTGTGAGCTGACACCCGATGGGGAGCCCGTCCGGCGACAGGCCGCACGGCAGACTGACGGCCGGCACGCCCGCCAGATTGGCGCTCACCGTGAAGATGTCCGCCAGGTACATCTGCAGGGGGTCGGCGGTCTTCTCGCCGAGTTTGAAGGCTGGCGTGGGCGTGGTGGGCGTGGCCACGACGTCGACCGACGCAAACGCCGCGGCGTAGTCGTCGCGCACCTTGGCGCGCACCTGCTGCGCCTTCACGTAGTAGGCATCGTAGTAGCCGGCGCTGAGCACGTAGGTGCCGAGCATGATGCGCCGTTTTACTTCCGCGCCGAATCCTTCGTCGCGCGTGCGCTCGTACATGTCGCGCAGGGAGTCGGTGGGGCCGAGCGCCGTGCGGTAGCCGTAGCGGACGCCGTCGTAGCGCGCCAGGTTCGAACTCGCTTCCGCGGTGGCAATCAGGTAATAGACCGGGATGGCGAGCGATGCGTTGGGGAGCGCGATGTCCACCACCGTGGCACCGCGGTCCTTCCAGACGGCGAGCGCCTCTTCGAACGCCTGACCGACCGAGCGGTCGACGCCTGCGATGAAGGCGCGCGGCACCCCGATGCGGAGTCCGTGCACATCGCCCTCGCTGGTCCACGCCGGCACCGGACGTGACGCGCTCGTGGCGTCGTATCCGTCCTGTCCCGCGATGACGGACAGCACGGCGGCCGCATCGTCTACCGTGACGGCAAACGGGCCGATCTGGTCGAGCGACGACGCGAAGGCCAGCAGGCCATAGCGCGAGACCCGGCCGTAGGTCGGCTTGAGGCCTACGATGCCGCAGAAGGCTGCGGGCTGGCGGATCGAGCCGCCCGTATCGGAGCCAAGCGACGCCGGAACTGCCCGCGCCGCCACCGTGGCGGCCGAGCCGCCGCTCGAGCCTCCGGGGGCGCGGTCGAGCGCCCATGGATTCGCGGTCGCCCCGAAGGCCGAGTTCTCAGTGGACGAGCCCATGGCGAACTCGTCGCAGTTGGTCTTGCCGATCACGATGGCGCCGGCCGCAGCCAGCCGCGTGACGACGGTGGCGTCGTAGGGGGGCACGTACCCCGCCAGCACTTTGGAGCCTGCCGTGGTCGGCACGCCCCTGGTGCTGATGTTGTCCTTCACCGCGATGGGTACGCCGGCGAGTGGGCCGAGCGTCTCGCCGCGGGAACGCGCCTGGTCAATGGCCACGGCCTGTGCTATTGCGCGCTCCGCGGACACGGCCGTGAACGCCGCGAGCAGGGGCTCCTGACGCCGGATAGTGTCGAGCGCTTTGCGGGTCACCGCCTCGGCCGTGCGTTCGCCGCGCCGGATCTGGTCACGTGCCTGTGCCAGCGGTCCTGACTGTTCACTCATGCCATCACCCGCGGCACCTTGAACAATCCCGCTTCAGTCGTCGCCTCGGGCGCATTCCTCAGCGCCTCGGCGCGCGTCAGGGGCGAATGCGGCTCATCGAGCCGTTCGTGGGCCTCGCCGCCCGAGGCGTGTGACATCGGCGTGACGCCAGTCGTGTCCTCCGATTGAAGCTCGCGCACGTAGTCGAGAATCTCGGCCAGCTGGCGCCCGAAGAGTCCGACCTCGTCGTCGGTGAGAGCAAGGTGGGCGAGGGCGGCGATGCGGCGAACCTCGGCGGCGTCGAGCGGCGTCACAGGCATGTCGCCCAAAGCGTACCACGAAGTTTTGGTCGGGCCGAGTCGGCCTTCATGCGCCCGGCGTAGAATGGTCGAGCCCTCACCGAGCGACGCCCGCAGTTGGGACGTTCGTTGCCGTCTGGCCGTGGTGGTGCTGCCTGTGGAGTTGTCCCGTATGTTTCGTGTGGCGTGCCTGCCGGTGACGGTCGTTCGGTTTGCCTCGTGGCTGTCGGTCGTGGCCATTGCCGGCTGCGGTCGGGGCGCGTCGGAGGCACCGGGTGCCGGCGGTCCCCCCGGTGGCGGCTTCCCGCCGATGGGTGTAGAGGCCATCACGATGGCGATGAGCCCCGTGGAGGAGACGACCGAGCTCATCGGCACGGTGAAGTCTCGGCGGTCCGCGACCGTGCAGCCACAGGTCGAAGGCTTCGTCACGCGCATCGCCGCGCGGTCGGGCGATCGCGTGCGCGCAGGCGTCGTGCTGCTCGAGATCGATGCGGGGCGTCAGGAGGCCGCGGTGGCGACGCTTCAAGCGCAGCGGGCAGCCCGCGAGGCCGACCTGGCGTACTGGACGCAGCAAACCACTCGCCTCGGTACGTTACTGGCGGCGGGCGCCGTGAGTCAGCAGGAGCACGATCAGGCTGACAACGCGCGCCGCTCGAGCGACGCGCAACTGGCCGCGCTCGACCAGCAGATTCGCGAACAGCGCGTGGAACTCGGCTACCACCGCGTGCTGGCGCCGGCCGCCGGCGTGGTGGGCGATATCCCGGTGCGCGTGGGCGACCGCGTGACCCGTACCACCGTGCTCACGACGGTGGACGACAACCAGAGCCTCGAGGTCTACCTGCAGGTGCCGGTGCAACAGGCGCCCGACCTGGCGGTTGGCCTGCCCGTGCGGCTCGTGGACGACCGCGGGGTCACGCTCGTGACGACGGCGCTGACGTTTGTGGCGCCCTCGGTCGATCCGGCCACGCAGTCGGTGCTCGCCAAAGCCGCGCTCGACCGGCCGGGCGGCCTGCGCAACGACCAGTTCGTGCGCGCCCGCATCGTCTGGCGTGCGACCACCGCGCTCACCGCGCCGCTCGTGTCGATGACGCGCATCAACGGCAAGTACTTCGCGTTCGTGGCCGAGGGCGCCGGCGACAAGACCATCGCGCGTCAGCGAGCCGTGGAACTCGGCGGGCTCGCAGGCAACGACTACGTGGTCACCAAGGGCCTGTCGGTGGGCGACCGGCTGATCGTGTCGGGCGTGCAGAAGATCGGGGACGGCGCACCGGTGTCGGTCAGCGCAGCGGCGCCAGCCCCCGCGGTCTCCGCGGCGCCGGCCGGCGCCGCCAAGTAGCAGGGGCCCGCCATGCGTCCAGACACCTTCATCAGCCGGCCCATTCTCTCGACCGTGCTGGCGCTCGTCGTCGTCATCGCCGGGGCGATCGCCATTCCCACGCTGCCGATTGCGCGATACCCCGAGTTGGCGCCGCCGTCGGTCACCGTCTTTGCGATCTACACCGGCGCCAACGCACAAGCCGTGGAATCTGCGGTCACGACGCCGCTCGAACAGGCCATCAACGGCGTCGAAGGTCTGGCCTACCTGCAGTCGTCGAGCACCAACAGCGGCATCAGCACCATCACGGTCACCTTCGACATCGACCGTAATCCCGATCTGGCGGCCATCGACGTGCAGAACCGCGTGAATCAGGCACTCGGGCGGATGCCGGCCGACGTGCGCACCAACGGCATCACGGTCACGAAGAACACCGCGGGGTTCATGGGCGGGCTGGGCTTCTTCACGAAGGACAACCGCTACGACGCGCAGTACATCAGCAACTACATCGACCGCTACGTGCGCGACGCCGTGAAACGCGTCCCCGGCGTAGGCGACGTCATCATCTTCGGCGAGCGCCGCTACGCGATGCGGCTGTGGATCGATCCGGGCAAGCTCGCTGCGCGGGGCCTGACCGCCGGCGACGTCGTAGGCGCGCTGCGCGAGCAGAACGTACAGGTCGCGGCCGGCGCCCTGGGCGACGCGCCCGCGGCGGCCGACCAGATGTTCAACCTGAGTGTGCGCGCGCAGGGCCGGCTCACCGAGGCGGCGGAGTTTGCCGACGTCGTCGTGGCGGGCGGCAAGGACGGAGCGCTCGTGCGCGTGAGGGACCTCGGCCGTGTCGAGCTCGGCGCCGAGAACTACGCGTCGAATTTGCGCTTCCTCGGGCTCGAGGCGGCGGGCATGGGCATCGCGCTGCTGCCCACAGCCAACGCGCTGGAGGTGTACGACGGCGTGCTCGAGGAGATGACCCGGATCCAGAAGAGCTTCCCACCCGGCCTCGAATGGCGGCTGGCGTTTGACAACGTCACGGTCGTGCGTGAGTCGATCGTCGAAGTGCTGAAGACGCTGGCCGAGGCGCTCGTGCTGGTTGTGCTCGTCATGTTCCTGTTCCTGCAGAACTGGCGCAGCACGATCATTCCGGCGCTCACGATCCCCGTGTCACTCATCGGCACGTTTGCGTTCGTAAAGCTGTTCGGGTTCTCGATCAACACGCTGACGCTCTTTGGCATCGTGCTCGCGATCGGCATCGTGGTCGACGACGCCATCGTGGTGGTCGAGAACATCGAGCGCCATATGCGCGAGTTCAAGAAGTCGGCCTACCAGGCCGCCGTAGACGCGATGCGGGAAGTGCTGAGCGCGGTGATTGTGATTGGCATCGTGCTCGTGGCCGTGTTCGTGCCGGTCGCGTTCTTTCCGGGCACGACCGGGCGGCTCTACCAGCAGTTCTCGCTCACGATCGCATTTGCCGTCGTGCTGTCGGTGTTCAATGCCATCACGCTGACGCCCGCGCTCGCGGCGCTGCTGCTCGACAAGGAGGTGCACAGCCACGGATGGTTCTTCACTTCCGTGAACCGGGTCATTGACGCTGGCACTTCGGCCTACGTCGTGACCGTGCGCCAGGCGCTGGCCTGGAAGTGGCTGATGCTGGTCGTGTTTGCCGGCGGGCTCTGGGCCACCTGGGCGATTTCGCAGGCCGTCCCCACGGCATTCGTGCCAGAAGAAGACGAGGGCTACTTCATCACCGTCGTGCAGGCGCCGGGCGGGGCGTCGCTCGAGTACACCGACGGCATCGCCAAGCAAGTCGAGAAGGTGCTCTACGCCGATCCGGATATCGCCTCGGCATTTTCGGTGATGGGCTTCAGCTTCAGCGGCGCCGCGCCGAACAATGGCCTGATCTTCACGTCGCTCAAGAGCTACGCCGAGCGACGCCGGCCCGACCAGTCGCTGTCGGCCGTGCTGAACCGCCTCCGCGGGCCGCTCTTCGGCATTCCTGGCGCCATCGTCGTGCCCTTTGCACCGCCGGCGATTCAGGGCTTGTCGGTATTTGGCGGATTCCAGTTCGAGGTGCTCGACCAGACCGGGGGCGACATCGCAGGGCTGGCCGACGCCACCAGTGCGGTGGCGGCTGCCGGCAACCAGTCGGGCCGCGTCGCGGGGCTCTTCAGCGGCTTCCGCGCCAACGACCCGCAGTTGCGCGTGGACATCGATCGCGACAAGGCGCGGGCGCTCGGCCTGCCCATGCGCGAGGTGACCGACGCGCTGCAGGTGTTTCTGGGCTCGCAGTACGTGAACGACTTCGACTTCAACAGCCGGGCGTACCGCGTGTTCGTGCAGGCCGATCAGCGCTTCCGCGCCACGCCGCAAGACCTGAAGCAGCTCTATGCGCGTGCAGCCGGCGGCCGGATGGTGTCGCTCGACACGGTGGTGCGGGTGTCGGAAGTGACCGCGCCGCAGGTGATCAGCCACTTCAATCTGTTCCGCTCGGCCGAGATCACGGGCGCCGCGGCACCTGGGCTCAGCTCGGGCGAAGCGCTGGCGGCCATGGAAGTCGTGGCGCGCAACACGCTGCCGCCGGGGTTCGACTTCGCGTGGGCGGGGCAGTCGCTCGAAGAGATCAAGGCCGGGTCGCAGGCGCTGTTCATTTTCGCGCTGAGCGTACTGCTCGTGTATCTCGTGCTGGCCGCGCAGTACGAGAGCTGGGTGTTGCCCGTGATCATCTTGCTGGGCGTGCCGCTGGCCGTGCTGGGCGGACTGGGCGCGCAGCTCTGGCGCGGTCTGGCCAACGATGTGTTCTGTCAGGTCGGTCTGGTGTTGCTCGTGGGTCTGGCGGCCAAGAACGCGATTCTGATCGTGGAGTTCGCCGAGCAGTTGCGCGAGCAGGGCCTCGGCATCACGGAGGCAGCGGTCGAGGCCGCGCGCATCCGGTTGCGGCCGATTCTGATGACGTCGATCGCCTTCATCCTCGGGGTGCTGCCGCTGGCCTTTGCGACGGGCGCGGGCGCGGCGGCCCGCAACTCGGTGGGCACGACGGTGGCCGGCGGCATGATCGCGTCCACCTTCCTGTCGATTGTCTTCATCCCGGTGCTGTATGTCGTCATTCGAACCCTCGTGCCCGGCCGTCCGCCCCGCAGCCACGCAATCGAGGGGGTGGCCGGTGCGTAGTCCACGCCGCAGTCGCGCGGCGCTCGCGCTGTGGCTGACGGCCGTCGTGACGCGGACGGCGTTCGCCCAGCCACCGCCCGCGCCCGCCGCCGAGGTCGTCACCTTCGACGACGCCGTGCAACGCGCGATTGCCAACAACCTCACCGTGCAGCGCGCCTCCACCGCCGTGCGTGGCGCCGACGCGTTGCTGATGCAGGCGCGCGCGGCCGTGCGCCCCGGGGTGAGCGGCAATGTCATCACGACCGTGCTCGACGGCGAACGCGGGTTCGACGGCAACGTCGTGACGCCGCGCACGCAAGTGGCGTTTAGCGCCTCGGCCGACGTGCCGTTACTGGCCTCGGCGCAGCGGGCGGCTCGCGTGCAGGCCGCCGACCAGGTGGCGATTGCTCGCATGTCGGTCGACGACGTACGGCGGCAAGTCGGCGTGGCCGCGGCCGAAGCGTACCTGGCGGTGGTCGGGCGCAAACGTCAACTCGAGGTCAACGAGCGGGCGCGCGACACGGCCAAGGCGCAGCTTGACTACGCCACGGCCCGCCGCGAAGGCGGCGTGGGCAGCCGGCTCAACGAACTGCGCGCGGCCCAGGAACTGGCCGTGGACGATGAACTGCTCGAGCGTGCGCGCCTGGCGCTGCAGCTTGGACGCGAGGCGCTGGGCTTGCTCTTGGCCGTGGACCGCGCCGTGGACACCGCCGGCGAGCCTGCGCTCGAGACGCCTGCAGAAGACGGCGACTCGTGGTTGTCGGCCCGCACCGACATCCGCCTGTTCGACGCGCGCATCGACGCGGCCGGTCGCGTGGTGGCGGACAGCTGGCGCGACTGGGTGCCCACGGTGAGTGCCTCGTTTCAGCCGCTGTTGCTCGCCCCGGCCGGGTTGTTCCAGCCCGCGGGCACGTGGCGGGCGGTCGTGAGTGCCGCGGTGCCGGTGTTTGACGGCGGTCAGCGCAACGCCGCCCGCGCCCGCCGCGAGTCGGACGTGGCCCTCTTCACGGTCGATCGGCGCGACGGCGAACTGCGCGCGCGATCCGACGTGCGCGTGGCGCGCACGGTCATTGCCGCGGAGGCGCGGGCGCTGCGCTACGCGCGCGACGCCTCGTCGCACGCGGCCGAAGTGCTGCGCATCACCGACGTGGCCTTCCGCGCCGGTGCCACGACGAACATCGAGCTGGTCGACGCGCAGCGCCGCGCGCGTGATGCCGAGTCGGCCGTGGCGCAGGCCGAGGATCGGGCGCGGCTGGCCCGTCTGGCGTTGCTCGTGGCGCTCGGGCAGTTTCCCGGCTAGCCGACCCGTCGCGGGCGGGCGCGGGCGCCATCGTGGCGGCGCCATCGGAACGACGTCGGCGTTACACTGGGGCGCATGGCCGGGTGGAGCGTCCACGGCGGATGGCGGCGGGGCACAGCCCTGGCGGCGTGGTTCGCCGTCGGCGGTCTCTCTGCGGGTCCCGATCCGAGCCATTCGGTCGCGAAGGCCGAATCCTTTGCTGTGCGGGCTGTGGACGTCTCGGGCCGGCGCCATCCCATTGCCACCTTCGATGGCCGGGCGTGGGTCGTGGACTTGCCGCCCCAACTCGTGGGGCCTCCGTCGCCCACTCCGCCTGCGATCGTGGGCATAGAGACGAGCGAGGGCGTGCCGGTCTCGACCGTGCGGGTCTATGCCGCCAGTGGCGAACCCTGGCGGTGGGCGAGGCGCGCCGTCGAAGACCTGGCTGCCCAGACCGCCGCCATCGGGGAGCGCCGTGTCACAGAGGTGTCGATGTACGTGCCGGCTGGCGTCGGCGCCAACGCGGTGTACGTGGATCTCATCGTGCGCACGCCAGACCCTCGCTGGCAGGGCGCCGTCGTGGGCGCCTGGGTGCTGCCCATCGAAGGCGCCGAGCCGGTGGTGCTCGGTGCGCGGCCCGTCCGCTTCCGCAGCTACGAGGAATTCATCCGCATTCCGCGCCGGCATCCGCTGGGAATTGCCGTCGCTGGGTCCGGCGGGGTGCAGACCTGGGTGATGTACAACCGCGCCGCTACCGGCGACACGTTCGAGCTGGCGGGCGTGAGCCGGCGTGGCCTGCAGGAACATCCGCCGATTCCGCGAGGATCGTCCTAGCCGCTACTGTCGGCCGTCGCTACTGCACCGACAGCAACTCAATGTCGAAGACCAGGGTGGCGTTGCCCGGGATGGGCCCGCTGCCTGCGGCGCCGTAACCCAGTTCCGGCGGGATGATCAGCCGACGTTGCCCTCCGACCCGCATACCGACAACGCCGCGCTCCCAACCGGCGATCACGCCGCCGCCGCCTAGCAGGAACGAGAAGGCGCCTCTACCGTTGCTGGTGTCGAACTGCGTGCCTTTGTTGTCGACGGCGCCCGCGACGTACAGCCAGCCCGTGTAGTTGACGGTGACGCGCCGGCCGTTGGCGGCTTCGGCCCCAGTGCCGACGCGGATGTCGGTGATCTGAAAGGGCACGTTCACCGTAGGCGCGGTCGGGGAATCACTGCCACCGCCGCAGGCAGATGCGCTGGCGACAAGCATCAGGACAAGAGCGAACGAAGAGATTCGGGGCATGGAATGGTCTACGTGATGTCAGCCGACGTGGCGTCTCAGTATACCGGCGGAAGTGACTCCGGAGTGGGGCACAGCCAGATGCCCCGGACCAGCACCTCGCCGTCAGCGCATGGCCGGTAGGTGACAAATGGGACGGGCCGCGCGGCCGCCCGGCGTGCGTACTCGTCGATGCGGTGCACGTCGACGGGGGCCACGACCAGGCGCTCCTGCGACCGAAAGCTCAAGATGTAGGAGAGTCGATACTCTCCCCACAGGGTATGGATGCCGCGTGCCTCGAGCGCGCGCACCGCGTCGCCGCGATAGTCGGGCCAGTGCCCGCCGCGAATTTCGCGCGCGAGCGCGGCATAGTCACCCGCGCTCAGGGCGGTCCACATCACGGTCGCGGTGATGAGCCCGGCGCGCACGGCCCGGTGCCGCGAGGCCAGGCCCGCGGCAAGGGCCCCGACCGGCAGCAGGACGGCCACCAGGTTGTAGCGCAGCGAGAGCAGCGAGATGCTCGAACAGGCGACAAACCCGTACACCGCCGTGGAGATGGCCCCGACGGCGACGAGATAGCCCGGCAACCAGGTGCCCGGGATCCCACCAGGCCCGTCACCACGTGGCTGGCGTGCGCCGGCGAGGCCGCTGACCACACCGACGCCGATGATGGCGAGCACCCAGAGCGCGAGGCCGGGGTTGCCCTGGCCCATGCCGGAATTGACGCCCGCGTCGACCATGGGTCCCGGCACGCCTCCCGCCATGTACGGCAGGTGCTCGGTGACCAGAGCGCGAGCACGGGTTGGCCACGTCGATGGGGCGACACAGACTTGCGCCCCGATGGCGGTGCGCACCGACAGATCCAGCAACCGCGTCTCGGCCTTCGTGCCTGGTCCGAACATCGCGCCGTACGGCCGCACCGTTTGCACCGCCGCCTGGGCCGCGACGACGAGCAGCGCCGCAACCGCCCAGTGCCGCACCATGGCCCAGGTGGGCCCGCGATGGTGCCAGAGCCCAAGCAGCCCGAGCGCGAGGGCCGCATAGAGCGACAGTTCCCGGTGTGCCACGAAGAGCCCGAGAGCCGCGCCGAACAGCCACATCCGGTCACGCAGCACCCACAGCACGAGCGTGTAGAACAGCGGCTCGATGTTGCCGCCCATGGCGTCCATCAGCCGCACGCCCGGTACGACCGGCGGCAACGCGAGCGGCAGCGCCGCGATGAGCGCGAGGCCGGCCGACAGGCCGACGTCCTGACGCAGCCGCCACATCAGCAGCACCGCAGTCGCGAGGTTCAGGGCCAGCAGCGGCAGTTTCAGCGCGACTTCGGTGGCGCCGAGCACCCACATGACGGGCGCGGCCAGATAGGCCTCCACCGCCAGCAGGTAGCTTTGCCCGTAGAAGAACACGGGGAACGCACGGCCCTCGCTGATGTGTTTGGCCATCAGTCCGACGACGGCCTGGTCGGCGTCGAAGCGCACGCCCGGCGCCATGAAGGGCAGGCAGCGCACGACGGTTGCCACGACTACCACCGCGACGCATAGCAGAAGCCTGACCCTGGGTGACACGACGCGCGATCATACAATGCGCCCGCCACACGCTCGTGCGTGCCGCAAAAGGCACGCGGCGGGGAACTGTGGCTCCCCGCCGCGTGAAGTGTGAAGATGCCGAACTCTAGCCGCCAGCACCTAGCCGCTAGCCGCTTGCTCTACTTGATGAAGAGCATCTCGCGATAGGTCGGCAGCGGCCACGTGGTGTGGGGCACCATCAGCTCGAGTGCGTCGCCCAGGTCGCGCAGCCGGCCCATGGCCGGCACCACCTTGTCGCGCATGAACTTCGCGTGCTTCTCGACCGAGGGCGCGGCATGGTCGAGCAGCGCTTCGAGGCCATCGGTCTGCACGCGGAACTGATCGATGGTCTTCACGATCTTGACGAGCAGTTTCTTGCCTTCTTTGCTCGCGCCGCCCGCCTGCTTCACCGCCACGACACTGGCGGCCACGGCGCGCTGGTAGTCGAGTGCCGCCGGCAGGATGTAGCGGTTGGCCATCAGCGTCATCAGCTGCGCTTCGACGTTGATGGTCTTGTTGTAGGTTTCGACGTTCACCTCGTAGCGCGCGTGCAGCTCGCGCTCGCTGAGCACCTTGAACTTCTCGAAGGCCTTCACCGCCACCGGCGACATGATCTCGGGCAGCGCGTCCACGGTGTTCTTGTGGTTGAGCAGCCCGCGCTTGGCCGCTTCCTTCTGCCATTCCTGCGAGTAGCCGTTGCCGTTGAAGATGATGCGCTTGTGCTTCTTCAGCGTGGCCTTGAGCAGCGCCGCTACGGCGTCTTCGATCGCGACGCCCTTGGCGACCGCCTCTTCGAGCTGGCCGCACATGTAGTCGAGCGATTCCGACACGGCCACATTCAGGCACGTGGCCGGGAACGCGATGCTCTGGTTCGACGACACCGCGCGGAACTCGAACTTGTTGCCCGTAAACGCAAACGGCGAGGTGCGGTTGCGGTCGCCGGCATCGCGCGGCAGCTTCGGCAGCACCGACACGCCGATGTCGAGCATGCCGCCGTGCTTGCTCGACTTGGCGCCGCCCTTTTCGACCTGCTCGAGCACGTCGGTGAGCATGTCGCCAAGGAAGATCGAGAGAATGGCCGGCGGTGCTTCGTTGGCGCCCAGGCGATGGTCGTTGCCCGCGCTCGCGATGCTCATGCGCAGCAGACCCGCAAACGTATCGACGGCGCGCACGACGGCCGTGCAGAAGAACAGGAACTGCATGTTGTCGTGCGGCGTGGCGCCCGGGTTGAGCAGGTTGTTGCCCAGGTCGTCGCCCATGCTCCAGTTCACGTGCTTGCCCGAGCCGTTCACGCCGGCAAAGGGCTTTTCGTGGGTCAGGCAGGCCAAGCCGTACTTCGGCGCGATGCGCTTGAGCGTCTCCATCGTCATCATCTGATGATCGGTGGCTACGTTCATGCTCTCGAAGATCGGGGCCAGCTCGTACTGCGACGGCGCCACTTCGTTGTGGCGCGTCTTGATCGGCACGCCCACCTTGTAGAGTTCGGTCTCCACTTCGGCCATGTAGGCGAGCACGCGCTCGGGAATCGATCCGAAGTACTGATCCTCCAGCTCCTGCCCCTTGGGCGGACGCGCACCAAAGAGCGTGCGGCCCGCGTTGATCAGGTCGGGCCGGTTGAAGTAGAAGTGCCGGTCGATGAGGAAGTACTCCTGCTCGGGACCGCACGTGGCGGTCACGCGCGAGGCCGGCACGCCAAAGAGCTTGAGCGCGCGCACGGCCTGCGTCGACAGCGCTTCCATCGAGCGCAGGAGCGGCGTCTTCTTGTCGAGCGACTCGCCGGTCCAGCTCACAAACGCCGTGGGGATGACGAGCGTGGCCGAGTTGCCGTTCACGAGCAGCCAGGGCGGGCTCGTGGGGTCCCACGCCGTGTAGCCGCGCGCTTCAAACGTG
>JANMDX010000345.1:0-4096 GCA_031376505.1 Acidobacteriota bacterium
CGCGGCTAGTCGCGCCAACTGTCGCGCTACCTACCGTCACACTATCCCCTGCATATTCTGTTCTTTCTGTCCCTTCTAGCCGCGAGCCGCTAGCCCCTAGCCGCTGTTCTTGATCTAGCCGCGAGCCGCTAGCCCCTAGCCGCTGCCCGAAAGGCTGCATGGCGAAAGCGCCGGGGCGCCACGAGTCGACCAGCGCCGGCGAGCCCACGTGCGATTCGCCCATGAGCGCGCCAAGGCGCGCGATGAGGGTAGAGACCTGTTCCGTGGAGGGCTGCGCGCGTTCCAGCAACGACCACTGCACGATGCGCCCGGGCGTCGGTTCCACGCGCACGACCACGCGGTCGATGGCCGCGGAGGGCGGATGCGATTCCAGATCCAGCAAGATCAGCGTGCGCAGCGTTTTCGGATCGCGCATGGGCGCGGGCAACTGCAACGTGCGCGTGTGGGTGTCGCGAGTGGTGAGGTGCAATTCGGTGTGCAGCACCGCGGCGCCGCGGTCGGCGCGTTCGAGTCGCACCGAGAGCGGTTCCAGCACGCGCCCCAGGACGAACGAGAGTGGCTCCAGACCTTCGATGGGCCATTCGAGCTCGAGCGAGGCGTCGAAGGGCTCGTCGTCGACCAGCGGCACGAGCGGCGCCAGGTCGTCGCCACGCGCGGCGTGCTGCCAGCGCGGACCGAGCGGCCCCAGGCGCGACGACAGTTCGGCCGCCGGCAGATCGGCGAACACCCCCAGCGTGCGGATGCCCCAGCGGCGCAGCACATCGAGCGCCTGATTGGCGCGCAGGCGTGCGGTGTCGTCGGCGCGGCGGCTGCCGCGGCTCATCTGCACCTGGCCGCGCACCCGGCGGCGGGTCTGTGGGCCCTGATGCGTATCGCGCGGATGCGCCCATCCCGAGGGGGCGTCGCCGGCCGTGGCGCGCGACGCGCCGGTGGCCGCGCTGTCGCCATCTCTGCCCCCATCCCAGGCGGCAAGCGTCGCCACCGGCAACACCGACAGCGCCGCGCGGGCCGCGGCCGGTGTGGGCGCAACGCTGACGCCTGGCCGCCCCAGCGCCAGCAGCGATGCGGCGGTGTGCGTGGGCGCCACTGCCAGACGCACGACACCGGCATCAACCAGCGCGCGCCGGAGGTGACCTGCAACATCGCGGGCACCGCCAAACAGACGTTCCACTCCAGTGAGGTCGCACAGCACGAGCCGGCCCATTACCTCGACCCGCGGGGAAAACGACTGCGCCACCCGCACCAGCGTGTCGACCGGCGCGGCCACCGAATAGAGCGCGGCGAACATGGCTTAGCGCTCCGCCCAGAGGCGATCGACACGTGGCTCGGCGGCCAGAGGCACGCGGCCGGCTACCTGCCGGCGCGACGAGGCCACCCGCACTTCGAACCGCAGTCCGTCGAACCGTCTGGCGCGGGGACCTTCGCCCTTCCACGCCGCACGCGTGCTCACATCCCCTCGAATAGGGCCACTCGACAGGCTCGACGCGCTTGGTCCCGAGGGCGCACTGAAGGCTGGCACGCTCGACGTGGAGGCCGCCGCACGCGGCGACACCGGCACGAGAGACACGCTGCCCGGCGTCTGCACGTTGAGCGTAACGCCGCCGGCACTGCGCGCCATGGGCTCGGGCGCGATGAGCACGCACGTGGTGTCGCTGCCCTCAATGAGGCGCTGCACGCGCAGCCAGGTGGTGTACGGAATGCGGCGAAGCGCCGCCGCCGGCACATCTGCCATGTCGAGCACGACCACCGGGCACACGCCCGATTGCAGCACCAGGTTCAGCGCCTTGAGCGCGCGGTCGAGCGTGCGCTCCACCATGGTGCCGGGCCCCTCGACGGTACGCACGCCAGGCAGCCACACCGGATCCACCGCGCACGCGGTCTTTGAAATGGCCTGCCCGCGCACCCACAGCAGCCGCGACAAATCGATGCCGCACGCCGTGGCCGACGCCGGGTCGAAGCGGTCGAACGTATCCACCAGCGCCACCGTGTCGCCCCGGCGAGTAGCGGCCGCGATCCACTGCCACACGAGCGTGGTGCGCCCAGACGAGGCCGGTCCCACCACTTCAGACAACTGCCCGGACGGCAGGCCGCCATGAAGGTAGGTGTCGAGCGCCTGTACGTCGAACGGCACGCCTGGTGCGGGCGCCTCGAGCGGGCGGGACGTGGTGAGCGTGCGGTCGAGCTTGCGGGCGCGCAGCAGGGATTCCACGGCAGCGCGGGCCGAGACGGGCGCATCGAGTTGAACGGAGGCGGTGGCTGGGCTCATGGGTTTCGCCTTTTGTTTGCGTAAACGCATGATAGCGAATCAAAAGCGAAAGTCAAGCCATTCGATCTGGGACTTGGGGCTGGAAGCTGACGCGTGTAACCTGACGCGCATGAAAAACCGATTCGCGGCCCTCCTGATCCTTCTGGCCGGCTTTGCCGCCGGCGCCATCACGCAAGGGACCCTCGGCGCACAGTCCGCAGGACGCGTCTTCGAACTGCGCACCTACACGGCGCCCGACGGCAAGCTCGGCGATCTGCACGCGCGCTTCCGCAACCACACGCTGCGCATCTTCGAGAAGCACGGCATGAGCAACGTGATCTACATGGCACCCATGGACGCGCCCGCGTCGCAGAACCAGCTCGTGTATCTCCTGGCGCACAAGAGCCGCGAGGCGGCCAAGGTCAGCTGGGACGCGTTCCGCAACGATCCCGAGTGGAAGAAGGTCGCGTCGGAATCGCAGGTGAACGGTTCCCTCACGAGCAAGGTGGAATCCGTGTTCCTCACCGCCACCGACTACTCGCCCTTGAAGTAGCGTCCCCTTTCATCAGAGGAGCCATCATGATCGCTCGCACCACCCTTCGGTGGACCGTGCACGGCACTCTGGCCGCCGCGGGTCTGCTCGCCATCACCCTCACGGCCACGGGACAGACCCCACCGCCGGCCGACGACCCGCGCTTCACGGGGCTCTCGACCGTGCTCGAGGGGAAAGATCTGAGCGCGGCGCGCCGCCGGTTCGAACCCGGCGCCCGGTCCGCGTGGCACAGCCACGACAACGGCCAGTTGCTCTACGTGGAGCAGGGGCGGATGCGCACCCAGAAGAAGGGCCAGCCGGTGAAGGAACTGGGCGTGGGCGACAGCGACTATACCGGGGCCAACGTGGTGCACTGGCACGGCGCCGTGCCCGGCACGCCGCTCATCCAGATCAACATCGGCTTTGGCGGCGAGACGCGCTGGATGCAGAAGGTCACCGACGCGGAGTACGGCGCGAAATAGACGCGCCGAGTTAAGATCGCTGCGCTTGCAGGTTCACCTCGTTGCGGCCGCGCGCCGCTTGGCTTCCGCGCTCACGCATCGGGATTTTCGCCTGCTGTGGTGCGGGGCCCTCGGCTCGACCATCGGCACGTGGATGCAGAAGGTGGCGCAGGCGTGGCTCATCGTCACGCTCACCGGCTCGGCGTCCGCCTTCTTCCTCGGCCTCGATTCGCTGATGGGCGAGCTGCCGATTCTGCTGCTCACGCTCGTCGGCGGCGTGATTGCCGACCGCAAGGACCGCCGTCAGCTGCTGTTGATGTCGCAGTACACGCAGATGACGGCGGCGTTCGTGCTCGCCACCCTCGTCTACTTCAACGTGATCCAGGTGTGGCACGTACTGGCGCTCTCGGCCGTCACCGGCGTGGCGCAGGCCTTCGGCGGACCGGCCTACCAGTCGCTGATCCCGCAACTGGTCAGTAAAGAGAACCTGCCAAACGCCGTGGCGCTCAACTCGATCCAGTTCAATCTGGCGCGCATCATCGGCCCGTTGATTGCGGGCGCGGCGCTGACCGCCTTCGGCATGGTGGCATGCTTCGGGCTCAACGGCGTGTCGTTCCTGTTTGTCATCGCGGCACTCCTCGCGCTGCAGGTGCGGCACATCCCCCCCTCTGGCAGCAAGCCGATGCTCGACGAAATGAAAAGCGGCCTCACCTACGTGAAGGCCCAGCCGACGATCGTCGCGCTCACGGTCCTGGGCTTCGTGGCCGCGTTCCTCGGCGTGCCGATGCTGACGCTGCTGCCGGTCATCGTGAAGGACGTCTTCCAGCAGGACGTCGGGCTCTACACGCGGTTCATGGC